>JALHRF010000263.1 GCA_022841545.1 Bauldia sp. | reverse complement strand
TGTAAGCGCGGCATCCTTGCTGCGGCAATCCGCACTGCCTATTATCCGCGCGCTTTTTGGGAAGTTCGGTGCTAACAGCACCGATCCGGCACGAAATCAGAGGTTTACATGCTCGACAAGCTCCGCAAGGCTTCCAGCGGGTGGGTGGCGCAGCTCCTGATCGCGCTCCTCGTGGTGAGCTTCGCGGTCTGGGGCGTCTCCGGCTTCTTCACCGGCTTCAACGCCGATGTGGTCGCGACGGTAGGCAAGACCGAGGTCACCGTCCGGCAGTTCGTCCGCAATTACGACGCCACGCTTCGTCAGCTCAGCCAGCAGTTCGGCCAGCCGGTCTCCCCCGAGCAGGCGCAGATGTTCGGCGTCCCGCAGCAGGTGCTCGGCCGTCTCGTCGCCGACGCCACGCTGACTGACGACGCCCGCAGCATGTCCCTCGGCATCTCGAACGAGGCGCTGTCGACGGAGATCGCCGGCGACTCGGTCTTTCACGACGCCTCGGGCAATTTCGACCGCATCCGCTTCGTCCAGCTCCTCCAGAATGCCGGCCTGACCGAGGACCAGTACGTCCAGGAGCTCCGCACCGGCTACATCCGCCAGCAGATCACCGACGGTCTCGCCGGCGAGACCAAGGTCCCCGACGCCTTCATGCGGGCCCTCCACGAATACCAGAGCGAGGAACGCAACCTGAGCTGGATCGTGCTCGCCCCGGATGCGGCCGGCGCCATTCCCGAGCCGACCGAAACCGATCTCACCGCCTTTTTCGAGGGCCGCAAGAGCGACTGGCGCGCCCCCGAATTCCGCGCGCTCAGCCTGATGCGCCTGACCCCGGCCGACGTCGCCGATGCGAGCGGCGTCACCGATGCCGAGGCACAGGCCCAGTACGACCGCGTCGTCGCCACCCGCTTCACCACGCCGGAGCGGCGGCAGATCGAGCAGATCGTCTTCAATTCGGAGGAGCAGGGCCAGGAAGCCGCGGCCGCCCTCACCGGCGGCAAGAGCTTCGATGAGGTCGCCGCCATGCCTGGCATGCCGGATGTCGTCGATCTCGGCCTCATCCCCCGCACGGAGATCATCGATCCCAAGGTCGCCGACGCCGCCTTCGGGCTTGCCGCCAGCGGCGTCAGCCCGCTGATCGCCGGCCAGTTCGGCCCGGTCATCGTCCGCGTCAGCGCCATCGAACCGGAGACCGTGACCCCGTTCGCCGAGGTCCGGGACACGCTCAAGGCGGAGATCGCCGCGAGCCGCGCCGTCGAGGAGATCCGTGACCAGCTCGACGTGATCGAGGATGCCCGCGCTGGCGGCTCGTCGCTCGAGGAGATCGCCGGGAACTATGACCTGACGCTGCGCACGATTCCCGCCGTCGACGCCGCCGGCCGGGATGCCGACGGCACGGCGATCGCCCACCTCCCCGGCGGTCAGGCGCTGGTCACGGCCGCCTTCGAGAGCGACGTCGGCCTCGACAACGACCCGATTCCCGCCGACGACGGCTATGTCTGGTTCCAGGTCACCGCCGTCTCCGCCGAGCGCGACCGCGAACTGGCCGAGGTCCGCGAGATGGTCATCGCCGCCTGGAAGGCGGCCGAGGTCGAGAAGCGGCTCACGGCGCGCGCCGACGAGATTCGTGCGGAAGTCGAGAGCGACGGCGATCTTGCCGCAGTCGCCACCGCCGCCGGCCTCACCGTCCAGACCGCTGCCGGCGTGAAGCGCGGGGGCGAACCGCCCGTCGGCCTCGCCGCGCCCGCGGTCGAGGCGGCCTTCGGCGGCCCGCAGGGCTATGCCGCGGTGGCCGACGGCCAGGACGGCGCCAAGCTGGTGATCACCACCACCGGGGTGACCGTCCCGCCCTACTTCTCCGGCGCACCCGATCTCGTCCAGCCCGAGGAGCAGTTCTCCGGCGAGCTGGCCAACGACCTCCTGACCTCCTACGTCTACCAGCTCCAGGAGCGGCTCGGCGTCACGGTCAACCAGGTCGCGCTCCAGACCGCCATCGGCTCGTTCCAGACCGGCCCGGGGCTCTGACCGGACGGGCCATGCCATGCTGATCGAGCCGTCCGGGGAGGCCTTCGCGCGAGCCTACGATGCCGGCCGGCCCGGCGTCGTCTGGACGCGGCTCGTCGCCGATCTCGAGACCCCGGTCTCGGCCATGCTGAAGCTCTCGGCCGGCCGCGCCAACTGCTTCCTGCTCGAATCGGTCGAGGGCGGCGCCGTCCGCGGCCGCTACTCGATCATCGGCTTCGCGCCGGACCTGATCTTCCGCGTCCGCGACGGCCGGGCCGAGGTCGACCGCGATCCGTCCGGCGCGTCCCGTTTCGAGCCGCTCGCGGCGCGCCCGCTCGACGCGCTCCGGGCGATCATCGCCGAGTCCCGCCTCACCCTTCCGTCGAGCCTGCCGCCGATGGCCGCCGGCATCTTCGGCTATCTCGGCTACGACATGGTCCGCGAGATGGAGGCGCTCGGCGCCCCCAATCCCGACCCGCTCGGCTTCCCCGATGCGATCCTCATCCGGCCGACCGTGGTGGTCGTCTTCGACGCCGTCCGCGACGAGATCACCGTCGTCACCCCCGTTCGCCCGGCGGCATCCGCCACCGCGACCCAGGCCTACGAGCGCGCCGTCGAGCGCCTGACGGCGGTCGTCGATACCCTCGACGCCACGCTCGACAAGTCGGCGCAGTACACCGAAGTCAGCTTCGACCGTGCCGTCAGCTCCAACACGCCGCCCGAGCGCTATCTCGACATGGTCGCCCGCGCAAAAGACTACATCGCCGCCGGCGACATCTTCCAGGTCGTGCTTTCGCAGCGCTTCCAGGCGCCCTTCGCGCTGCCGCCCTTCGCGCTCTACCGCGCCCTCCGCCGGGTCAACCCCTCGCCCTATCTCTACTACCTCGATTTCGGCGGTTTCGCCGTCGCCGGCTCGAGCCCCGAGATCCTGGTCCGGGTCAAGGACGGCGAGGTCACGATCCGCCCGATCGCCGGCACGCGCCCGCGCGGCGGCACGCCGGAGGAGGACCATGCGCTCGAGGTCGAACTCCTCGCCGACCCCAAGGAGCGCGCCGAGCACCTGATGCTTCTCGACCTCGGCCGGAACGACGTCGGCCGCGTCGCCGAGATCGGCACGGTCAAGGTGACCGCGTCCTTCTTCCCGGAATACTACAGCCACGTCATGCACATCGTGTCGAACGTGATCGGCCGACTGGCGAAGGGCGAAGACTCGATCTCCGCGCTCGCCGCGGGCTTCCCGGCCGGCACCGTCTCCGGCGCGCCCAAGGTGCGGGCGATGGAGATCATCGACGAGCTGGAGGTCGAGAAGCGCGGCATCTACGCCGGCTGCGTCGGCTATTTCACCGCCAATGGCGACATGGATTCCTGCATCATCCTCCGCACCTCGATCATCAAGGACGGCACGATGTATGTGCAGGCCGGCGCCGGCATCGTCGCCGATTCCGTGCCGCAGAAGGAACACGACGAGTGCGTCGCCAAGGCCCGCGCCCTGTTCCGCGCCGCCGAGGAGGCGGTGCGCTTCGCGTCGGGCGTCGGGAGGGGGCAGTGATGAGCATGCGGATTCCGGCCGGCCTCGCGGGCGCGTTGCTCTGCCTTGCGCTCGCTTCGGCCCAGGTGGCCCAGGCCCAGTCGCCCGAGGAGATGCTCTGCGGCATGATCTCGGAGGCGGCGGCGACCGCCAACGCCGCGGGCTCCACCCCCATCGACTCCATGACCGCGCAGGAGCGGATCGACGTCTCCTGCGACACCAGGACGATCCTGACGCACTTTTCCCGGAAAGACACGGCCGCCGCCCAGCCCGCCGGCTGGCAGGACGACTGGCAGGGCAAACTCAGCAAGGTCTATTGCGACGATCCGGCCACCCGCGAGATGATCGCCGGCGGCTGGACGCTGGCCGAGAGCACGACCTTCGCCGACGGCGTGGTGTTCGAGATCAAGGCCGTGTGCGCGTGATGCGTCGGGGGCGGCCATGATCGACCCCAGGCAGCTCTGGCGGAAGGCGGGCGAGAGTGGCGAGCGCCTGCTCGCGGTCCAGGCGGGGCTGATCGTCCTGATCTTCGCCCTCGTCTTCCTCGGCCGGAGCATCGTCGCCATGCCCTTCGCGGTGATGGCGCTGGCGGCCGTCGCCGTTGCGGCGGCGTCCGGCTACATCTTCTGGCGCCCGGTCGCCATGCGCCCCGACGGCGTGAACCTCCGCGGCGCGCTGATCGCCGGCGCGGTTTCGCCGCTTCTCGGCATGATCTGCCTCGATGCGCTGGGCGTCGTCCTGCTCGCGCCCGCCGGTTCTGGCGGCGGTCTTTCGAGTAGCGTATTGTTGGGCTTCTGGCCGGTGGGCGTCGTCGGCGTGCTGGCCGGAGTTGCCGCCGCCCTCGCCACGTCGGCGCTGGTGAAGCGGCGCTTCGAGCAACTCAACGTCCCGGGCCTCACCTGAACGAAGCCGCCATCATGTCCGTCCTCGTCATCGATAACTACGACAGCTTCACCTACAACCTCGTCCACTTTCTCGGCGAGCTTGGGGCGGACGTGCAGGTGCGACGGAACGACAAGGTGAGCGTCGCCGAGGTCGTGGCGATGCGCCCCGACGCGATCGTCATCTCCCCCGGCCCCTGCACCCCCAACGAGGCCGGCATCTGCCTCGCCCTGATCGAGACGGCCGGCCCAAGAATCCCGATCCTCGGCGTCTGCCTCGGCCACCAGGCGATCGGCCAGGTCTTCGGCGGCCGCGTCGTCCGCGCGCCGTCCCTGATGCACGGCAAGGTCAGCACCATCCGCCACACCGGCCGCTCGGTGTTCCGCGGCATCAACGGCGACTTCCAGGCCACCCGCTACCACTCCCTCACCATCGCGCCGGAGAGCCTCCCCGCCGTCCTGGAAGCCACCGCCAGCGCCGACGACGACGTCATCATGGGCGTCATGCACCGGTCGCTTCCGATCCACGGCGTCCAGTTCCACCCCGAGTCGATCGCGTCGGAGAACGGCCACCAGATCCTGAAGAATTTCCTCGACCTCGCCGCCGACTGGAACGCCCGCCAGCGCGCCGACGCTGCGGTCGCGTGATCATGCGGTCGCTGGAACCACCGCCGCCCCCTCCTCTCCCGTTGGGAGAGGATAGCGCAGCACGATCGCTCGCGATCGATGCGAAGCTTGGTGAGCATCTGTATTTGGTGTCAAGGTGCGACGGGGGCATTTGGTTGCCATGTTCGATCTTTGGCGATGAGGGTATTTGCGAGGATGAGCATCTTCCTG
>JALHRF010000262.1 GCA_022841545.1 Bauldia sp. | reverse complement strand
GGATGTCCTCCGCCTTGATGCCCTGGTTGCCGAGCTCCTTGTAGAAGGGGACGTTGGCGTCGCCGTTGATGGTGGAGACCACCGCCGTCTTCTTGCCCGCCGAGCCGAAGGCCTTGATGTCGGCGACGATCGTCTGCCAGTCGGAATGTCCGAACGGCGTGTAGTTGATCATGATGTCTTCCGGCGCGACGCCCTTGGCCTGCAGATAGGCCTCGAGGATCTTGTTGGTGGTGCGCGGGTAGACGTAGTCGGTGCCGGCGAGGACCCAGCGCTCGACGTCTTCGTTCTCCATCAGGTAGTCGACCGCCGGGATCGCCTGCTGGTTCGGCGCGGCGCCGGTGTAGAAGATGTTGCGCTGGCTCTCCTCGCCTTCGTACTGCACGGGATAGAAGAGCAGGCTGTTCAGCTCCTCGAAGACCGGCAGCACGGACTTGCGCGACACCGAGGTCCAGCAGCCGAACACGGCGGCCACCTTCTCCTGGCTGATCAGCTCGCGCGCCTTCTCGGCAAAAAGCGGCCAGTCCGACGCCGGGTCGACCACCACGGCCTCGAGCTGCTTGCCGAGAAGCCCGCCCTTCTTGTTCTGCTCCTCGATGAGCATCAGCATGACGTCTTTCAGCGTCGTCTCGGAAATCGCCATCGTCCCCGAGAGCGAATGAAGGATGCCGACCTTGATGGTGTCGTCCTGGGCGGCGGCCGGCAGCACGCCAGCGAGCGGCGCCGCGAGCCCAAGTCCGGCCGCGACGGCGATTCCCCGTATCATTCCCCTGTCCATCAGCATGAAGCCCTGTCTCCTGTCTCTTGCCGCGGCGTCAAACGATGGGTGCCCCGCAGCGCAACATGGATTTCGCAAGAAGCGGGCCAGCCGCCTCATGGCGATACGGACATGATGTCAAAAGAGGAAACGGAAACGGCAGAGCCCACGGGGCTTGAAGCGCTTGCATTGCAACGCACAATAATGATGCGCAATGCCTATCGGTTAGGCGGAGCCGGACCCGCGCGCGTCTCGCGCCTAAAAATTAGGCGTCATGCATACAGTAGCCGCCGCTTTACCGCCGCAGTGGCCCAATTTAGAGTGATGCGGCTTCTGGCCCACGAGGGCGGGCGCTCAGCGGAGGAAATCCATGCGCAACGTCGTTCAGGCGGCTCGTCTCCTTGTTCTCGCGCTTTTTCTCGCGGCAAGCGCACCGATGATGACGGTGCTTGCGCAAGAGCAATCTACGCGGGTGATCGTCACGCCGGACGCCGACTATCCGGGCTTCGACTACGAGACCGTCAAGAACGTCGACCTCCAGGCCTGCCAGGCGGCCTGCATCGACGGCGACCAGTGCCGCGCCTTCACATACAACACCAAGGCGCGCTGGTGCTTCCTCAAGACCGACTTCGGCACGCTGACCGCCACGCCCGGCGCCACCGCAGGCCGCCTCGTCCAGACCGCCGAGCTGACCCCGAGCCTGGAGGCGACCCGTCTCGCGCAGCTCGACTTCGTGCCCGGCCGGTATGTCGATGAGGCGCGCGAGCTCGCAACCTCGATCAAGCGCCGCTACGTCCCGCCGGCGGGGACCGCCTACCAGCAGCTCCGCGACATGGGCACCGAGGCCTATAACGCCGCCAATTATGACGGCGCGGCCACGCTCTTCGGCCAGACGCTAGCGATCGCCGACGACAATCCCGGCCTGTGGATGGACTTCGCCATCGCCAGCCTCGGCCGCGATCCCGACGACTGGACGCAGCGCCAGCAGGCCTACCAGGACATCACCGCGGCGAGCATCAACGCCTTCGTCCGCTCCGACGCGATCGACAACCAGGCCAGGGCGCTGGCGCTGATCGGCGACGGCTTCGCCCGGCGCGAGGAGTGGAAGCTCTCCTACCGTTCCTACCGTGCCAGCCTTGCGCTCGTCGCGGATGCCGCCGTGCAGAGCGCCTACGAGAAGGTCATCGCCGAACACGGCTTCCGCATCGTCTCGCACAATGTCGATTCGGACATCGCCGATCCGCGCATCTGCGTGGTCTTCTCCGACGATCTTCCCGCCTCCGATCCCCGACTGACCGATTTCGTCACCGTCTCCGGCGGCGAGGGCCTCGCGATCGAGCCCGAGCGGCGCCAGATCTGCATCGACGGCGTGAAGCACGGCGGCCGCTACGACGTCCGCATCCGCGGCGGCCTGCCGGCCGCCGACGGCGAGGTGCTGGCGCAGCCGTCCGAGATCAACGTCTATGTCCGCGACCGCGCCCCCTGGGTCGGCTTCGCCGGCAATTCCTATGTGCTCCCGGCCGGCCCGGGCGCCTCGCTGCCGATCGTCTCGGTGAATACCGACAAGGCGTCGGCGCAGATCTACCGGATCAACGACCGGAGCGTCGCCTACGCCATCCGCAACAACCAGTTCATGCGCACGCTCTCGTCCTGGAGCGCCGGCAATATCGGCGAGGAGACGGGGGAACTGATCTGGGAGGGCGAGATCCTGATCCAGTCCGAACTCAACCGGACCATCACGACCGCAGTCCCGATCACAGACGCTGTCGACGACATGCGTCCCGGCGTCTACGTCATCACCGCCAAGGCCGAACTCGATCCGAACCAGTGGGGCCAGCTTGCGACCCAGTGGTTCGTGGTGTCAGACCTCGGGCTGACGGCGCTCTCGGGCAGCGACGGCATCCACGCCATCGTCCGCTCGCTCTCCACCGCCGAGCCGGTCGCGGGCGCGAAGCTTCGCCTCGTCGCCGTCAACAACGACGTCCTCGGCGAGGCCACCACCGACCAGAACGGCTTTGTCCGCTTCGACCCGGGCCTCGCCCGGGGTACAGGCGGCGCGGCGCCCCAGATGATCGACGCCACGCTGGCCGACGGCGACTACGGCTTCATCGACCTCCGCCGCTCGGCCTTCGACCTCTCCGACCGCGGCGTCGAGGGACGCGCGGCGCCCGGTCCACTCGATGTCTACGTGACGCCGGAGCGCGGCATCTACCGGCCGGGCGAGACGATCCATCTCACGGCGCTGGTCCGCGACGCTCGCGCAATCGCGATCTCCGACCTGCCGATGACGCTCGTCGTCGAACGCCCCGACGGCGTCGAGTATCTCCGTGAGACGCTTTCAGACGGCGGCCTTGGCGGCTATTCGGCGAGCGTCCCGCTCGAAGCCGAGGCGATGCGCGGCTCGTGGCAGGTACGGCTCTACGCCGACCCCGATGGCCGATCCGTCGCCGAGACTTCCGTGCTGGTCGAGGACTTCCAGCCCGAACGGCTCGCCTTCGAGCTCGAGACCGAGGCCACGGCGATCGGCACGACGGCGCCGGCGATCATCGACCTCACCGCCCGCTATCTCTACGGCGCCACCGCGCCCGGCCTCTCGATCGACGGCGACATCGACATCCGCCCGGCCGAGACGCTGGCCGGCTTCGACGGCTACCGCTTCGGCCTCGCGGAGGAGCAGATCGATCCGATCCGCGAGCCGATCGACCTCGGCGCCGTGACCGACGAGGAAGGTAAGGCGACGCTGGAAGTCGGCCTGCCGCAGCTGCCGGTCACGACCCGGCCGCTTCAGGCGCAGATCATCGTCCGCATCGCCGACACCAACGGCCGCTCGGTCGAGCGCCGGCTGTCGCTGCCGATCACCCCGGATGCGCCGATGATCGGCATCAAGCCGCAGTTCGGCGAGGATGAAGTCGAGGAAGGCGCGAGCGCCAGTTTCGACGTGATCCTCGCGGCCCCCGAGGGCCAGCGGATGGCCGCCCCCGGCCTCACCTGGCGGCTCGAGCGGATCGTCTCCGACTACCAGTGGTACCGCTCCGACGGAAACTGGAACTACGAGATCGTCACCAGCGCCGAGCGCGTTGCGACCGGCGAGATCGAGACCAAGGCCGACGGTCCGGTCACGGTGTCGGCCAATGTCGACTGGGGTCGCTATCGCCTCACCGTCGAGCGCGGCGGCGACGACGCCGCGGCGTCGAGCTACGAGTTCTACGCCGGCTGGTACGTCTCCTCGGCGGCGTCCGAGACGCCCGACGTGCTCCAGGTCGCCCTCGACAAGCCGGCCTATCGCGTCGGCGATACCGCGAAGCTCCGCCTCGACCCGCGCTTCGCCGGCATCGCGCTCGTCACCGTCCTCGACGACCGGCTGATAGAGATGCAGGCGGTGGAAGTGCCAGAGGGCGGCACCAGCGTCGATCTCGTGGTCACCGACCAGTGGGGCCCCGGCGCCTATGTCACGGCCACACTCTACCGGCCGATGGACCTGCCGGCGAAGCGGATGCCGTCCCGCGCCCTCGGCCTGACCTGGGCCAAGGTCGAGCCGGGCGACCACGACCTCGCCGTCTCGCTCGGCGTCGTCGACGAGATGCGCCCGCGCCAGCCGATGACGATTCCGATCGCGATCGACAACCTCGAACCCGGCACGGAAGCCTTCGTCACCGTCGCGGCCGTCGATCTCGGCATCCTCAACCTCACCAACTTCAAGCCGCCCGCCCCCGACGACTGGTATTTCGGCCAGCGCAAGCTCGGCATCGAGATCCGCGACCTTTACGGCCTCCTCATCGACCGCATGCAGGGCGTGCCGGGCGAAGTTCGTTCCGGCGGCGACGGCGGCGGAACGCGGCTTGCCGCGCCGCCGCCCACCGAGAAGCTGGTGGCGTTCTACTCGGGCATCGTCGAAATCGGGCCCGACGGCAAGGCGACGGTCTCCTTCGACATGCCGCAGTTCAACGGCACCGTCCGCGTCATGGCCATGGCCTGGTCGCGCGACGGCGTCGGCCATGCGGTCAAGGACGTGCTGGTCCGCGATCCCGTGGTGCTCAGCGCCAGCATCCCGCAGTTCCTGCTCACCGACGACACCTCGCGTCTCCTCGTCGAGATCAACAACGTCGCCGGTGCGGCCGGCGACTACGGCCTCAAGATCGAGGCCGGCGACGGCATCGGCATCGCGGCCACTGATGTCGAACGGACCGTGACGCTCGCCGAGAAGGAGCGGCAGAGCTTCAACATCCCGATCTCCGGCGAGACCGTCGGCGACTACTTCGTCACCGTGACGCTGAGCACGCCGGACGGCGAGGCCTGGCCGCGCGAGCTTGCCCTCGGCATCCGCCCGCCCGGCCAGCCGGTCACGCGGCGGAACACCGTCGAGGTCGCCGGCGGCGCCACGCTGACGGTCGATGCGGCGCCGCTCGCCGAGTTCATCCCCGGCACCGGATCGGTCGGCGTCTCGATCGGTGGCGCGAGCACGCTCGACGTCGCCGGAATCCTCGCCGCTCTCGACCGCTACCCCTATGGCTGCGCC
>JALHRF010000261.1 GCA_022841545.1 Bauldia sp. | reverse complement strand
ACCGCCGCGCCGGACATCTCCATCGACGCTTTCCACAAGGGCCGGTTCCATCTCGTGCAGCCGGCGCGCGGGGGTCACCGCGCCGGCATGGATGCGCTGGTGCTCGCGGCAGCCGTTCCCTCGAGCTTCGCCGGACGGGCGGCGGACTTCGGAGCGGGGGCCGGCGCGGTTGGCCTGGCGGTTGCGGCGCGCTGCCCGCAGGCTCGCGTGCTCCTCGTCGAAAAGTCGCCCGAGATGGCGGCCTACGCCCGCCAGTCGCTCGGCCTCGAGGCAAACCGGCACCTTGCCGACCGCATTTCCCTCCTGACCGCCGATGTCACGGCGCCCGCTTCGGCGCGCGACGCAGCCGGGCTCTCGGTTGCAAGCGCCGATTTCATCGTCATGAATCCGCCCTTCAACGACGCCGTCGACCGCGCCACGCCAGACGACCTGAAGCGCGCCGCACATGTCATGGACGGCGACCTGTTCGAGGCCTGGCTGCGCACGGCGGCCTCGGTGGCGCGGCCGCGCGCCCGGCTTGCGATCATCGCGCGGCCGGTCTCGCTGGGGCCCATCCTGGCGGCGATGGGGCGGCGCTTCGGCGGGGCCGAGATCATCGCAGTGCACGCCCGGGCCGCGCGACCGGCCATTCGCATCGTGGTCCGTGCCCGACGCGGAGCGCGCGGCGGCCTGTCCATCCTGCCGCCGCTCGTCCTGCAGCAGGACGACGGCCGGACCTTCACCCAGCGCGCCGAGGCGATCAATTGCGGGCAGGCGTCGCTGTTTGGCGACTGACCACGCGTCCGGCATTGCGTGGTGCCGCCAAAACCCTACATGCACAGGATCGAATCCTGACCGGAGTTTCCTGCCCGTGAGAAAACTGTTGCGCCGGCTGCTGCCCAAATCCATGCGGTCGGACGCCATCACCATACCCGTCTTGCGGCTGCACGGCACGATCATGTCGGGCGGCGGCCAGTTGCGGCCGAGCCTTTCGCTCGCATCGACCGCCGGGCTCCTCGAAAAGGCCTTCGCGTTCAAGGATGCGCCGGCGGTCGCCATCTCGATCAATTCGCCGGGCGGCTCGCCGGTGCAGTCGCGGCTGATCTACAGGCGGATCCGCGACCTGGCGGCGGAAAAGAACAAGCAGGTGCTGGTTTTCGTCGAGGATGTCGCGGCCTCTGGCGGCTACATGATCGCGGTCGCGGGCGACGAGATCATCGCCGATCCGTCCTCGATCGTCGGATCGATCGGCGTCGTCTCGGCCTCCTTCGGCTTTCCCGAACTCATGAAGAAGATCGGGGTCGAGCGCCGCGTCCACACTGCCGGCCAGAACAAGGCCGTGCTCGACCCGTTCAAGCCGGAAAAGAAGGAAGACATCGAGAAGCTCAAGGCATTGCAGCTCGAAGTGCATGAAACCTTCATCGATATCGTCAAGGAGCGGCGCGGCGCGAAACTCAGCGACGATCCCGATCTCTTCACCGGCCTGTTCTGGACCGGCAAGAGAGGGGTTTCGCTTGGTCTGGTCGACTCGCTCGGAGACATGCGCAGCGTCCTCAAGGACCGCTTTGGGGACAAGACGGAAATGAAGCTCGTCACCGCGCCGCGCGGCTTCTTCGGCCGCAGGCTCGGCGTGTTCGGATCGCAGGTGAGCCACGCCGCGGCTTCGGGCCTCATCGATGCGGCGGAAGACCGCGCAATCTGGGCCCGCTTCGGCCTTTGACGGATGAAGAAATAGGTCTATCATCTCCGGTGACCGACCTGAGCGGCCCCGATCTGGTGGTCGCGATGCATGGGAAGGAATGAGAATGCCGCAGCTGGTCTTCTTCGCAGTCGTAGGCGTCGCCGCCTATTTCGGATATCGGTCGTTCCTGCGCGAGGCCGAGCGCGTCACCGCGAAGATCAAGCGGCATGAGCGTCAGTCGGCCACGGGTGCCAACGGCACGCTGGTACGAGACCCCGATACCGGGGAATACAGGCTCGCCAAGGACTGACATCCGCCTCGTGACCGCCGATAGTTTTGCGCAGGCCGAACACGCGCCCGCGAAGATCAACCTCGCGCTGCATGTGACCGGGCAGAGGCCCGACCGCTACCATCTCATCGAAAGCCTGTCGGTGTTTACCCTCTTCGGCGACAGGCTGTCCGTCGCGGCGAGCGACACGAACAGCTTTGTGGTCACGGGACCGTTTGCGGGTCACGTGCCCGACGGCGCCGAAAATCTCGTGATCCGCGCGCGCGACGCGTTTTTCGGCAGGTTTGCGCAGGCAGCCCCGACGGTCGCCATTGCACTCGAAAAAAACATCCCGGCCGTCTCCGGCGTCGGCGGCGGGTCGAGCGATGCGGCAGCCACGCTGCGCGCGCTGGCAAGGCTTTCTGGCACGAGCGGCAACGACCCTGCCCTGGCCAGTCTTGCGCAAGTGCTCGGCGCCGACGTGCCGATGTGCCTGGCGGCGGCACCGCTGATTGCGCGCGGCATAGGCGAGCAGCTCGACCCGGTGGGAGACTTTCCCGTCCTGCACCTCGTGCTGGTCAATCCCGGCGTCGCCGTCGAGACTCCGCGAGTGTTTTCGGCACTCGCCTCGAAGCACAACGCGCCCCTGCCCCCGCTGCCGGGTCAACTGGACCGCTTGGCGCTGCTGGATTGGCTCGCCACCACCCGCAACGATCTTTTCGCGCCCGCGCTCGCCCTTGCGCCCGCCATCGGCGACGCCCACTCTGCCCTGACTGTCGAGGGCGCGGCATTCGCGCGCATGTCGGGCTCCGGCGCGACCTGCTTTGGCATCTTTCCCGACGCCGAAGCCGCCGCCGGCGCGGCCCGTGCTATCGGCAGCGCACGGCCGGGCTGGTTCGTGGCGGCGACGCGAACAATGGCATGAGGAGACAATCCATGGCAGGCGCCGAGAGAGACTTCATACCCGTTGGCATCGCGGTGCTGACCGTGTCCGACACGCGACAGCTTGCCGACGACAAGTCCGGCCAGACGCTGGCCAACCGGGTGACAGAGGCGGGGCATGTGCTTGCCGCCCGCGCGATCGTCACCGACGACATCGAAAAGATCCGCTCGCAGGTGACGGACTGGTCGCGCGATCCGGCCATCGACGCGATCATCACCACCGGCGGCACCGGGTTCACGGGGCGCGACGTGACGCCCGAGGCGCTGGAGCCGATCTTCGAGAAGCGCATGGACGGATTTTCGGAGGTGTTCCACCGCATCTCCTACGACAAGATCGGCACCTCGACGATCCAGTCGCGCGCCACCGGCGGCGTCATCAACGCCACCTTCGTCTTCGTGCTGCCGGGCTCGCCCGGCGCCTGCAAGGATGCCTGGGACGGCATCATCCGGCCGCAGCTCGACTACCGCCACAAGCCCTGCAACTTCGTGGAAATCATGCCACGGCTGGACGAACACCTGCGGCGCGGCGGCGGCTGAGCCGGGGGCTCACGGGGTGTCGCTTCCGACCTGGCGATACTCCTGCTCCCGCTCCGACGTGATCCTGTCGCGCGCGGTTTCGCCGGCGTAGCCAAACTCCTCGAGCGCGCGTCCGGCGAGTTGCAGGCCTGCCTCGATCGCATCGGGAATGACGAAGCTCGCGCCCGCGAGACCAAGGCGGCGCGCATGGTCCGTATCGCTTGCCCGGGCCAGAACCGGAGCCTCTGGCCGCAAGCTCCGGATCGCGCGCACCATGCGCTCCGCATCGTCGGGGTCGCCCGGCGCCTGCAAGGATGCCTGGGACGGCATCATCCGGCCGCAGCTCGACTACCGCCACAAGCCCTGCAACTTCGTGGAAATCATGCCACGGCTGGACGAACACCTGCGGCGCGGCGGCGGCTGAGCCGGGGGCTCACGGGGTGTCGCTTCCGACCTGGCGATACTCCTGCTCCCGCTCCGACGTGATCCTGTCGCGCGCGGTTTCGCCGGCGTAGCCAAACTCCTCGAGCGCGCGTCCGGCGAGTTGCAGGCCTGCCTCGATCGCATCGGGAATGACGAAGCTCGCGCCCGCGAGACCAAGGCGGCGCGCATGGTCCGTATCGCTTGCCCGGGCCAGAACCGGAGCCTCTGGCCGCAAGCTCCGGATCGCGCGCACCATGCGCTCCGCATCGTCGGGGTCGTCGACGGTGACGACGAAGAGGCGCGCGCCGTCCGCCCCGGCCTTGTGCAGGATTTCCGGGCGTGAGGCGTCGCCAAGAAAGATGCGGACGCCCTTTTCGCGCTCGCGGGCGACCACCGCCGGATTGCGCTCCAGGGCCACTATGTCTGCCTCCTCGACGGAGAGGATGCGCTCGATCGTGCGCCCGACGCGGCCGAAGCCCGCGATCACGACATGGCCGGAGAGCTCCGCGAAATCGGCACTGTCGGGTGCGGCGATCGAGCTCTCGGGCATGCGCGACGCCGCCCATCGGCCGGCGCGCCCGACGATCGGCGCCACCAGCATCGACAGGCCGGCAATGGCGCTCGTGATCGTCGCCGTCTCGGCGTCGAGGACGCCCGCGACCGATGCCGTCTGGACCACGACAAAGGCGAATTCGCCGGCAGGGGCAAGCAGGAACGCAGCCTCCAGCGACAGCGTCGCGTTGCCGGCAAAGAGGCGGCAGGCAGCCCATGCGATCAGCCATTTGACGACGAGCAGGCCGACCAGCCCGCCGAGCACGAGCGGCAGATGGTCGAGCGCGCCCGCCAGGTCCAGTCCCATGCCGACGGTCATGAAGAACAGGCCGAGAAGCAGGCTCTTGAACGGCTCGAGATCGACCTCGGTCTGGTGCTTGAACTCGGTCTCGCCCAGCAGAAGTCCAGCCAGGAACGCGCCAAGCGGCAGCGACAGGCCGGCACCTGCGGTGATCACGGCCCCGCCGATGAGGGTCAAAAGCGTGATGCCCATCAGGAAGTCGCGGCCGCCCGCCCGGGCCGCCAGACGAAACGCATCCTTCAGGACGTAGCGGCCGATCGCGAAGATGGCCGCCACCGCAACGGCGCCCTTGAGAAGCGCTTCGCCAAACAGCGCGAACAGCCCGGAGTCCGCGTCGCGCCCGAGAAAGCCGACGAGGATCAGGATCGGCGCGACCAGAATGTCCTGGAAGAGGAGCACCGCCAGCGTGGCGCGCCCGACGGGCTGGGCTGCGCGGCGCTCCTCGGTCAGGAGCTGCATGACGATGGCCGTCGAAGACAGCGCCAGCGCAAGGCCGACGGCGACGGCCGCCTGCAGCGGGACGCCCGCCAGCCAGGCGGCCAGCCCGATGGCGCCGGCGCTGACGGCGGCCTGCGTGCCGCCCGCGCCGAACACGGCCTTGCGCAGCGCCCACAGGCGCTCGAACGACAGTTCCAGGC
>JALHRF010000260.1 GCA_022841545.1 Bauldia sp. | reverse complement strand
GCGCCGCGCCGACGACGAGCACGCCAAACACCCACCATTCGCCCTGCCACCCGCCGGCGACGATGAAGAAGAGCCCGATCCCGGCGGCGCCCAGCGCAAGCCACACCGCGAACTTGTCGGCCTGGCGCGCGGAAAAGACCCGCGCCGCCGCATCGAGCAGCGGGTCGCGAGATTCCGGTCCCGAAGAATCGGTCGACATTCGGCTGTCCGTGACTTCCGACGCTGCCCAATCCGGACTTGGTCAGGCAGTGCCGGTCGGCCGAGGATAGGACGCCAAGGCAGGCGCCAGCAACAAGCTGCTCCAGGTTGCCAATCGGCCCGAATTGCGGCGGGTTGAGACGCGCCGGGCTTGACGGCCTGCCGCCAGCCCCGAATATGCCGGCTCAGGCGTGAGGATGTCCAAATGGCAGTTTCCGGGTCGATGACGGCGGGTGCCCACGGGCTTGCCGAGCATCGGACCTGGGCGCTCCGCCTCGCCTGGGTCGCAGTGATCGCGGCAACTGCTGTGCTGTGGCTCGCCGGCGGCGAGCTTGCCCCCTGGGCGGTGGTCTACCCGAAGGGGCTGGAGGTTCCGGCCGCGAAGTGGATCTCCGCCGGCATGAACTGGCTGGTCGACGACGCGACCTTCGGCCTGTTCACCTTCACCGAGCTGACCCGCGCCATCTCGGCGGCGGTCGAGGTGCCCTATACGGTTGCGCTGTCGGTGCTTTCCACCGGCTTCCTTCGCGGCGAGGGCTCCAATGCGGTGCAACTCCTGCCCCCGCTGTCCTGGATCGCGGTGATCGCCATCGCGACGCTGATCGGCGTGCACGCCGGCGGCCGCCGGCTCGCTATCCTCGTCGGCCTCTGCTTCCTCTACCTCGCCGTCTTCGGCCAGTGGGAGAGCGCGATGCAGACTCTCGCCTCGATCCTGGTCGCGGTCCCGGCGGGCGTCGCGGGGGGCCTCCTCCTCGGCCTTGCCGGCTATCGCTGGCCGGCTTTCGAGCGGGCGATGCGCCCGGTCCTCGACCTGATGCAGACGGTGCCGATCTTCGCCTATCTGGTACCGATCCTGTTCCTGTTCGGCTTCGGGCCGGTCGCCTCGATCGTCGCCACCATCATCTATGCCATGCCGCCGATGGTGCGGGTCACCATCCTCGCGCTCCAGGGCGTGCCCAACGAGGTCAAGGACCTTGGCCGGATGATCGGCTGCACGCGGCGGCAGATGACCTGGAAGGTGATGGTGCCGTCGGCGCGGCGGGGGCTGATGATCGGCGTCAACCAGGTGATCATGCTGTCGCTCAACATGGTGATCATCGCCTCGATGATCGGCGCGGGCGGCCTGGGTTTCGACGTGCTCACCGCGCTCCGCCGGCTAGACATCGGCGCCGGCATCGAGGCGGGCGTGGCGATCGTGGTGCTCGCCATTGCCCTCGACCGGCTCAGTCAGGCCTTCGCCGAGAACAGCGAGGTGCGGGCGCGCGATGCCGCGGCGCTGGCGGGCGAGCCATTCCACCGCAGGTACCCCAACCTGATGGCGGCGTGTGTGATCGTGGTCACAGCCGGGATTCTCGGGCTTTTCTACGCTCCCATCCAGGCCTACCCGGCCGCATGGACCTTGACGACCGGGGGGTTCTGGGAGGGGATCGTCCGCTGGATCAACGTCAATTTCTTCGACGCGCTCGACGCGTTCAAGAATGCGCTCCTCCTCAACATCCTGATCCCGGTCAAGCGCTTCCTCGCCGAATTGCCCTGGCTCGGGGTGGTGGCTGCCCTGGGCCTCGCCGGCTTCGCGCTGAGCGGGCTTCGGCTGGCGCTTCTCTGCGTGGTGCTGTCGGCGCTGATCGCCGTCACCGGCCAGTGGGAAAAGGCGACGGTCACCGTCTATCTCTGCGGCATCTCGGTGATCTTCGCCTGCCTCATCGGCGTGCCGATCGCGGTGTGGGCCTCGACCCGCGAGCGGGTGTGGAAGGGCGTCGAGGTGTTCGTCGACACGCTCCAGACGCTGCCCTCCTTCGTCTACCTGATGCCGGTGGTGATGCTGTTCCGGGTCGGCGACTTCACGGCGATCGTCGCGGTGGTCGCCTATTCGCTCGCGCCGGTGATCCGCTACACCGGCCACGGCCTCCGCTCGGTCGACCCGCAGCTCATCGAGGCCGGCGTGGTCTCCGGCTGCACGCCGTTCCAGATCCTCGTCAAGATCAAGCTCAAGCTGGCGCTGCCGGAGCTGATGCTCGGCCTCAACCAGACGATCATGCTCGCCATCTCGATGCTGGTCATCACCGCGCTGGTCGGTACCCGCGACCTCGGGCAGGAGGTCTACATCGCGCTCGCCAAGGCGGACACCGGCCGCGGCATCGTCGCCGGCCTCGCCATCGCTTTCATCGCCATCATCGCCGACCGGCTGATCACGGCAGGGGCGGACCGGCTGCGGGTGCGTCTGGGGATGAGGCGATGATGGCTCAAGGGCGTGCGTGCTTCGAGGCTCGCGCCAAAGGGCGCGAGCACCTCAGCATGAGGACGGGGTGTGGCTCCACAGAGGGCGCAAGTCTGCGGGGTGATTATGGAGAACATCAACCTCCTCATCCTGAGGTGCTCGCCGCTTTGCGGCGAGCCTCGAAGGACGTACCGCCCGTAATCCAGCATTTTCTCTCGCGAGCGGCTCCCATGGAATTGGACACATGATGACCCTCCCAACCCATGCCGAGGTCGTCATCATCGGCGGCGGCATCATCGGCTGCTCCACCGCTTATCACCTCGCCCGCGACCACAAGGCCGACGTGGTGCTGATCGAGCAGGGCAGGCTCACCGGAGGCTCGACCTGGCATGCGGCGGGCCTCGTCGGCCAGCTCCGCTCGTCGGCGTCGATCACCCAGGTGCTGCGCTACTCGGTCGACCTCTACAAGCGGCTCGAAGCGGAGACGGGCCTCGCCACCGGCTGGCGCGAGACCGGGTGTCTTCGCCTTGCCTGCAACGAGGACCGGTGGACCGAGTTCAAGCGCCAGGCGACCACGGCCCGGAGTTTTGGGCTCGACATGCATCTCCTGTCGCCCGCCGAGGCCAAGGCGCTGTGGCCGCACCTCGAGGTCGACGATCTCGTCGGCGCCACCTTCATGCCGAGCGACGGCCAGGCCGGTCCCTCCGACATCGCCCAGGCGCTGGCCCGGGGCGCGCGCAGCCACGGTGCGAAGCTGCACGAGGGCATCGGCTGCACCGGCTTCGTGATCGAGGACGGCAAGGTCGCCGCGGTCGAGACGACCGCGGGCACGATCCGCTGCGACAAGGTGGTGCTCTGCGCCGGCATGTGGTCGCGCCAGATCGGCGCACTGGCCGGCGTCAGCGTCCCCCTCCAGGCGGTGAAGCACCAGTACGTCGTCACCGAGAAGATCGACGGCATCGTTCCGGGCATGGCGACGATCCGCGATCCCGACCGCCGCACCTACTTCAAGGAGGAGGTCGGCGGCCTCGCCTTCGGCGGCTACGAGCCGGACCCGAAGCCGTGGCTCGACGTGGTGCCCGAGCGCTTCGAGTTCCAGCTCCTCGACGACGACTGGGACCATTTCGAGCAGCACCTCACCGCGGCGATGGTCCGCATCCCGGCGCTGGAGAAGGCCGGCATCAAGCAGATGATCGACGGCCCTGAATCGTTCACGCCCGACGGCAACTTCATCCTCGGCGAGGCGCCGGAGGTGCGGGGCTTCTTCGTCGGCGCCGGCTTCAACGCCTTCGGCATCGCTTCGGCCGGCGGGGCGGGGTGGGTGCTCGCCGACTGGGTGGCGAAGGGCGAGCAGCCCATGGACCTCTGGGTCGTCGACATCCGCCGCTTCTCGGAGCTCCACCGCGACCACACCTGGACCCGTGAGCGCACGCTCGAAGCCTACGGCAAGCACTATACCGTCGCCTACCCGCTCGAGGAGTACGAGAGCGGCCGGCCGCGCATCGTCTCCCCGCTCTACGAGCGGCTGAAGGGGCGGCGCGCGGTGCTCGGCTCGAAACTCGGCTGGGAGCGGGCCAACTGGTTCGCGCGGGACCAGGACGAACCCCGCGATCGCTACACCTTCGGCCGTGGCAACTGGTTCGAGGCGGTAGGAGAGGAGCACCGCGCCGTGCGCGAGGCGGCCGGGCTGTTCGACCAGTCGTCTTTCGCAAAGTATGAGTTGACCGGCAGGGACGCGGCAGAAGCGCTGTCGTGGGTCGCCGCCAACGACGTGACGAAGGCGCCCGGCCGGCTCACCTATACGCAGATGCTCAACACCCGCGGCGGCATCGAATGCGACCTCACCGCGGCGCGTCTCGCCGAGGATCGCTACTACGTCGTCACCGGCACCGGCTTCCGCACCCATGACCTCGCCTGGATACGCCAGAACCTCCCCGCCGGCCTCGACGCCCGGATCGTCGACGTCACCGAGGACTGGGGCACGCTGTCGCTGATGGGGCCGCGCGCCCGCGACGTGCTCGCCGCGGTCACCGACGCCGATGTGTCGAACGCGGCCTTCCCCTTCGGCCACGTCCGGGAGATCGCCATCGCCGGCGTCACCGCCCGCGCGCTTCGGGTCACCTATGTCGGCGAGCTCGGCTGGGAACTGCACATCCCGATCGGCGAGACCGGCGTCGTCTTCGACGCACTGATGGAGGCAGGTGCGCCGCACGGGCTTCGCCTGGCCGGCTATCGCGCGCTCGAATCGCTCCGGCTGGAGAAGGGTTACCGCGCCTGGGGCTCGGACATCACGCCCAACGACAACCCGTTCCAGGCCGGGCTCGGATGGGCGGTGAAGCTCAAGTCGGGGCTGCCGTTTCTCGGCCGCGGCGCCGCCGAGCAGGCGGCCAACAGCCCGCTCGCGAAACGGCTGATGACCTTCACCGTCGACGATCCCGGCGTGATGCTCTCGGGGCGCGAAACGATCCTCCGCGACGGCAAGGCGGTGGGGTACCTCACCGGCGGCGGCTGGGGCTACACGGTCGGGCGGAACATCGGCCTCGGCTACGTCCGCAATCCCGACGGCGTCGACGACGATTATCTTCGCGCGGGCCGCTACGAGCTCGAGGTGGCCACCGTCCGCGTGCCGGCGATGCTGCATATGGGACCGCTCTACGATCCGGCTAATGCGCGGGTGAAGGCGTGATGCGGCTCGCTTGTTTCGCGACGAGGCAGACTGGCCTCCTCTCCCATTGGGAGAGGATTGCGCAGCACGATCGCTTTCGATCGATGCGGAGCTTGGTGAGCATCTGTATTTGGTGTCAAGGTGCGACGGGGGCATTTGGTTGCCATGTTCGATCTTTGGCGATGAGGGTATTTGCGAGGATGAGCATCTTCCTGGCGACG
>JALHRF010000259.1 GCA_022841545.1 Bauldia sp. | reverse complement strand
CCACCTGGTTCGATCAGCGATGCGCCGCGGTCTTCTGGTTCGGAATCCCCTTGATCGGCGACTGGTCGGTGCCGACGGTCGGCCGGGTCAGCGCCTCGACCATCTCGCGGGTGCCTTCCGGGTCCGTGGCCCACTTGGTGTAGAAGTCGTAGGGGCAGGCCGCCAGGCCCTTGTCGCCCTCGCCCGAGTTGATCAGGCCGGTATAGCCGCGGTGCAGGAGCTTGAAGAGGTGGTTCTGCGACTGGCCGGTCGAGCGGGCGTCGCGGATCGCGGAGACCGAGAGCTGGGCGTACTGGATGCCCATGTCCTCCTCGCCGCATTCGCCGAGCGTCCGGCCGTCGAAGCCGATGATCGCCGAGTGGCCGAAATAGGAATAGACCCCGTCGAAGCCGGAGGCATTGGCCACCGCGACATAGACGTTGTTGGCCCAGGCCATCGACTTGGCCATGATCACCTGCTGGTCCTTGGCGGGGTACATGTAGCCCTGGCAGCGAACGATCAGCTCGGCGCCCTTCATCGCGCAGTCGCGCCAGATCTCGGGGTAGTTGCCGTCGTCGCAGATGATCAGGCTGATCTTCATCCCCTTCGGGCCTTCGGAGACGTAGGTGCAGTTGCCGGGATACCAGCCCTCGATCGGCACCCAGGGCATGATCTTGCGGTACTTCTGGACGATCTCGCCCTTGTTGTTCATCAGGATGAGGGTGTTGTAGGGCGCCTTGTTGGGATGCTCCTCGTGGCGCTCGCCGGTGATCGAGAAGACGCCCCAGACATTCGCCTCCTGGCAGGCATTGGCGAAGATCGCCGTCTCCTCGCCCGGCACCGACGAGGCAGTCTCGTACATCTCCTTCTCGTCATACATGATGCCGTGGGTCGAATATTCCGGGAAGATAACCAGGTCCATGCCCGGCAGCCCGGTCTTCATGCCCTTCAGCATTGCCGCGATGTTGCGGGCGTTGGCCAGCACTTCCTCCTTGGTGTGAAGCCGCGGCATCTTGTAGTTGACGACCGCGACGCCAACCGTGTCGTTACTGCTCGATATGTCACCGTGGTACATGGTGTGCTCCCTTTGGGCTCTCGGTTTCAGAGGACGTTCGGACCGGGCGGCCGGAACGCATGTCGCGCAGCGATGACGGTCGCCGGGTCGCGGCTGCGCAGGTCGGGCTGATCAGCAGCCCAGGGACTCTCGTGTTGCTTCGGAGAGGGCGTCGAAGCGTCATGCGTCGGATGGCGGAAACGGCCATGGGGTTTCTCACTTCCGCCGGCGGGACGGGCGGGACGAGCCGGTGGCGGAACGCGCCGCGGACCACGCGGCATCGAGCGCCGCGCTGAGCGTCGCCCCGTCGCCACACAGGAACCGCGCACCGACGATGCCTTTCGCCGGCAGCGCATTGACGCCCCAGTAGAGCCAGCCGGCTTCGCTTCGCGGCCGGCTGATGCCGCCCAGCGCCGCCAGCCCGGCCGAGAGCGCTTCGGCCGCGACCTCGGTATCGGTCCCGACAGAGTAGAGCGCGCCGTAGCAGAGCCCGCGCGCCGACGATTCGTCGCCGCGATGCAGGCCAAAGGCCAGCCGTTCGCGGAGATCGAGGCGCTGCCGTTCGATCAGGCGCGGCAGGCGCTCGCCGTCGACGCTGAGCGTGATCGTGTTCGTCCACCGTCCGGACGCCGGCATGCCGCCGGCCGGATTGTGCAAAAGGACCGCGTCGGCGACGATCGCGGTGGCGTCCCGCGCCATCGAGACGTCGAGCGTGGTGTCGGCGTCGGCGCCGTCGAAGAGGATCAGCGGATCGGGCACGTATTCGAGCAGCGCGCCGGCTTCGAGCCTGAGGCGTATGGCGAGCCGCGCCCGTCCGCCATGCGAGGCCGGCACCATCGTCGATGCCTGCGACGTCACATGGGCCCGCGCCCCCGCCTCGGCGACGATGCGCAGCGCGAGCTGATCGTCGCCATAGAGGCCGCCGGACGACGACTGGAGATAGAGCGTCGCCATCCCGGCCGGATCGTCCGGGCGGTAGAAGGGGCGGGTGATGTGGAACGGATGCGGTGTCAACTGGCCGCCGAGGAAGGTGTGTCCGCCGCGCTGGCGGAAGGTGAGCGAGGCGCCAACGGAAAGCGGACGCCGCGCCACGGGGACCGCTCCGGGCGGCAGGGGAACGAAGGCTTCCCGCGGCTGCATCACCGTCACGGCGACGCCTCCGCCTTGCGGAAGAGGACGTCGCTGCTGATCGTCGCGGCAACGGCCCGCACGCCAGCGTTCTCAGCATCGCCGCGGCAGCGGCAGGCGATGGTCGGCCGGCCGCCGCGCACCGCGATCGCCTCGGCGAGGATCGCTTCGGCATCGACGCCGACATAAGGCGCGAGGTCGGTCTTGTTGATGACCAGCAGATCGCACTGGAGGATGCCGGGGCCGCGCTTCCGCGGAATGTCGTCGCCCTGGGCGACGTCGATCACGAACATCCACCAGTCGACGAGGTCGAGCGAGAAGGTCGAGGCGAGATTGTCGCCGCCGCTCTCGATGATGATCAGGTCCACATCGGGAAACTTCGCCTCCAGCGCGTCGGCGGCGGCGATGTTGAGCGTCGGGTCCTCGCGGATCACCGTATGCGGGCAGGCGCCCGCCGCGACCGCGGCGACCCCCGCGGGATCGATCAGCCCGCTCCGCTTCAGCCGCTCGGCGTCCTCCTTGGTGACGAGGTCATTGGTCACGACCGCGACGCTGATCCCCGCGTTCTGGAACAGCGGAACCAGTGCCTCGATGATCGCGGTCTTGCCGGAACCGACCGGACCGCCGATGCCGATCCGCGCCGCCGATCCGGGCCTCGCCTGGCCGGCTTCGGCGTCGAAGGGCGCGATGGGGCGGAAAGGCCGGTTCATCGCAGCATGTACCGCTGGGCGAGCGGCAGCACCTCGGCCGGCTCGCAGGTCGCCAGCACGCCGTCGACGAAGACGTCGAAGGTCGCCGGCTCGACCCGGATGTGGGGGCAGAGCGCGTTGTGCAGCATGTCGGCCTTGCTCAGCGTCCGCGTGCCGCGGGCGGGCAGGAGCGGCTTGCGGAGATCGAGCGCGGCGGCGAGCCCGCGCGCGATCGCGCGCGGATTGACGAAGCAGGCGGAGAGCGCCTGCCTGGCGCGGCCGAAGGCGCCCCATTGCGGCCGCTGGATGATCGGTTCGCAGGTCATCAGGCTCGCGGCCGAGTCGCCCATCGCCCCCCAGGCGATGAAGCCGCCCTTGACCACCAGCTCCGGCTTGATGCCGAAGAAGGCCGGCCGCCACAGCACCACGTCCGCCATCTTGCCGGCCTCGAGGCTGCCGATGTGCTCGGCGATGCCGAACGAGCGCGCGGCGTTGATCGTGTATTTGGCGATGAAGCGCTTGACCCGTTCGTTGTCGCCGCCGGTGGTCTCCCCGGGCAGGCGGCCGCGCTGCACCTTCATCTTCGAGGCGAGCTGCCAGGTCCGGCAGATGACCTCGTTGATCCGGCCCATGCCCTGGCTGTCGGAGCCGAGCATCGAGATCGCGCCGATGTCGTGGAGCACGTCCTCCGCCGCGATGGTCTGGGCGCGGATCCGGCTCTCGGCAAAGGCGACGTCCTCGGGGATTGCCGGGTTGAGGTGATGGCACACCATGGTCATGTCCAGGTGCTCGTCGAAGGTGTTGACCGTGTAGGGATTGGTCGGGTTGGTCGACGACGGCAGGCAGTTGGCCACCCCGGCGACGCGGATGATGTCCGGCGCGTGGCCGCCGCCGGCGCCCTCGGTGTGGTACATGTGGATGGTGCGGCCGCCGATCGCGGCCAGCGTATCCTCGACGAAGCCGCTCTCGTTCAGCGTGTCGGTGTGCAGCTGGACCTGGAAGTCGAGGTCGTCGGCGACGCCGAGGCAGCAGTCGATCGTCGCCGGCATCGCGCCCCAGTCCTCGTGGATCTTGAGGCCGAGACAGCCGGTGTCGATCTGCTCGACCAGCGCGTCGGGCTTGTAGGAATTCCCGCGGCCGAGGAAGCCGAAATTCATCGGCCAGTGCTCGGCCGCCTGCAGCATCTTGCCGACGTTGAACGGCCCGCCCGAATCGATGCCGACGGTGATCGGGCCGAGCGACCCGCCGAGCATGGTCGTGATGCCGGAGGCGATCGCATGCTCGATTAGCTGGGCAGAGTCGAAATGGACGTGGACGTCGATCGCCCCGGCCGTGGCGATCAGCCCCTCGGCGTCGCGCACCGTGGTCGCCGCGCCGACGATCAGGTCGGGATGGACGCCGTCCATCACCGCCGGGTTGCCGGCCTTGCCGAGGCCGACGATTTTGCCGTCCTTGATGCCGAGGTCGCCCTTGACGATGCCGAGCACCGCGTCGATGACGACGACGTTGCAGATCAGCATGTCGAGCACGCCGTCCGTGCTCTTGGCGCCGGCCACCAGCCCCATGCCGTCGCGCAGCGTCTTGCCGCCGCCGTGCAGGCATTCGTCGCCGGGCACCGCATGGTCGTGCTCGATCTCGACCCACAGTTCGGTGTCGCCGAGACGGAGGAGGTCGCCCTTGGTCGGGCCGTACATCGCCGCATAGTCGGCGCGCGACATCCTTGCCATCGTCTCAGGCCCCCTTGAAGCCGGCGGCGCGGGCCCGGGCGAGCGCCGCCTGCCTGCCTGCCTCGTCGAGCGCGGACTCGTTGGTCAGCGCATTCAGCCCGCCGATCGCGCGCGTGCCGCCGAAAGGCACCAGCGTCACGGCCTTCGACTGCCCCGGCTCGAAGCGGACTGCGGTGCCGGCCGGGATGTCGAGCCGCTTGCCGAAGGCTTCGGCGCGATCGAAGTCGAGCGCCTTGTTGACCTCGAAGAAGTGGAAATGGCTGCCGATCTGCACCGGCCGGTCGCCGGTGTTGATCACGGTCAGGTCCGTCTTCGGCCGGCCGGCGTTGAGCTCGATGTCGCCCTCCGCGGCGCGGATCGCGCCCGGCGCCGGCCCGGCCTCGACCGGCGCCTCGCCGGGACGGATCGGCTCGTGCACCGTGACCAGCTTGGTCCCGTCCGGAAACACCCCCTCGACCTGGATCATGTGCATCATCTCGGCGACGCCGGGCATCACGTCGTCGGTGGTCAGGATGGTCGAGCCGTAGCCGATCAGGTCGGCGACCCGGCGGCCCTCGCGGGCGCCCTCGAGGATCTCGTCGCAGATCAGGGCGACCGCCTCCGGATAGTTCAGCTTCAGTCCCTTGGCGCGGTGCTTCCGGGCGAGTTCCGCCGCCGTGTAGATCGTCAGGCGTTCGAGTTCGGTGGGCGTGAGCAGCATCCTGGCCGGCTCCTAGGACGAGAACAGGCGGCCGGCATGGCCGGCGCGGCGGGAGACGGCGATGTCGGCGAGCGGCGTGAAGGCGGTCGGGAGGTCGGGCGGCGGCGCGGCAAGTGTGC
>JALHRF010000258.1 GCA_022841545.1 Bauldia sp. | reverse complement strand
GCCCTCGCCGGCGAGGCGGCGGGCGAAATCGATGCCGCCGGCATAGATCAACTCGAGCCCGACCTTGTAGAAGGCGACGCTGTCGCCGAGCCGGGCCACCATCGCCTGCGCCTCTGCCACGGCCGGCACGTCGAGGGCGACGATCAAGCGGTCACGGGCGGGAATCGATGGCATCTCCGCGTGTGTAGAGGAAGGGCGAGGCGGGTCAACCCCCAATCCGGCTGTCACCGCAAGGTCATCGAATCGGAGGATGATGGCGCCCCGCCTACGCTCCCAAGCAACGAGCCCGCCGTGACCCTCGAAATCGTATCGGATCGCATCCTCACGCCCGATGGGCATCTCCGCGCCGGCCGCGTCCTCGTCGAAGACGGCCGGATCGAGGCGGTCGACGTCGACGGTCCGGCGAAGCCGCCCGGCGGCAGGATGCTCCTCCCCGGCATGGTCGACCTGCATGGCGACGCCTTCGAGCACCAGCTGATGCCTCGGCCCGGCGTCGGCATACCGGTCGAGATCGCCCTCGCCGATACCGACCGGCAGCTCGCCGCGAACGGCATCACGACGCCGTTCCTCAGCCTGACCTGCTCATGGGAAAGCGGGCTCCGCAGCGCCGATACCGTGAACCGGATGCTCGACGCCCTCGATCGCATGCGCGAGCGCCTCGCGGTCGACCACCGCATCCATCTCCGCTTCGAGACGATGGCGCTCGACACGGTGCCGACAGCGGTCGGCTGGATCGAGAGCAGGCGGATCGACCTGGTCTCGATCAACGACCACTTCCCCGGCCTCAACGCCAATCGCGAGCGCGCGGCGATCGAGCCGCTCGCCAAGCGGAGCGGCATGGACCCGGAGAGCTATCACGGGCTCCTCGATGGGCTCGCGGAGCGCCGGGACGAGATGCACGACACCGTGGCCGCCATCATCGCTACGGCGGAGCGCGCCGGCGTTCCGGTCGCCTCGCACGACGACCGCACCGCCGAGGAGCGTCGCGCCAACCGCGCGCTCGGTTGCACCCTCGCCGATTTCCCGATCACCGAGGCGGCGATCCGCGAGGCCCATGCTACCGGCGATACCGTCATCCTCGGCGCACCGAACGTGCTCCGCGGCGGCAGCCACATGGCGCGGAAGGGCGCGATCGCGGCGGCGGGCATGGTGGAAGCCGGGCTCTGCACCGTGCTCGCTTCGGACTACTTCTACCCGGCGCTGGCGCCCGCCGCGATGCGGCTCTGGCGCGACCACGGCGTCGCCGATGCGTGGGCGCTGGTCTCGTCGTCGCCGGCCGCGGCGGTCGGGCTCGCCGACCGCGGCGTCATCGCGCCGGGGATGCGCGCCGACCTCGTGCTGGTCGACGCCGGCGAGGCGGGGTTCGCGGTGCGCACGCTGGCGACGGTGGCGGGCGGCCATGCCATCGTCCACCACCGCGACGGGGCGGAGGCTTTCAGCGAGTATCCGTCGCCGGTTCAACGGCTGGCGACTGACGCGATCAAAGTACCTCTCTAACTCGATGATGAACCGGAAACTGTCCAGAACAGATGGTACAATGATTATCTGTGGTCAAGAAACGGCATGGCGTCGTCATGCAGTCCGGGCGCAGTGGCAGCCAAGCTGGATTGATTAAGAAAATCACTCGCTCGATCGCGCGTTTGGCCCCCTTACACGGCTCAGCGTGCCATATTTCTTCCACCATTCATCCGGGCGATCGAGTTTGGGTCTCAGGTATTTTTTAGGAAAACGCCTATGCTCATCCCTCAACACAACGCAGGTGACAATGGTATTTAGCGCGTCTTCGATGTCGTGAATATTTTTGGAGGCTATCAAATCATTGACCTCGAATTTGCGATCTTTTACGTGCTCTAGGTGCATTTTACTTTCGAAACTGGTCGCGTCAGTTGTATAAGACTCAAGCGCGCCCTTTGACCACCACTCGCATCCTAAATATTTCCCGCCGCTGTATGGTGTAGCCTCACTGTATTTCCATACGAGTTCGTTGAGCACCCGTCTCAGGACAAACCTCTGTTCAGGCGTGTCTGGGTTCAGGCGTGGTTCGGACTTCAACAACACTGCATCGCAAGCAAGCACGATCGCCCTGCGGAGCTCGCGGTAGTCCATCGATTTGGCTCTCTGCTTGGACCTCACTCCAGCCCCTCGAACAGCGCGGTCGAAAGATAGCGCTCGGCGAAGGAGGGGATGATGAGGACGATGGTCTTGCCCTTCATCTCCGCCCGGGCGCCGACCTTGACGGCGGCGGCGATCGCCGCCCCGGACGAGATACCGACCGGGATGCCCTCGACCCTGGCGCAGAGGCGCGCATAGGTGAAGGCGTCGTCGTTGGAGACGGTGATCACCTCGTCATAGACCGAGGTGTCGAGGATCGGCGGCACGAAGCCGGCGCCGATGCCCTGGATCTTGTGCGGGCCGGGATTGCCGCCCGACAGCACCGGGCTGTCCTCCGGCTCGACCGCGACGACGCGGAGCGACGGCTTCCGCTGCTTGAGTACCTGGCCGACGCCGGTGATCGTGCCGCCGGTGCCGACACCCGAGACGAACGCGTCGACCGAGCCATTGGTGTCGTTCCAGATCTCCTCCGCGGTGGTGCGGCGGTGGATCTCGGGGTTGGCCGGGTTCTGGAACTGCTGCGGGATGATCGAATCGGCGATTTCCTTGGTCAGCTCGTCGGCGCGGGCGATGGCGCCGCGCATGCCCTTGGCGCCTTCGGTCAACACAAGCTCGGCGCCGAGCAGCTTCAGCATCTTCCGCCGTTCGACCGACATCGTCTCCGGCATCACCAGGATCAGCCGGTAGCCGCGCGCCGCGGCGACGAAGGCGAGCGCAATGCCGGTATTGCCCGAGGTCGGCTCGATCAGCGTCGTGGCGCCGGGCCTTATCCTGCCTTCCTCCTCCAGCGCATCGATCATCGACACGCCGATCCGGTCCTTGACGCTACCGATGGGGTTGAAGAACTCGAGCTTGGCGAGGAGGTTCGCGCCCACTCCCTTCATCTCGGCAATGCGGTCGAGCCGGACCAGCGGCGTATCGCCGATCGTGTCGGTGATCGAATCATAGATGCGTCCGCGGCCGGGCGCCTTCGTCGCTTCGTCTTTCGCCATGATGCTTGTTCCTCTTGCCCGCCTGGAACGATTGTAGTGTCGCGAAGCATCGGAGGCACTCAAATTCCGGCATCGGCCAAGGATCGATCGCGCACCGTTGCGGCGACCCGGCAGCCGAAGGCGAGCGGGGCTCGGAGCCGCTATAGTCCGGCCTCGGCCACCGGCCCCACCGGCGCGCTCTCTTCCACCGGCGCCGCGATCCCGAAGACGGACCGGGCGCGCGCGAGCCACGCCGTCTCGTCGATCGCCACCAGCACGACTTCGCCCGCCGAGGTGGCAATGGCGACGGAGAACGAATCCGGCAGCCATAGCATGCGGCGAAGATGTCCGCCCTCGTCCTCCTCGTCCGGGTCGGCGCCGGGCAGCCCGGTGCGATAGATGCGCGCCGTAACCATCAGCCTGTCTTCGGCGATCGACCAGACCTTCAGGTTGCCCTCGGTATCGACCGCGGCCAGGCGTGAATCGTCGGGACTCCAGGCCGCACCGTCGATCTGGCGGCTACCGAGGTCGATCCGCTGCGGCGCGCCCGGATTGGCGATGTCGTAGATGTAGAGGACTCCACCGTTGCCGGTGACAAGGACCCGCGTACCGGCGTGGTTGACGACGATGGTGTCCATCGCCTCGTCGGCCTTCTCCCAGGCGTTCTCGATTCGCTTTCGGGCGGCGACATCCCAGAGCCAGACATTGCCGAGCGCATCGGCCGAGACCAGTTGCGCGCCGCCGGGCAGAACCGCGAGCGCCTGCACCGGTTCGGGATGCAGTTCGGCGAAGTCGACCGGCTCGCCGCCGAGCGGCCAGAGCCGCACAGCGCCGCCGAGGGTGGCGACAGCAAGCGCCTTGCCGTCCGGCAGCCAGCGTACCGACTCGACTACGCTCTCGTCGATCCGCCGCTCCTCCACGGTCTCGCCCTCGGGCCAGTCGCGGACGGCGAGGAAACCGTCCGCGTCGACCGCGGCGATCCACGGCCGGTTCGGGCTCCAGCGGAGCGAGCGCACCTCCGCCTCGCGGTCCGACGGCATCGCCCCGGCGAAGGCTCTGGCCGGCAGGTCGAAGACGAAGACGCCGCCATCCCCTCCGCCTGCGGCGAGGAAGCGGCCGTCGGGCGAGAGGTCGAGGTCGGTGAGCGTCGAGCCCGGCGGTGCGTCGAGCGCATAGGCGGTGGGGTCGACGGCGTCGACCGTCCAGTACTTGACCGAGCCGTCGACCGAGGACGACGCGATGGCGTCGCCGGCCTCGTCCCAGGCGATGCCAAGGACGGTATTGGCGTGGCCGGCGAGGCGGTCGAAAAGCATGGGGCCATCGCCGCCAAGGCTGTAGACGCAGATGTCGAGGCCGCCGCAGGCGGCCGCGAGCATGCCGCCGTTGGGCGCGAAGGCGAGGGCGGTGACGCTGCCCTGCGGCTGCGCCACCTCGCGCACTGCGCCCGCCACATCGACCAGGAACACCCGCCCGTCGACGCTGCCGGCGGCAAGCAGCGCGCCATCGGCGGTCAGCGCCAGCGACTGGAGGCGCACGTCGCCGGTGAGCGCGATCGTCGTTACCACGGGCGCGGCGGCTTTGAGGTCGGCGCGGATCAGGCCCGCGCTCTCAGTCGCAGCCGCCGCCGTCCCGCCATCCGCGCTCACCGCTGCCGTGCGGGCGAAGTCCTCGGCCAGCACCGTCTTCGCGCACTCCGCGCCATCGCAGATGAAGGCGCTGACCTCGCGCGCGCCCTGCGACGCGGCAATTATGGTCTCTCCGCCCGGCGCCATCGCCGCGGCGCGGCCGACATCGTCGGCGAGGCGGACTTCGCCGGCCGGCGCGCCGGACGCATCGAGCCGGATCAGCCGGCCGTCATCGAGCAGCACCGCCGCGCCGCCGATCCGGGTCGTGGCCAGCGCGCGGATCGCCGGCGGCTGCGGCCCGGCGGTGTCGAGCCGAGCGATTTCGGCAAACGGCGCGGGCGGTGTCCCCGCCGCCGGATCCCAAAGGTGGAGCCGGCCGTTGGAACCGCCGACCAGCACGTCGGTCGTGTCGGGTAGGAAGGCCAGGGGGCCGGGCCGCATCTCCTCGGCGATGGCGCTCCGCACCAGATGCGGCGACAGCGCAAGCACGCTCTGGAGCAGCGCCGAGCGCGTCTCGGTGGTGGAGAGCAGCGACACCGCCTCGACCGCCGCGGCCGTGGCGCCGGCAAGGTCACCGAGCTGCAGGAGGTCGCGCGAAGCAAAGGCAAGGAGCGTCGCCTCCGCGCCGCGGTCGGCCGCCGCGGCTTCGAGCCGGGCGGTCTCGGCATTCTGCTGCGCCATGAATACAACGCCGCCGGCAACAATCACGATCGCGACCACCGCCG
>JALHRF010000257.1 GCA_022841545.1 Bauldia sp. | reverse complement strand
TGCCTGAATCGGGACGGACCGCTCCGGCGAGGATCTTCATCAGCGTCGACTTGCCGGCGCCGTTCTCGCCGACGACGGCGTGGACCGTGCCGCGCTCGACGGTGAGGTTCATGTCCGCGAGCGCCACAACGCCTCCATAGCGCTTGGTCAGGTCGCGAACTTCGATGAGCGTGTCGCCCGGCATGCCTGTCATTCTCAAGGGAAGAGGGCGATCCGGTGGACCGCCCTCCCCAAGTTAAGCGAAGAAACCAGTCCTCGACTACTCGGCTTCCGCCGCGATCGGCTGCATACCGGCGGTCGGGTCGGCCATCACCTTCTGCGACCAGGCCTTGTAGTATTCGGCGGTGGCGGCCGCATCGCCCGCGAGCCGGATCGCCTCCTCGAAGCTGATCGCCGGGAGGCCATTGCCCATGTCGACCGAATCGGCGGTCACGATCTGGGCGCCGGCGTCGTAGAACCCGACCTCGAGCGGCTTGTCGTTCTTGATCGCATGGACCATGAGCGCGACCGGCAGGTAGCCCTGCACGAAGGCGCTCTGGCCGATCGACACGTAGGCGTGGCCGTCCTGGATCGCCTTGAGGTTCGGCTCGGTCAGGTCGTAGCCGCCGGCCACGAACTTGTCGCCATTCTCGGCATTGAGCTTGCCGAGGCTCGCGATGTCCGGCGCGCAGAGGCCGATCATCGCCACTGCGTCCGGGTTGGCTGCGTAGAGCTGCTGCCAGCGATTGTAGTTCTCGACCTCGGAGACCTTCACGTCATAAGGCCCGAGCACATTGAGGCCGGGCGCTGCCTTGAGCGACTCCTGCACGCCCTGCGAGCGGTTCTCCAGCACCTGGATGCCGGGGAAGCAGATGCCGAGGATGACGGTACCCTTGGCTTCTGCGCCGCCGAGCTTGTCGACGATCATCTTGCCGAGAACGCGTCCGCTCTCCACCGACTTCTCGCCGACATAGGGCGCCTTGATGTTGGTCGACAAGGTGTTGAACTGGACGATCCGCACGCCCGCGTCGACGAGATCGTTCAGGCCGCGGGTCATGGCCTCGCCCTGGATCGAGGTGGCGACGCCCTGGGCCCCGGCATTGGCGAAATTCTGGGTGAGCTTGAGCTGGCCCTCCGCCTGGCTGCCGGGCTGCTGCGCGACTTCGAGCGTTACGCCGAGGTCCTTCCCCGCGGCTTCCGCGCCGTCGATGATCTGCTGGATGAACGGGTTGCCCTGGGCGTGGGTCACGAAGCCGAGGGTGATGTCCTGGGCCGAGGCGCTCATCGCCCCGAGCCCGAGCGTGCCCGTTGCGAGCACCGTCATCTTGAGAAGCGAATTCAGTTTCATGCTTTAGTTCCTCCCATTCCGCTGGTTGTCATCTGATCCGGGCGGCAGCGCCGCACCGGCAGTACGTCACGAAGTAAAGGTCTCATACGGCAGTCAACCCCCCGTCGACCACGACGAAGGAGCCGGTCATGAAGGATGAATCGTCCGAGGCTAGGAAAGCGACCGCCCCGGCGATCTCTTCGGGCTCCGCCCCGCGCCGCATCGGGATGTTCTTGACGTTCCACTCGTAGACCTTGGGATCGGCTACCAACTCGCGGACCAGCGGCGACAGCGTGAACCCGGGGACGACGACATTGACGCGAATTCCCTCAAGCGCATAGTCGGCCGCCATGACGCGGGCCATGCCGTGAACCCCCGCCTTGCTCGACGAATAGGCGATGCTGGCCGGGGTCACGCCGAGCATGCCGGTGGGCGATCCGGTAATCACCACCGCGCCGGTTTTCGCCGTCGACCTGATGGCGGCTACGCCATGCTTGCAGGCGAGGTACATGCCGGTGAGGTTGGAACCGACGATCTCGTCCCACACCGGCTTCGACAATTCGTCCACGCGGCCGTCGCGGGAGGCATAGAAGACGCCGGCATTGGAGACGAGGACATCCAGCCGGCCGAAAGCTTCGATCACCCTCCGGAACGCGGGCGCGACCTCGTCTTCCTTGCCCACATCGGCTGTGAGCGCGATCCCCTCGCCACCGGCCTGCCGGATCTGTGCGAGGGTGTCGTCCGCAGCCGTCGTCTTCCAGTCGATGACGGCGACCTTGCAACCCTCCTCGGCCAGCCGCTTGGCGGCGGCCTGGCCGATGCCCGACCCGGCGCCGGTGACCGCAGCCACCTTGCCCTTCAATCCACGCATCGGCCTCCTCCCAAAGGTCGCACGGATGGTATCGTTTCAAAATGGGGAGTCAAGGCGGGCGTGGTCTAATCTCCAGATGAGGTCATAAGTAACTGATCTTTATTCCAGATCCACGCGTCTCGGTTGAGGCTGTCGGCGATATCGTTTCCAGTCCCCCGCATCAGCGCCGCTGCTGGCGCGCAATCCAGACGCCGGCCCCGACGATCATGGTAACGCCGAGCAGTGTCCACCCGTCGGGAACCGCATCGAAGAGAACGACGCCGACAAGAGTGGCCGCAACGATCTGGGCATAGGCAAAGGGGGCAAGCACGCCTGCCGGGGCGCGGGAGAAGGCCTCGATCATCAGGAACTGAGCCAACGCGAACACAAGCCCGAGTGAGATCATCAGCATCCAGGCGCTCGTCGAGACGGGCTGCCACGTCAACAGGGCGAGCGGCGTCGCGATGACGGACCCGGTGACCAGCGTCCAGATCAGCGTGCCGCGGGGCCGCTCTCCCTTGACGGCGAGGCCGCGGGTCAGGAGTTGGTAGAGCGTGTAGAACGCCGCCGCGGCGAGCGGGAAGAGCACGTAGTAGGACATTGCGCCGAAGCCCGGCCGCGCCACGATCACCACGGCAGCGAAACCGACGACGACGCCGATCCAGCTCGCCCGATGGACGCGCTCGCCGAGCACCGGTCCCGCCAGTGCGACGATGGCGAAGGGCGAAGCGAACAGGATGACCGTGGCTTCGGCCAGCGGCAGGTAACGCACCCCGAGCACCATGCAGACGCTCACCCCGATCGGCGCCAGCCCCCGGCCGATCTGATGGAAGGGGTGGTCGGTGCGGAGCAACCCGCGCCACTCGCCCCGCGGCGTCAGCGCGACCATCACCGGCAACGCAACGGCGTAGCGGGCCCAGACGATCTGCCAGACCGACTGGGTTTCGGCGAGCACCTTGCTCACGCCATCGACGAGGGCGAAGACCGAGGCCGAGAGGACGATGAGGACGATGCCGCGGAGCACTTCGGGCGTGGCGGGGACTGGCAAGGTGCGGTGATCCGGCCTGGGGGGCGGGGAAAGTTGAGCCGCCTCAATAGCAGGAAACGGCGGTTGGGTCCGACAACCAACGGGGGGGATTGATGCGCCGGCCAGTCGCCGCGTCAGCGCGGTCCGCCGGCGATAATGGCGGCCAGCCGGGCGCCGGCGGCGGGGAGTGGTCCGGAATTGTCGAGCGCCACCACGTCGGGTCCGGCGATGTCATAGGCGTCGGCACGGGCGAGGCGGCCGGTGATATCTTCCGCCGCCTCGCGGTTCCGGCTGCGCAGGCGCTCGGCGAGGACGACCGCGGGGACGGTGACAGACACGACCGACAACGGCTGGAAATGGCTGCGCGCCGTACCGACGACGGCGCGCGACACGTTGACGACGACGTTCCGTCCGGCGACGAGATCGGCCGCGATCGATGCAGGGATGCCATAGCCGAGGCCGTGGGCCCGCCAGTGCAGGGCGAACGCGCCGCCTGCGACCATTCCCCCGTAGGCAGCCTCCGAAACGGTGTCGTGATCCTCGCTGCCGTCGGCCACCGCGCGGGTGATGACGCGGCGCGGGAAGACGACGGCCGCATCGCCGGCGAGCCGGGCCCGGCACCAGGCGATGAGCGAATCCTTGCCGGCGCCGCTCGGCCCGACAACGAGGATAAGTCTCCCCCGCCCCGCCTCGGCGCCTGGAGCAGCCACGGTGTTCACACCGCGCTCACACGACGCGCACGCCCTCGCGCCACACCGCGCGCACGACCGGCACATGGTCGTGGACCCGGACCTGCACGAGATCGGCGCGCTTGTGCTCGGCAATTGCGCCACGGTCGTCGAGGCCGGCGACCTTCGCCGGGTTGCTCGTCACCATGGCCACGGCCCCGGGCAGGCCGATGCCGCCTTCGGCGAGGCCGACGATGAAGGTGGCGTGGATCAGGCTGAAGGGGAAGTAGTCCGACGAGAGCACGTCGAGCAGACCCGCGGCGACGAGGTCGCCGGCGGCGATGTTGCCGGAATGCGAGCCGCCGCGGACGATGTTGGGCGCCCCCATCAGCACGCTGAGGCCGGCGGCCTGCGAGGCGGCGGCGGCGGCATGGGTGGTGGGGAACTCGGCCAGCGTCACGCCATGGGCAAGCGCCTCGGCGACATGGTCCTCGGTCGCATCGTCGTGACTCGCGAGCACGATGCCGCGCGCCTGCGCCATCTCGGCGATCGCCAGGCGATTCACGCCGGATGCCTGTTCGGCCTGGGCCTGACGGCGGGCGATCAGGTCCTCCAGCTCGGCGTCGGACATGCCGCTCTTGCCCTGGTAGTAGACGCGAAAGGCGTCGAGCGAGGTGAACTGCCGCTGACCGGGCGTGTGGTCCATCAGCGAGGCGATGCGCACTCGGGGGTCGCCCTCGAAGGCGGCGAAGCTTTCGACCACGTCCGGCGCCGACACCTCGCAGCGGAGATGAATGAAGTGCTCGGCGCGGAGCCGGCCCTGGCGCTGGCTGTCCTCGATTGCGCCGGCAAGCGTGAGCATGTCATGCGGCTCGAGCTTGCTGTCCTCGTCGATCCCGACACGAAGCGCATCGAAGACGGTGGTGATGCCCGAGGTGGCGATCTGCGCATCGTGCGCCTGCACGGCGGCGACGGGATTCCAGCGGACGCGCGGGCGCGGTGCGTAGTGGCCCTCCAGATGGTCCGTATGGAGCTCGACCAGGCCGGGGACCAGCCAGTCGCCGTCGAGGTCGACGCCGGAATGGCCAGGGCCGCGATGATCGATTGCCGCGATCGCGCCGTTGCGGACGAGCACGTCGCCGGCGATCACTTCGCCGGGCAGGACGATGCGCCCGTTGCGGAATGCGGTCTCGGTCATGGTTTTGGCCCGGAAAGGATCATGGTGGCGTCGCGAATCGCTTCAGATCACCAGTTTGCGCAATTGTTGTGACAGGAGGTCGACAATCGTCATGGCGCGGATGCCGAACCAAGGACCGGCATCCCCGGCGAGCCCGGCTTCAGCCGGGCGAGGGAAGGGGAGCCAGTAGACGCTGGCGGCGAAAGCGAGGCGCGGGCGTCGTCCTCGGGCACCGTCGGCGACAGGCGACCACGGGCGGTGTTTACTGGGTCCCCTTCCCTCGCGCCTTCGGCGCTCGCCGGGGATGACAGGCCGGTGTAGTGGCGCTGTCGGTGCCCAGGGGCATCGCTCGGTGCGATCGTGAGGACATCCGAACCACCGATCGTCATCCCCGGCGAGCCCGGCGATAGCCGGGCGAGGGGAGGGGACCCAGT
>JALHRF010000256.1:5180-5491 GCA_022841545.1 Bauldia sp. | reverse complement strand
TCCCGTTCTGGACGGTCACCCATGCCGTGGCTTTCGCCGTCGATTTCGACCGCGAGCTTGGCTGCGGCACAGTAGAAATCGAGGATGTAGGGACCCATGGGGTGCTGCCGCCGAAAAATGGGCAGCTCCTTGTCGCGCGCCCTCAGTCGCACCCAAAGCCGAACCTCGGGCGGCGTCATCGCGCGGCGCAGGGCGCGCGCTCTCCGAAATGTCAGTTCCGGTGCCCGCACCTCATCCTCCCCTGCGAAGCGGGGGGAGTGGCGCCGCGAAGCGGCGACGGAGGGGGCGCCTTCGCCACCGACCAGCAATAT
>JALHRF010000256.1:0-5170 GCA_022841545.1 Bauldia sp. | reverse complement strand
CCAATGCCCCCTCCACCATCGCTTCGCGATGGTCCCCCTCCCCCGCTTCGCAGGGGAGGATACCAACATCACCGTCTCGCCAGTCCCTTTCGGCCTCGCGGAGGGTCACTCTCCGTACGGCACCCAGATGTTCTTCACCTGGGTCGCGTGGCCGAGCACGTCCCGCCCGGCGCTGGTCCGGTCGTCGCTCCAGTCGCGGGCGACCGTCTCGCACCAGGTCTGCTTGAGATTGCCGACCGACGCCTTCTCGTAGGCCTCGGCCATCGCCTTGGGGCCGAAGGACCAGAGCGCGTCGACGGCGTCGTGCTTGGCGAGCTCGCGGCCGAGCTTCATGCGGTCGCCGGTGACGATGTTGACCACGCCGCCGGGCACGTCGCTGGTGTCGAGCACCTGGTAGAGGTCGGTCGCGAGCAGCGCGCCGGTCTCGGACGGGATCATCACCGCGGTGTTGCCGGTCGCGATCGCCGCCGCCATCAGCGTGACGAAGGGCAGGAAGGCCGGCGCCTCGGGGGCGACGATGCCGACCACGCCGACCGGCTCGTTCATCGCCAGCGCGAGGCCGCGGAACGGCGGCTTGTGCACGGCGCCCTCGTACTTGTCGGCCCAGGCGGCGAAGGTGAAGAGCCGGGCGACCGCCGCCTCGACTTCGGCCTTGGCCGCACCCTTGCGGTCGCCGGTGAGGGCCGAGAGCCGGGCGGCGAACTCGTCGGCGCGGACGGCGAGATTCTCGGCGATGTAGTAGAGGATCTGCGCGCGGTTATGCTCGCTGGCGGTGGCCCAGCCCGAGGCCTTGCGTGCGGCTTCGACGGCGTTCCGGATGTCCTTCCGGTTGCCCTCGCCGATCTCGCCGATCAGCTTGCCGCCGGCGCCGATCACCGGGCGCGAGTAACCGCCGTCCGGCCGCTGCTGCTTGCCGCCGATATAGAGCTTCGCCGTGCGGTCGATCAGGCCGGTGACGGCGGGGCCGGCGTCGGGTGCCACCTCGGTGCGCTTCGGTTCGGCCAGCGGCTTCGCCTTCGCGAGCCACGCCAGCTTCGTATAGGCGGAAACGCCTTCGCGTCCGCCCTCGCGGCCGTAGCCGCTTTCCTTGTAGCCACCGAAGCCGGAGGACGCGTCGAACAGGTTGGTCGAGTTGACCCAGACCACCCCGGCCTTCAGCTTCGGCGCGATGTCCAGTGCGAGATTGACCGACTCCGACCACACGCTCGCGGCAAGCCCGTACTCGGTGTTGTTGGCGAGCTGCACCGCCTCCTCGGGCGTGCGGAACGACATCGCCACCATCACCGGGCCGAAGATCTCGACCCGCGCGCAGGTCGAGGCCGGATGCACGCCAGTCAGCAGCGTCGGCGGGAAGTAGAGGCCCTTGCCGGGCATGTCGCATTTCGCCTGGAACAGCTTCGCGCCCTCGGCAACGCCCAGCGCCACCAGCGCCCTGATCCGCTCGAGCTGCACCGGCGCGACCACCGCGCCGACGTCGATCGCCTTGTCGAGCGGGGGACCGACGCGGAGCGTGTCGAGCCGCCGCTTCAGCTTCTCGATGAAGGCGTCGTGGATCGATTCCTGGACGAGAAGCCGCGAGCCGGCGCAGCAGACCTGGCCCTGGTTGAACCAGATCGCGTCGACCACGCCTTCGACCGCCGAATCGAGGTCGGCATCGTCGAAGACGATGAACGGCGACTTGCCGCCGAGCTCCAGCGTCAGCGCCTTGCCCGAGCCGGCGGTCGCCTCGCGGATCTTCCGACCGACCTCGGTCGAGCCGGTGAAGGCGATCTTGTCGACGCCCTCGTGGCGGACGATCAGCTCGCCCGTGGCGCCGTCGCCGGTGACGATGTTGACGACGCCGGCGGGGACGCCGGCCATCTGGCAGATCTCGGCGAAGAGGATCGCGGTCAGCGGCGTGTACTCGGCCGGCTTGAGGACGACGGTGTTGCCGAGCGCGATGGCCGGCGCGATCTTCCAGGCGAGCATGAGCAGCGGAAAATTCCACGGGATGATCTGCCCGCACACGCCGACCGGCACACGGTCGGGGAACTCCTGCGCCTGGAGCTCCGCCCAGCCGGCGTGATGGTAGAAATGGCGGGCGACGAGCGGCACGTCGATGTCGCGGGTCTCGCGGATCGGCTTGCCGTTGTCGAGCGCCTCGACCACCGCGAACAGCCGGCTGTTTTTCAGGATCATGCGGGCGATCGCGTAGAGCACCTTCGCCCGCTCGTGGCCCGGCAGCGCCGCCCACTTGCCTTGCGCCTTCCGCGCCGCTGCGACCGCATCGTCGACATCGTCCGCACCGGCCTCGGCAACGCTCGCGAGCACGTTGCCGGTCGCCGGGTCGATCGTGTCGAAGAAGCGGCCCGACTTCGGCTTCCGCCACGTCCCGCCGATGTAGAGGCGCGTGCCCTCCTTGTGACGGGCGAGCCAGGCGCGGGCCTCCGCGTCGCTCTCCGGCGCGGGACCGTAATCGAGGTCGTCAAGGATTTCGGCGATGGACATCGTCTCTGCTCGTCGTGTCAGGAGGCGGCGGCTTCGAGCCGGCCGACGGCCTCGGTCATGAACTTGCGCGTATTGGCATCGATCTCGGCGTCGCGGGCGGCACGCAGTGCCGGCAGGGCGGCTGGCCCCTGCATCTCGAGCGACGGGGTGAGCCAGCGGCGGGTGTCGGACGACGGGCTGGCGAGCCCGGCGGCGATCGCCGGCAGGCAGGCCCGCGGGGCATGGCCGAGGATCGCCATCCAGGCGGTCTGCGCGGTGGCGATGTCGTCGGCGCTGTCTCCGTCCCAGGCGGGCAAAGCCGCGCGCTCCGCCGACAGGCCGTCGAGGATGGCGATGGCCTCGGCGATCTCCGCGCTGCTGCAGCGGCGGCCGATCGCCGCGAGCCGGTCCTCGGGGGTGGTATCCGACGGGCCGACCCCGGCGCGCGCGGCGCGAAGCTGCTCGCGAATGCCTTGCTTTTCCGGGCTCTGTACATAATTATGTACGGACATCGATCGAGGTTCCGCTATGCGCCACGTCAGCTTTACCGAACTCCGCGCCAGCATGGCGAAGCATTTCGACGAGGTCGAGGCCGACCGGACTGAACTGGTCGTCACCCGCCAGAACCACGAGCCGCTGGTGGTGATGCCGCTTGCCGAACTCGAGGGCCTCCGCGAAACGCTCCACCTTCTCGGCACGCCCGCCAATGCGGAACATCTCCTCCGCTCGATCGCCGAAGCGGATGCGGGCAACGTCACGGAGCGAGAGCTCATCGATCCGTGAAGCTCGGATTCACGCCGCGCGGCTGGGCCGACTACCTCTTCTGGCAGGAGAACGATCGCGCCTTGCTGGGGCGGGTCAACGACCTCATCAAGGACGTTCTTCGCACGCCCTTCAAGGGTATCGGAAAGCCGGAGCCTCTCCTCGGCGACATGAAGGGCTGGTGGTCGCGGCGCATCACCCAGGAGCATCGACTCGTCTATCGCGTCAGGGGAAGCGGCGATGAACAGGCCCTCGAAATCGCATCGTGCCGGTTCCACTATCGCTAAGACCGGAAGCCGTCTGGCCAGAGGCAGCCTGGATGGTTTGGCATGGACAGCCGCGCGGGCCGACTTCATGGTGTGCGCATGCAGTTTACCGTGACCGTCTCTCACGACGCGGATGAAGGCGTCTGGTTCGTCCAGTCCTCCGACATTCCCGGGCTTCATGCCGAGGCGGCGACGATCGACGACCTCGTGGAAGACATCACCGACCTGGCGCCGGAACTGGTCGCAGCCAACCTTCCCGAACACGACCTTACCCCGAAGGCGTTCTGACCGGTTGTGTTCAAGCCATGGCGTGGTGGTCGAACGAGGCGTAGCGGCCGGTGACGTAATGCTCGAGCTGGCGCTCGATGTCGGCGAGGAGCGAGGACGCCCCGATCCGGAACAGCCCGGGCTGGAGCCAGGCATTGCCGAGTTCCTCCTTCATCAGGAACTCGTAGGTCATCACGTCCTTGGCGGTCGAGATGCCGCCGGCCGGCTTGAAGCCGACGACATGGCCGGTCATCTCGCGGTACGCCCTGATGGCGCGCAGCATCACCAGCGCGACGGGGATGGTGGCGTTGACGCCTTCCTTCCCGGTTGAGGTCTTGATGAAGTCGGAGCCGGCCATCATCGCCACCATCGACGCTCTTCCGACGTTCCTGAGCGTCTTGAGGTCGCCGGTGCCGAGGATGGTCTTCATGTACGCGGGGCCGCAGGCGTCCTTGAAGGCGCGGACCTCGTCGTAGAGCGCCTTCCAGTCGCCCTTGAGCACATGCTCGCGGGTGATCACCGTGTCGATCTCGTCGGCGCCGTCGGCGACCGAAGCCTCGATCTCGCGAAGCCGCGTCTCGAATGGGGCAAGCCCGGCGGGGAAGGCGGTCGACACGGCGGCGACCGGAATGTCCGAGCCTTCCAGCGCCCGCTTCGCCGTCGCGACGAAGCGGTGATAGACGCAGACCGCGCCGACGGTGATCCGGCGATTGCCGAGGCCGAGCGCCTCCTTCAGGTCGTCGCGAAGCGGCTTCCGCGCCTTGGCGCAGAGCCGCTCGACCCGGCCCTCCGTGTCGTCGCCGGAGAGCGTCGTCAGGTCGATGCATTCGATGGCGCGGACCAGCCACGCCGCCTGCCACTCCTTCTTCACCGTGCGCCGCCCCGGCAGCGTCGCGGCCCGCCGCTCGACGGCCGAGAGATTCACGCGGATTCCGGCGACCGGCTCGGGATCGAAGGGTACGCCGGGATTGTCCGGATGTTCGGGAAGCGCATTCGGCAGGTGATGGACGGAGGCGGTCTCGCGGGCGGCGGCGGGCTGGGGCATGGTCGTTTCCGATTGAGGCGGCGATCCTAACATAGGCCATTGCCGTGCCGGAGTCGGGGCCGACTTTTCGACTTTTCCCGGTAGCTACCGGTAGCTATGTTTGTGGCATGAAGCACGAAGCCAAGATCGCGCCGGCCGGGACGACCGTATCCATGAAGGGGGCCAAGAACCGGCTCACCGAACTCGCCCGCCGGGTCGAGGAGGGAGAGACCGTGACCATCACGCGGAACGGCAAGCCGGTGCTCGAGATGGTGACGCATAGGGCTGAAGGCGGCATCAACTGGGAGGCGCTGGAGGCCTATAAGCGCGAGCATGGGATCGACCGGATCGTCACCTGGATCGCCGTCGATTTCGATAATCCTTT
>JALHRF010000255.1 GCA_022841545.1 Bauldia sp. | reverse complement strand
GAAGAGCTCGCCGAAGATCGACGTACCGCTCCGACCACAGCCGAGAATCATCACCGGCGGCGCGGTCGGAAAGTCCATTGGGGCGTTCAACTCGGATTGCTCCATCAACCAGGGAAAGCCGATCACGCCCGTCCCCCGCGGTTCCGTCGCAAGACTGCTGCCCGGACCATGGCTTGGCAAGGCAGCTCTTGGAAATGAACCGAAAAGCGCAACACTTCGTTTACCCTGTTCGGGCGACAAGTCGGGTGACGGCCCTTTCGCGGGGCCGAACCGGAAGCGGGGTCGCCCGGTCGTGAGTGCCAGTCTCAACGCGCAGCGTCTGGTCGACGTCGTCATCCTCGACGGCGACCCCGCCCAGCGCCGTGTCCTGTCGAATCTGATCGCGCGCTCGGGCGAGCGGTTCCATGTGCACGCCTTCGGCGGCCGCGCCGAGGCACTCGCCGCCGCCGGGCGCATGCCCGGCGCGATCATGCTGGTCGACATCGAGACGGCGGGCGACATCGCAGGCATCGCGGAGATCGCCCGCGCCGCCCCCCACGTCATCGCCTTGAGTTCCGCCGGTTCGGTCAATATCGCGGTCGCCGCGGTCAGGGCCGGCGCCAGCGACTTCCTGGCCAAGCCGATCGGCGCCAGGGCCCTGATCGACCGGCTGGATGCGGCCGTCGCCGCCTGGCGCCGGCCTGCCGCGGCGCAAACCACCGCCCCGGCATCGCGGTCCCACGCGGAAAAGCACTTCGCCGGGTTCATCGGCCGCTCGGCGGCGATGGCGGAGGTTTATGCGCAAATCCGCCGCATGGCGCCGTCGCGCGCCCCGGTCTTCGTCACCGGTGAAAGCGGGACCGGCAAGGAGCTCTGCGCCGAAGCGATCCATGGCCATTCCGGTCCGGTGGAGCGGCCGTTCATCGCCATCAACTGCAGCGCCATCCCCAGGGAGTTGATGGAGAGCGAGATCTTCGGCCACATGCGCGGCGCCTTTACCGGCGCCACCGAGGATCGCGCCGGCGCGGCCGAGCTTGCCGACGGCGGCACCCTCTTCCTCGACGAGGTCGCGGAAATGGACCTCGGGCTCCAGGCGAAGCTCCTCCGTTTCGTCCAGACCGGGTCGATCCGTCGCGTCGGCGGGAGCGAGCTCAGGCGGGTCAATGTCAGGATCGTCTCGGCGACCAACCGCGACCCGCTTGCCGAAGTCGAGGCCGGCCGCTTCCGCGCCGACCTGTTCTACCGGCTCCACGTCCTCCCCATCCACCTCGCGCCGCTCCGCGAGCGCCGCGAGGACATCCTCCCCCTCGCCGAGGCCTTCCTCGCCCGCTACGCCGCCGAGGAAGGCCGCGCCTTCGATGGCTTCGACGTCGATGCCGTTCGCTGCCTGCTCGACCACGACTGGGCCGGAAACGTGCGGCAGCTCGAGAACGCCATCCGCCAGGTCGTGGTCCTCCACGACGGCGGGATGGTGACCGCAGGGATGCTCCCGGCCGCCATTCGCCTGCCCATCGACCGCACCGTCGCGAGGCGCGACACCTCACTTCCCGTCGTCCCCTTTCGCGACCAGGAGCGGCTGATCATCGAGACGGCGGTCACCGCCTTTGGCGGCAGCATATCGCGCGCCGCAGCGGCGCTCGAGATCAGCCCGTCGACCATCTACCGCAAGCGGCAGGAGTGGTCCGAGCGGCGGCGCGCGTAGCGAAACCGGCACTTGCACGAACGGCTGATGAATCCGATCATGCGGGCGCGGGACCGGGCATGGGCCCAGGTTCCGGGAATCTCTTGGCTCGCGGGGCATGATCATGAGGATTCCGCCAGGCCGGCGTCCGGCGTCGCTCCTGGTCGCGGCCATCGCCGCGTCGCTCGGCGCGATGCCTTCGGCCGGGGCGGGGGAAATCGCCGACAAGGCGGCGCTGGCCGAGACCCTCGTCGGTCGCGGCTATGGCGAGGCGGCGCTGGCGGCCTTCGACAAGGCGACCGCCGCCTTCTGGGCCGCCTTGCCGCTCCAGTTCCGGGTGATCGCCTTCGCCGACAGCATCTCGGCCTACGGCAACTACGTCGCCCGGCCGGACTCCACATTCCGGACAGGCGATACCGTCCGTCTCTATTTCGAGCCGGTCGGCTACGCCTTCGGGTCCGACGGCGACGGCATCCGTGCGGCGATCTCCATCGATGTCGAGATTCGCAGCCCGAGCGGCCTGATCTTCGGTTCGGCCGATGATTTCGTCCGCCTGGCGTGGAAGGGCCGGACCCCGATGTACGAGGTGCATGCGAGCGTTGCGATGCCGCTTCCGGCGAACCTCAAGCCCGGTCCGTATCTCCTCCTTCTGACCCTTCGCGACCAGGGTTCGCCCAAGACCGTGGACGTCACGCTCCCGTTCACCATCGCCGAGTAGGCGCGATCACCGGCATCGCCCCCGCCTTCGAAAAGCCGCGAGGACGGGCTTTCACGCCATTTCTTCATACAACGCGGAACTTTTTCGCGCCGCGCGCAACAGCCCTGCTTGACAAGGGATAGCGCCATTCCTAAATCCCGGTCGCGTTGGCTGGCACTCAACATACGAGAGTGCTAGCAGCTCGATTTTTCAGAGCCTGCCGCACTGCGGCATCCCAGAAGAGGAAGGAAACCCATGAAATTTCGTCCCTTGCACGACCGCGTGGTCGTTCGCCGGGTCGAGTCCGAAGCCCGGACCGCCGGCGGCATCATCATTCCGGACACCGCCAAGGAGAAGCCGCAGGAAGGCGAGATCATCGCCGTCGGCCCCGGCGCGCGTGACGAGTCCGGCAAGCTCGTGCCGCTCGACGTCAAGGCCGGCGACCGCATCCTGTTCGGCAAGTGGTCGGGCACCGAGGTCAAGATCGACGGCGAAGACCTTCTCATCATGAAGGAATCCGACGTGATGGGCGTCATCGAGGGCAAGGTCGCGAGCCGCAAGGCCGCGTAAGCCTCCGTCATCCCATCATCAGTCAGTTGAAGGAAACATAGAAATGGCAGCCAAAGACGTAAGATTCGCGGGCGATGCTCGCGACAAGATGCTGCGCGGCGTGGACATTCTGGCCAACGCCGTGAAGGTGACGCTCGGCCCCAAGGGCCGCAACGTCGTCCTCGACAAGTCGTTCGGCGCTCCGCGCATCACAAAGGACGGCGTCACCGTCGCCAAGGAGATCGAGCTCGAGGACAAGTTCGAGAACATGGGCGCCCAGATGGTCCGCGAGGTTGCCTCGAAGACCAACGACATCTCGGGCGACGGCACCACCACCGCCACCGTGCTCGCCCAGTCGATCGTCCGGGAAGGCGCCAAGTCGGTTGCCGCCGGCATGAACCCGATGGACCTCAAGCGCGGTATCGACCTTGCGGTCACCGAGGCGGTCGCCGACCTCAAGCGCCGCTCCAAGAAGATCAAGACCTCGGAAGAGATCGCCCAGGTCGGCACGATTTCGGCCAACGGCGACCGTATCGTCGGCGAGAAGATCGCCGAAGCGATGCAGAAGGTCGGCAACGAGGGCGTGATCACGGTCGAGGAGTCCAAGGCGCTCGAGTTCGAACTCGAGACCGTCGAGGGCATGCAGTTCGACCGCGGCTACCTGTCGCCGTACTTCATCACCAATGCCGAGAAGATGATCACCGAGCTCGATGATCCCTTCATCCTGCTCCACGAGAAGAAGCTGTCGAACCTGCAGGCGATGCTCCCGGTCCTGGAAGCCGTCGTGCAGACCGGCAAGCCGCTCCTGATCATCTCGGAGGACGTCGAGGGCGAGGCGCTTGCCACGCTCGTCGTCAACAAGCTCCGCGGCGGCCTTAAGGTCGCGGCCGTCAAGGCGCCGGGCTTCGGTGATCGCCGCAAGGCGATGCTCGAGGACATCTCCGTCCTCACCGGTGGCCAGGTGATCTCGGAAGACATCGGCATCAAGCTCGAGAACGTGACGCTTGCCATGCTGGGCAAGGCGAAGAAGGTGACCATCTCCAAGGAGAACACCACGATCGTCGACGGCGCCGGCAAGAAGAAGGAGATCGAGGGCCGTATCAACCAGATCAAGCAGCAGATCGAGGAGACGACCTCCGACTATGACCGGGAGAAGCTCCAGGAGCGCCTGGCCAAGCTCGCCGGCGGCGTTGCGGTGATCCGCGTCGGCGGTGCGACCGAGGTCGAGGTGAAGGAGAAGAAGGACCGCGTGGACGACGCCCTCAACGCCACCCGCGCGGCGGTCGAGGAAGGCATCGTTCCCGGCGGCGGCGTCGCTCTCCTTCGCGCCAAGAAGTCGGTCGAGAAGCTGAAGTCGGACAACCCCGACGTCCAGGCCGGCATCAACATCGTCCTGCGCGCCCTCGAAGCGCCGATCCGCCAGATCGTCGAGAACGCCGGCGTTGAAGGCTCGATCGTCGTCGGCAAGGTGATGGAATCGAAGTCCGACTCGTTCGGCTTCGACGCCCAGGACGAGGAATACAAGGACCTCGTCGCGGCCGGCATCATCGACCCGACCAAGGTCATGCGCACGGCGCTGCAGCACGCGGCCTCGGTCGCCGGCCTGCTCGTCACCACCGAGGCGATGGTCGCCGAGCACCCGAAGAAGGATTCCCCGATGGGAATGCCCCCGGGCGGCGGCGGCATGGGCGGCATGGACTTCTAGTCCACGCCTCCTCCGCACTGAACACGAAGGGCGCGGCGCAAGCCGCGCCCTCAGATTGATGACAAACCCCTGGCTTCGGCCGGGGGTTTTTGATTCATTCTTGTGATCTTGAAGAAGCCGCTACCGCAACAGACCGCACTTGAGATGGTAACGCTCGACGGTCTGGTTCCGAAGGATCACCTGCTTCGCAAGATCGAGGCGGCGATCGACTTCAATTTCATCCATGAGCGGGTCGAGGGGCTCTACTGCCCCGACAATGGCCGGCCGGCACTGGATCCGACCCTGATGTTCAAGGCGCTGTTCGTGGGGTACCTGTTCGGCATCCGCTCCGAGCGCCAACTGGTGCGCGAGATCGAGGTCAACGTCGCCTATCGCTGGTTCCTCGGGCTGCGGCTGACCGATGCGGTGTTCGACGCCTCGACGCTCAGCCAGAACCGCCGACGGCGTTTCAACGACACCAGCGTGGCGCAGGACATCTTCGACGCCATTGTCGAGCAGGCGATGCGGGCCGGGCTGGTCGACGGCTCGGTGCTGTACACCGACTCGACCCACCTCAAAGCCAGCGCCAACAAGAACCGTTTCGATCTGGCGATGGTCGAGAAGTCGCGGGCCGCCTACTGGAACGATCTCGACGCTGCGATCGACGCCGACCGCGCCGCCCACGGCAAAGCGCCGCTGCGATCGAGGGAACGGCAGCCCGAGGAGAAGGAGACCAAGGTCTCTACGACCGATCCCGACGCCGGCTATATGGTGCGCGAGGGCAAGCCGAAGGGCTTCTTCTACCTCGACCACCGCACCGTCGACGGCAAGTTCGGGATCATCACCGACAGCCATGCGACGCCGGCCAATGTGCATGACTCGGTCGTCTATCTCTGTCAACGGGCACCGAAGTTTCCCCGATTGTGGGCTTTCAAAATTCCCTGGTTGGCGGGTTTGAGTTCGGTCGGTGATCAGCCGTTGCGATGATCGTCGGTCTTCTTTCCGGGAGGTC
>JALHRF010000254.1 GCA_022841545.1 Bauldia sp. | reverse complement strand
CCCACAGAACCCACAGGCCAGAAACAAAAGCAGAAGCGGACATTTGATGTGCTACGAAAACCGGACATCTTTACGTGCTACCGACACCCGCCACTAGGGCCGATCCTTGCGAGTAGCTTGCGTGTGTCGATCATACGACCGGATGGAGGTCTTATCGCTACTTGACGTTGGTTCGGCGGTGTGCGGCCGAAGTGACCATCCTTCATCCACCTGAATCGACCACCTTCGTGTGGATCGGTCACGAACGGAAGTTTGAAGGACGGGTGCGGAATCGAACGTGCCCGATCCACTGGCTCGGTGAAGTCTCGCGCAGTGATACCGGAGCCGTCGGTCCGGCATCGGCGTCCCGCTCGCGATAGGCTGCTCGCCGAGGCGCCGCGAGACTGCTATACCGTCGGCGCAATCGGGCCTCCCGCCGCCGATTTCCTCCGACGCCGACCATACCCATGTCCGCTCCCCCGGCCACCGCCGCCGCGCCGCCGCACTATGCGCTCCGCATGTGGATCTTCTTCGCCGGCTATTTCGTCTTCGGCGGCGTCTCGGTGCCGTTCTTCCCGGTGTGGCTCGATGCGCGGGGGCTGACTGACGTCGAGATCGCGACGGTCATCGCCGTGCCGGGCCTGCTCCGGGTCGCGCTCACCCCGTTCGCCGGCCTGTTCGCCGACCGCGCCCCCAACCGCCGCTTCGCCGTGATCTGCTTCACGCTGCCGGCGGCGGCCATCTTTCTCTTCGCCTGGCCTGCGCACAGCTTCCTTCCCATCCTGGTCGTGGTGGCGCTGTCGTTCACGGTCTGGAGCCTCGCCCTCCCCATCGGCGAGGCGCTGGCGCTCACGGGTATGCGGCGCTTCGGCCTCGACTACGGCCGGATGCGGATCGGCGGCTCGGTCTCGTTCATCGTCACCAATCTCGGCGCAGGCGCGCTGCTCGCGCTCCTCCATGCCGAGGCGATCTTCTGGCTGGTGTTCGGGTCGCTGGCGCTCTCGGCGGCCGTCGCCTTCCTGCTCCCGGTCACGCCCGCGGCCATCCGCGCGCTCGACGACAGCGCCAGGCCGCCGCGGCCGCGGCTCGGGCCGGTGCTGCGCGAGCCGGCGTTCCTGACGCTGATTCTCGTCGGCGGGCTGATCCAGGCCAGCCACGCCATGCTCTACAGCTTCGGCAGCCTGTTCTGGCGCGATCAGGGCTTTGGCGGGATCGAGATCGGTGCATTCTGGGCGACGGCCGTCGCCTGCGAGATCGTGCTCTTCCTGTGGTCGGGGCCATTGATGCGGCGCATCGGCCCGCTCGGCTTCCTCGCCATCGGCGGCGCCGCGGCGATCGTCCGCTGGCTGTGCTTCCCGCTCGAGCCGGGGTTCCTCGGCTACCTTCTCCTCCAGGGATTGCACGCCTTCACCTTCGGCGCGGTGTATATCGGCAACCAGCACGCCATCGCCCGCGCGGTTCCGGAGGAGGTCACCGCATCGGCCCAGGGCGTGTTCGCCATGGTCGTCGGGCTCTTGATGGCGCTCGCCATGCTCGCCTCCGGCCCGCTCTACCATGCGTTTGGCGGCAAAGCCTTCGCCCTGATGGCCATCCTCCCGGCGATCGCCCTCGTCATCCTCGCCGTCTTCCGCCGCCGGTCCCTGGCGCGGGCGTGAGGCGGGGCACAACAAGTACGACGATCCGAATTTCTTCGCCCGATACAGTTCCATGGACCGGTCGACAGGCGGCCTTTCCCGCGCTGGCGAATGGCCGGTCCTCCGCGCCATGCTCCCTGATCTCGCCGGCAAGCGGGTCCTCGACCTCGGTTGTGGCTTCGGCTGGCATTGTCGCTACGCGGCGGAGATGGAAGCCCGGTCCGTCATTGGCGTCGACATTTCGGTGCGAGTGCTCGAACGGGCGCGTGAGATGACCGACGATCCACGGATCGCCTACGTTCGTTCCGCGATCGGGGACATGGAGTTTCCCGACGGCTCGTTCGACCTCGTCCTGCGAGCACGCGATGGACGGCGCGGAACACCGGCGACTTCGTTTTCTCGACAGAGCACCCCGTCTTCACCGCTCGCGCCGAGCAGGAGTGGTCGAAGGCACCCGATGGCACCAGGCTCCACTGGCCGGTCGACGACTACCGCGCCGAAGGCGAGCGACGCTCGTCCGGGCTGGGGCCGGATGTCGTCAAGCATCACCGCACGCTCTCGACCCTCATCAATCGGGTCGTCGATGCCGGCTTCACCCTTCGCCGCGTCGAGGAGCCCGGGCCGCCGGCGGACATGATCGCTCGCGATCCGTCGGCGCGGGACGAGGAGCGCCGCCCGATGTTCCTGCTCGTGGCGGCACGAACGCCCGACGGGTCTCAGCCCCACAGTTCCCGCGGTGGGGGGTGGATGACACTGCCCTCGTAGCGAAGGCCGGGCTCGCGGTCGCGGGCCAGGAGCAACGGCCCGTCGAGGTCGACGAAGTCGGCGGTTTGCGCGACGAGAAGGGCAGGGGCCATAGCCAGCGACGTGCTGACCATGCATCCGACCATGATTCCGAAGCCCAGACGCCGCGCTTCGGCGGCGAGCGCGAGCGCCTCGGTCAGGCCGCCGGTCTTGTCGAGTTTGATGTTCACCGCGTCGTAGCGGCCGGCGAGCCCCGAAAGGTCGGCGGCGGTGTGAAGGCTTTCGTCGGCGCACACGGGCACGATGCGTCGGATCGCCGAAAGCGCCGTGTCCGCCCCGGCGGGGAGCGGCTGTTCGATCAGTTCCACGCCCGCCTCGGCGCAGACCGCCATGTTCCGTTCGAGGTCGGCTTCGGACCACGCCTCGTTGGCGTCGACGATCAGCCGCGCCTTCGGCGCAGCTTGTCTTACGGCTGCGATCCGCGCCCGGTCGCCGTCGCCGCCGAGCTTGACCTTGAGGAGCGGCCGTCCGGCGGCTGCCACCGCGGCCCTGGCCATTGCCTCCGGCGTCCCGAGGCTCAGCGTGAAGGCCGTCTCCACCGGCCGCAGCAACGGCAACCCGGCGATTGCCGTGGCCGAACGGCCGTTCGTCTTGGCGTCGAGGTCGAAGAGTGCGCAGTCGATCGCGTTCCGCGCTGCGCCTGGGGGCATCGCTTGCCGGAGTCCCGTCCGGTCGAGCCCGCCGCCAATCGCTTCGGCCATCGCCTCGATCGCCGCTACGGTTCCGGCGACGCTTTCGCCGTAGCGCGCATAAGGTACTGATTCGCCGCGACCGGCGTGGCCGCCCTCGCGGATCGTCGCCAGGACGACCTCGGCCTCGGTTCGCGACCCGCGCGAGATGACGAAGCGGCCTGCGATCGGCCACTTTTCGACGGTAACGTCCAGAAATCGCAGCATTCTTGGCCAGTTGCGGTTGCCGCCGCGCGTCCTCGCGGGCAAACTCCGGCCGGCAAACTAAGGCGCGGCGGGCCGCGGCTCAAGCATCCCCGAGGCTCATCACCTGGACGCGGCTCGCATGGCCGATACTGAAGCGACCCTGAGCGGCACGCTGAACCGCACCGTCGACGGCGATGTTATCCGTCTGACGGCACGCGGGGCATGGGTCATCGACACCGCCGAATCGCTCGATTCGACTGCGATGCGCGCCGCGCAGGGTGTCTCCGGTCGCGTCGTCTTCGATCTTTCGGGCATCACCCACATCGACACGGCCGGCGCCTGGCTCATCACCCGCACCGCGATGCGGCTCGCCGACGGCGGCGCCTCGGTCGAGATGACGGGCATGTCGGAGAACGCGCGCCGGCTGATCGCTGCGGTCGAGCCGGCCCAGCGCATCGTCATCGAAGAGCCGCCGCAGCGCTTCCTGCTCGTCCAGCTCCTCGAAGCGCTCGGTCGCACGATGGTGAGCGCGCGGAACGACCTCGTCCAGGTGCTCGGCATCCTCGGTGGCGTGGTCCGCGGCCTCGTCCGGGCCATGCGCCACCCCTCCCGTTTCCGTTTCACCTCGATCGTCTTCCACATCGACCGCGCCGGCCTTCAGGCGGTGCCGATCATTGCGCTCATTTCGCTCCTCATCGGCGGCATCGTCTCCCAGCAGGGCGTCTTCCAGCTTTCCTTCTTCGGCGCCGAGGATTTCGTCGTCGATCTGGTCGGCATTCTCGTGCTTCGCGAACTCGGCGTGCTCCTCACCGCGATCATGCTCGCCGGGCGCTCCGGCAGCGCGTACACCGCCGAGATCGGTTCGATGAAGATGCGGGAAGAGCTCGACGCCTTGCAGGTGATCGGCCTCGATCCGATCGAGACGCTGATCATGCCGCGGATCCTCGCGCTGGTCATCGCACTGCCTCTCCTCACCTTCATTTCCGACGTCTTCGGCCTGGCCGGCGGGGCGATCGTCGCCTTCATCTACGGCGACATGACCTTCCAGCGCTTCATCCTGCTCTTGCGCGACGCGGTCGACATGAGCACCCTGATGGTCGGCCTCATTAAGGCGCCATTCATGGGTCTTATCGTCGGATTGATCGCGGCGAACGAGGGTCTCAACGTTGAAGGCAGTTCCGAATCGCTCGGGCGGCGGACCACGTCCTCGGTGGTCAAGGCGATCTTCATGGTCATCGTCGCCGACGGTCTCTTCGCCATCTTCTTCGCCGCGATCGATTACTGACGATGAGTGACACCCTCGCCGCGATCGAGACCGGAACCTTGCCCCGCGGCGAGGTGGTGATTTCGGTTCGCGGCCTCACCTCGGGATTCGGCGACGTCAACGTCATCGAGAACCTCGATCTCGATGCCTATAGCGGCGAGATCCTTGGCGTGGTCGGCGCCTCCGGCACCGGCAAGACCGTGCTCCTGCGCACCATCCTCGGCCTCCTCCCGAAGCGGGCCGGCCGCATCGAGATATTCGGCGTCGATGTCGAGACCTGCACCGCGGCCGAGCGCGAGGCGATCGACCGGCGGCTCGGGGTGATGTTCCAGCTCGGCGCTCTCTTCTCCTCTCTCACGGTGCTGCAAAACGTCCAGGTGCCGATGCGCGAGCATCTCAATCTGTCCCAGGGGTTGATGGACGAGCTGGCGCGGCTCAAGCTCGATCTGGTCGGGCTTCCTCCCAGCGCGGCGACCAAGTTCCCGTCCGAGCTGTCGGGCGGCATGACCAAGCGCGCCGGGCTTGCGCGGGCGCTCGCGCTCGATCCCGAGATCGTGTTCCTGGACGAGCCGACTTCCGGCCTCGACCCGATCGGCGCCGCCGACTTCGACCAGCTCATCGAGACGCTTCGCGATACTTTGGGCCTCACGGTGTTCATGGTAACCCACGACCTCGACAGCCTGCACACCGCTTGCGACCGAATCGCCGTGCTTGCCGACAGGCGGGTGCTGATCGAGGGGTCCTTCGCCGAAATGCTGGAGTTCGAGCATCCCTGGGTGCGTCGCTACTTCCGTGGTCCCCGGGCCCGCGGGCTGGTGAGCGTCTGAGACCGAGATGGAAACCCGCGCCCGCTACGCCCTGATCGGATTCTTCACCCTGGTGGTGATTGTCGCTGCTTTCGTCTTCGTCTACTGGCTGAAGCGGCTGGATGAGACCGGCATCCGCTCGACCGTCTATTTCGAGTTCAGCGGCACTGTGGGAGGGCTCGCGCCGGGCGGCGCGGTCTATTTCGCCGGCATCAAGGTCGGCAACGTCACCGGCCTCACCTTCGATCCCGAGGACCCCAACAAGG
>JALHRF010000253.1 GCA_022841545.1 Bauldia sp. | reverse complement strand
AACCGGCGCGCAGGTGATCGTTGCCACCCGCGCCGCGGAGCACGTCGGCAAAGGCGCTGCCGACGTATTTGTCGACCCCGGGTGTTCCGCTGACCTCCACGCCGCTGGTGCGCGGGTCGAGAATCTGGGCGCGCGCTTCAAGGCCGCTGTTGAGCGCGTTGCTTTCGTCGGTCCAGGTAACGACGACGCGGCCATCGGCAAGCGTGGCAGCCGCAGAGAAATGCTGGTTTCCGGTGGTCACCGAGTTGACCAGAATCTCGTTGCTGGTCGCCACGCCCGTCGCCGAAAAGGCGCGAGCCTTGATCGCAGTTCCCGAACCGTCGCCGCCGTTGGCCGAAGATGTGGCGTCGGTGGTCCACGTCACCAGGAAACCGCCGTCGGCGAGCGCGGTGACATCCGGCACGGTCTTGTTGCCGGCCACGATCTGGGCGATCGTGAGATCGCCCGTGACGGCGGTTCCTGAGGCGTTGAAGATCCGCGCCTCGATCTTGCCGGCGTCTTCCCAGACCACGACGAAACCGCCCCCGGTGAGGCCTGCCACCTCAGGGTTGACCTGGTTGCCGGCCGTGCCCTGGTTGACGGCCTTTTCGCCGGTCGACGCGCTGCCGGTCGACGAGAATACGCGCGCCCTGATGCCGCTGCCGCCGCCATCGAGGCCGCTGTCGTCCTGCCAGGCGACGACATAGCGGCCATCCGCCAGCTCCGCGACGCCGGGATTGACCTGATTGCCGCCGCTGTAGGCCGCCTCCGAAGCAACGAAGGTTGAGCCGACCGCGACGCCGTTGTTGTCGAAGACCTGGGCGATGATGTTCCTCAACGGACGACCGTACGAAGTCGCGTCGTCGTCCCAGACAACCATGTAACCGCCGAGCTGGCTGCTCGCGAGCGTCGGATTGTACTGATAGCCGACTTGGTAATAGGTGCTGTCCGGCCCCGGCGTCACGGTTCCCGATGAGCCGGTGAGGTCTGGCTGGAACCTGATGACCCCGATGTCGACCGGGTCACCGATACCGAGGCCGATCTTGGAGAAGGCTTCCACCAGCCCGCCATTGCTCAGTTCGGCAATGCCGCCATCCTTGTACGTTGCGCCACCGTTGATGTTGTTGTTCGCGAGATCGGTGGGCCCCGCCATCGAGGTTCCGAGCCCGTCATAGACCCGCGTGACGTAGTCGTAGCCCGGGTAGCTGACCGTGGTCAGTGCAAACCCGCCGTCCGCCAGCGCGGTGACGGCGCCGGCATAGTCGGCGTGGGTCGCACTGAACTGCACGACGTTGCTGACGATGAACTCATTGCCGTAGGGGGCGAGTGGCATATTCAGCATCCCGGTTGCCGCGGCGCAATACGGAAGCCTGACCCTGCGCCGGCAGCAACGCCACACACCGGCGGTGGTCTCGCCCGAGGTTCAGCGTATCAGCGGGTGAATGGCTGCCCTTGCCGGCTCAATCCCACGGCTCCGGCGCGGCTACTGTACCGGCGCGCTGTTGCGGGCAGCCGTGGCGGCGCGGAACTCGGCGGCCTTGGCGGCGGCCTGGCTCGCCGGTACGAGGACGTAGCCGCGGCTCGCCATGCACGCCCGGTCGGGCTCGGCGCTGCCGGCCGGCGTACAGGCGGCCTTGTCGGAATCGAAGATCATCGCCAGCGAGGGATTGTCGCGCCCCGACTGGCCATCGGATCGGACCCAGACGCCCTGCTCGACCCGCTGCGGACTGCCGCCGCCGCCACCGCCGAGGCTGAGGCACCCGGACAGCAAGGCGCCAAGCGCCGCGACGATCAGGATCCGCACCTTGTCCCCTCCGTTCACATACCCGTTACCGCACATAGCATGGCCGATGCGGCGAAAAGGCGGCAGGTCGGCCTCAAGCTTCAAGCCGGTCGATGAACCAGCGGGTCAGCTCCACCCAGACCTGGTCCTTTTCGGCAGCGTCTTCGATGCCGTGGTCGATATTGGGATTGTCGTTGACCTCGACGATGAAGATCCCGTTCGGAGTTTCCTTGACGTCGACGCCGTAGAGGCCGTTGCCGATGAGCTGGGCGGCGCGAAGGCCGACATCGACCACGGCCGGAGGCGCCTCGCCGAGCGGCAGGGTGCGGTGCGCCCCCTCCTGCGGCTTGCCGTCGGCGCGATGCTTGACGATCTGCCAGTGCTTCTTGGCCATCATGTATTGGCAGACGAACAGCGGCTTGCCGCCCAGTACGCCCACGCGCCAGTCGAACGAGGTGGGCATGAAGGCCTGGGCGAGCAGAAGATCGGTATCCTCGTACCACTCCCTGAAGAGGGCCTGCAGCTCGGCCGGATTGTCGACCTTCTTGACGCCACGACTGAACGACGAATCGGGCACCTTCAGCACCATCGGGAAGCCGAGTTCATCGGCGGCGCGGGCGAGGTCGTGCTGGCCGGCAATGATGACCGTGGGCGGCACGGCGATGCCGTTCCCGGTCATCAGTTCGTGCAGATAGATCTTGTTGGTGCAGCGAATCATCGACATCGGGTCGTCGATGACCGGCATCCCCTCCTGAACGGCGCGGCGGGCGAAGCGGTAGGTGTGGTTGTCGATCGAGGTCGTTTCCCGGATGAACAGCGCATCGAACTCGGCAAGGCGCGCGAGGTCGCGCCGGGTGATCGGCTCGACCTCGACCCCCTGCTTCTCGGCGATCCGCGACCAGTGCTTGAGGGTCTGCAGGTCCGACGGCGGCATCGCCTCGTTGGGATCGTAGAGGACGGCGAACGAATAGCGCGGCGCGGCGCGGTCCTTCTTCGAGCGCCATTCGCGCCGGGTGTGGGTGTGCAGCGCCTCATGGAAAAAGGCGAGTTCGGCCGGCGTCAGCTTGGTGACGGGAACCGAGGCGAGCCGCTTGATCTGCGGACGATCGCCGCTTTCGATGCTGACCTCGAGCACCGGGCAGCGGAACCAGTCGAAGAGCAGGCGGCCGAAGCGGTCGAAACGGCGATCCTCGACGGCGCCGAAATAGACGAGGAGTCGCGACGGAAGGCTCTTGTCGCGGTTGGCCGCCGCCAGCGCCTTGGCGAGAGCGTCGTCGAGCTCGGGCAGCGCCTGGGCGTAAAGCTGCCGCGTGCCGAGGTCGACCATGGTCTCGACCGAGGGGATGACGCGGTGGCCGCGGGCCTCGGCAAGCAGCGAGCAATAATAGCCGCGGCTCTGGTAGTTGAAGGAGCGGGAGAGATTGATGATCTTCGGCCGCGTACCGCTGAACAGGCTGGTGCGCGCCAGATAGTCCTTGGTGGTGATGACCTTGTGCGGGGTGTCGGCGTTCGGAAAGTCCTTCGGCGCGTCTACCAGGATTACCCAGTCGGCCATGGTCAATCGTCCGCTTCGCGCGGCCGGCCCCGGGCGGGCCGGTCAAGACGCTTCTCGTAGCGGCGCGCACCGGCGCCGTCGGCGTAGTAATCGGCGATTCGGCCGGTGAAGACGTAGCCGCGCCGCTCGTAAAGCCGGATGGCCGGGGCGTTGTCCTCGCGGACCTCGAGACCGAGGCGCATGCGCCCCGCGCGCCGCGCGGCGCGCTCGGCGTCGGCAAGAAGAGCCGCAGCCAGCCCCCTGCCCCGGTGACGACCGTCGACGGCAATTGAATAGAGGCGTGCAACCTCGCTTCGCGCCCGAAACAGGAGGAGGTAGTAGCCGAGGATGTCCGCACCCTCACGCATGACCCGGAGAACGGCGGTCGGGGAACGCACGAAATGGCGGAAGCTCCGCAGCGTCAAACGATCCGACGCGAAGGAGTCGGTCTCCAGCGCGAGAAGGCGGTCGACGTCCGAGAGTGTGGCGGCGCGAATGGAACGGGTTCGCATCAAGCAGGATGGTGTTGCGGGAATGTGACGCCGATTCCCGAAAAAACACAAGGATTGCTCAATCAACTCTCCCGAATCCGCTGGTATCCGTGAAAGCGGACGGAGGAAGTGGGACGCTGCGTCACAACGACTCTCGTCACAGCGGATGGAATCGACCAGACTGGCCTCGGCGACACCAGACCTCCTGGCGGGGGACGAACGGGTGAGATCAGGATTCATTGCGATCGCCGTTGGCGCGGCGGCGCTGGCGATGGCTTCGACTGCTCCGGCCATGGCGCAGTCGATCAAGACCTATCGCCATATCGTCCTCGACGGTCATCGGGTCAAGTGGGGAACCCCCGAGGCGGGAACCGGGGCCATCGTGACCTATGCAACGGTCGGAACCGCGGTCCGGTTCCAGGGCGCGCGAAATTGCGCCGCCATGGCGCCCCTCGGTCGGCTTCTCGCGTCAAGCCAAGTCGGTCCGACGACGTTCGACGCGGAGGTCCGTGCCGCCTTCGCGCTATGGAGCATGGCCGCGAATGTCAGGTTCGAACCGGCGCGGGATGTGGCGTCCGCCGACATCCTGATCGGCGCCCAGGCCGAGCCGCGCGGCCGGGCCTTCACCAACATCGAATACGAGACGGAGGGATCGACCGGAATAAAGCGGCTCACGCGCTCGCTGATCTGCCTCAACCCGGAAGAACGCTGGAAAGTCGGCTTTGACGGCAACCTCCAGGTCTATGACCTCCGCTACGCGCTTCTGCACGAAATCGGCCACGCGATCGGCCTCGACCACCCGGCGATCGCCAGCCAGCTCATGGATTTCCGCTATCTGGAGCGGTTCCGCGTCCCGCAGCCTGGCGATGTGCTGGGTGTCGTTGCGCTGTACGGTCCAAGCCAGGGCGAGACCGCGGCTCTGGACGATGTGCGGCGGCTCGCCAATGCGAGGCCGCCGCTGCCGGATCTCGGCGGGTAGGCGCGGTCAGAAATCCCCGCCGAAATCGCCGCCGAAGTCACCACCGAAATCGCCGCCGTCGTCCATGTCGGACTCAGGCGCTTCCTCCGGAGACGCCTCCGCGGCGGACGCTTCGTCGCCGCCAAACATGGCGCCCGCGATCATGTTGCCCAGCAGCACGCCACCGGCAACGCCGAGCGCGGTCTGCGCCGCACCCGCGAGGAACCCGCCACCCTGGCCGCCCGCGAGCGCGGGATCTTCGCGACGCCTGCCTGTCGGCGGCACGGACGTGCGGCCCCGGCCGCCGCCGAACAGGCCGCCGAAGAGGCCGCCCTGCTGCTCCTGACCCTGGGATTCGAGCGCGGCGATCCGCCGCTCCGCCTCACGGAGCGCGGCGTTCTGCACCACGATGGTTTGCGCCATGTAGTAGGGCGCGCCGGGCTGGGCGGCGATGGCCGAGCGGATGAGTGCCTCGGCTTCCGGATCGCGCGGGCCGGCGCGGCCCTCGGCCTCGCGGAGGCGCTGAAAGAGATCAAGGATGGCGGCGCGGTCGTCGTCGTTCATGGCGATGTCCTTCGTCGTCGGGTGAATTCTCGCGAATGCCATATGGCGTCGGGGGCTGGCCTCGCCAAGGCCGGATCGGTAAATCGAATGGGCGGACCCGCCGGACGGGGGTATCCTCCGATCCGCGGGGTCCGGGCGACGGCCCCGGCTCCAACTTGTCGCCGGCGAGCATTGTCGTCCGCGTCGCCATAGGCTATCTAACGGTCACTTTCGGCGCAAAAGCACCCGTAGCTCAGCTGGATAGAGCGCTGCCCTCCGAAGGCAGAGGTCGTGAGTTCGAATCTCGCCGGGTGCGCCATTTTCTCTCATATTTCCGGGCACTTAGCAAGATCGGTTTTTGTTCTCGCCGCGCCCGAATTCGTCGCGGAAGCACCACGGAAGCAGCGTGAGACGTAGTCTGGCGTGCTGCGGCGTAGCGCGCCTGAGACGTGCGAGCGAAACGCGCAAGCTCAGACATTCGCTTCTGTGCGATGCTTGTCTGCTGTCGGCATTCCTTCGCGCGATGGCATGCCGTTCGAGCAAG
>JALHRF010000252.1 GCA_022841545.1 Bauldia sp. | reverse complement strand
ATCCGCATCGAGGCCTCGAGCGGCCTGTCGGACGCCGAGATCGACCGGATGGTGAAGGACGCCGAGAAGAACGCCGGCGAGGACAAGCGGAAGCGCGAGGAGATCGACACGCGCAACCGGCTCGACACGCTCGCCTACCAGGTGGAGAAGGAATCCAAGGAGTGGGCGGACAAGGTCCCGGCCGACGTGAAGTCGCGGCTCGACGCCGCCGTGGAGCGCGCCCGCAAGGCGCACCGCGGCGAGGACATGAACGAGATCAAGGCGGCGCTCGAGGAGCTCACCGCGGCCTTCCAGGCGGCTGGGCAGGCGGTCTACGCCGCGCAGGCGGCGCCCGGCCCCGAGGCCGGCGCCCCCGGCACCGACGCACCGGCCGAGGAGAAGAAGGACGACGTCGCCGAGGCGGACTTCGAGATCGTGGACGAGAAGAAGTGAGCAGCTCGCAGCTGACAGCTCGCAGCTGACAGCTCGCAGCTGACAGCTCGCAGCTGACAGCTCGCAGCTGACAGCTCGCAGCTGACAGCTCGCAGCTGACCGATGCCGGCTGACAGCTCGCAGCTGACAGCTCGCAGCTGACCGATGCCGGCTGAACGCTGACAGCTGCCGAGGAAACCTTCGCGCCGTCAGTTGGTACGGAACGAGGGGGCAGTGGGAAGTGGGCGATGGTCGCTCGACTGCCTTCTGCCCCCTCGCTCGCACGCACTGCTGTCAGCTGCTGGCTGTCAGCTGCTGGCTGTCAGCTGCTGGCTGTCAGCTGCTGGCTGTCAGCTGCTGGCTGTCAGCTGCTGGCTGCCGGCTGCAAGCTCTCCGCCATTACCTTTCCGTACGACGCCCCACCCAGGACCGCACCCCATGACGTTGCGCCTCACTCGCACCCGCATCCTCGCCGTCGGCATCCTCGCCTTCGTCGGAGGCGTCTTCTTCGCCTCGTCGATGGACTGGACCGACCGGCTCTTCGCCCAGAGCTCTCCGGCGGCGACGCGTCCGCGACAGGAGCAGGTCCAGACGCTCGCCGACGCCAGCAACGCCTTCGTCAGCATCTCGGAGCACATCACGCCCGCCGTGGTGTCCATCGAGGCCGAGCGCGATGCGCGCGCGCGCGGGAACACGCGCCGCCCGCAGGGGCAGGTGCCCGGCCAGGGACAGATCCCGCCCGGCTTCGAGGAGTTCTTCCGCCAGTTCGAGGCGCCGCAACAGCAACCGCGCACGCAGCAGTCGAGCGGCTCGGGCTTCGTCGTCTCGCGCGACGGGTACATCCTCACCAACAACCACGTCGTCGAGGGCGCCGACCGCGTCCGCGTGACGATGCTCGACCGCCGCGTCTACGACGCGAAGATCATCGGGCGCGACCCGACGACCGACGTCGCCGTGCTCAAGATCGAGGGCCGCAACTTCACCGCGATCACCTTCGGCGACGACGAGAAGGTGCGGATCGGCGAGTGGGTGCTCGCGATCGGCAACCCGCTCGGCCTCGACTTCACCGTCACGGCCGGCATCGTGAGCGCCAAGGGCCGCGGCCTGGCCGGGCTCCAGCGCAGCCAGTACGACATCTCGGACTTCATCCAGACCGACGCCGCGATCAATCCCGGAAACTCGGGTGGCCCGCTCGTGAACGCGCGCGGCGAGGTGATCGGCATCAACTCCGCCATCGCCTCGCAGACGGGCTTCTACTCGGGCTACGGCTTCGCCATCCCGATCACGCTGGCCAAGCAGGTGATGGACGACCTCATCGCGCACGGCGAAGTGCGCCGCGCGGTGATCGGCGTCTCGATCGGCGAGGTGAGCCCGGAGGACGCCCAGGTGGCGGGACTCCGCGAGATCACGGGCGTGAAGGTGCAGGCCTACTCCGGCACCGACTCGCCGGCGCTGCGCGCCGGCCTGGAGCCGGGGGACATCATCACCAAGGCGGACGGCCGCTCGGTGGACCGCGTGAGCGCGCTGCAGCGCGTGCTGCGCGCCAAGAAGCCGGGGGAGAACGTGGCGATCGAGGCGTGGCGGTACGGCACGCGGAAGACCTTCACGGTGCGGCTGACCTCGGCGCCGAAGGATGCCGGCGTGGTCGCGGATGCCGGCGAGGCGCCGGCGGCCGAGCCCTCGCCGACGCATTCGCGGCTTGGCATCGCGGTGGAGCCGGTTCCCGCCGAACTGGTGCGGGCGGCGGCGATCCCGGAGCAGTATCGCGGCGTTCGCGTCTCGGCCGTCGAGGAGGGCAGTGCGTCCTTCGGTCGACTGTTCGTTGGCGACGTGATCGCTCAGCTCCTGCCGGCCAAGACCAAGCTGAGCTCGGTCGCCGACCTGCAGAAGGCGCTCGAGGGCGTGCGCGACGGCGAGATCGTGAGCTTCATGATCTACCGCCCGGCACGCGACGGCGCCGGCACGACGAGCGTCGTCAACATCCGGGTGCAGCCGGCCCGGTAAGAGGTAGTCGCCGGGGTGCTGCCCACCGCCCACTGCCGGCTGAAGGCGACACGGGGCCCTCCGCCGGAGGGCCCCGTGTCGTATTGTTAGACCTGTTCTCCCCCCAGTTGCGAGAGTGGCGGAATTGGTAGACGCGCAGGACTTAGGATCCTGTGCCGCGAGGCGTGTGGGTTCGAGTCCCACCTCCCGCATGGGGATGGCCACCGGGCGGCGGGAAACCGCCGCAGGAGAACAGGCGTTGGTCCCGACATGAAGATCGTCGTCATCGGCAGCGGATTCGGGGGACTCGCGGCAGCCATCCGGCTGCGTGCGCAGGGGCACGAGGTCACGATCGTCGAGCAACGCGATCAGGCCGGGGGCCGCGCGTACGTGTACCGGCAGGACGGCTACACGTTCGACGGCGGCCCGACCATCATCACCGCCCCCTGGCTCATCGACGACCTCTTCACGCTCGCGGGCAAGAAGACCGCGGACTACGTCAGGATCGTCCCGATCGATCCGTTCTATCGGATCCGGTTCGAGGACGGCTCCGTCTTCACCTACAATGGCGATCGCGAGCGGCTCCTCGCGGAGATCCGGAAGTTCAATCCGGCCGACGAGAAGGGATATCTCCGCATCCTGAAGAAGAGCGAGGACGTGTTCGATGCGGGGATGAGCCTCATCGACAAGCCGTTCACCCGGCTCATCGACATGGTGAAGGTCCTCCCCGACCTCATCCGGCTGCGCGCCGACCGCAGCGTGGCCGACATCGTGAACGCCGCCGTCGCCGACCCGCGGTTGCGCCAGGTCTTCTCGTTCCATCCGCTGCTCGTCGGCGGGAACCCGTTCCAGACGACCTCCATCTACGCGCTCATCCACCACCTCGAGCAGAAGTGGGGCGTCTGGTTCGCGATGGGCGGCACCGGCGCGCTGGTGCAGGCACTCGTGAAGCTCTTCGAGGAGATCGGCGGGACGATCCGGCTCTCGACGCCCGCCGCCGAGATCGTCGTCGACGAGCGCACCGGCCGGACCACCGGTGTGCGGCTCGTCGCCGGCGAGACGCTCCCGGCGGACGTGGTGGTGAGCAACGGGGACGTCGCGGCGACCTACAAGCGGCTCATCAGGCCGCAGTTCCGGCGCAAGTACACCGATGCGCGCATCGACGGTCTCGACTACTCCATGTCGCTCGTCGTCATCTACTTCGGCACCGACCGGAAGTACGACGACATCGCGCACCACGAGATCATCATGGGACCGCGATACGAGGAGCTCCTCAAGGACGTCTTCGACCACAAGACGCTCTCGAAGGACTTCTCGCTTTACCTCCACCGCCCCACCGCGACCGATCCGTCGCTGGCGCCCCCCGGCGGCGACGCCTTCTACGTGCTCTCGCCCGTCCCGCATCTCGACGGCCCGACCGACTGGGCGACCGCCGCCAAGCCGTATCGCGACTCGATCATCGCGTACCTGGAGGAGCGCTACATGCCGGGGCTCTCGAACCACATCGTCACGGAACGGATGATCGACCCGGTCCACTTCCGCGACACGCTCTCCAGCGAGAAGGGCGCGGCCTTCTCGGTGCAGCCGACGCTCTTCCAGTCGGCCTGGTTCCGGCCGCACAACCGCAGCGAGGACATCCCGAACCTGTACTTCGCCGGCGCGGGCACGCATCCCGGCGCGGGGCTCCCCGGCGTGATCAGCTCGGGGAAGATCGTCGCCGAACTGATCGGAGCGGGATCCTGATGGTGCTCCCGGGCTTCCTCCGCGAGACCGACGAGGCGCTGGCGCGCGCCGACGCCCAGCACTGCGAGTCGATCACGCGCGCGCATGCGCGCACCTTCGCGCTGGCGAGCAGCTTCCTGCCACCCCGGAAGCGCCGCGGCGCGTTCGCGGTGTATGCCTTCTGCCGGCTGGCGGACGACATCGTGGACCGTGCGGAGGAACGCGACCAGTCGCTCCGCACCGCCGAGCTCGACCTCTACCGCGCCGGCGTCGCGGACGCGCTGTCGGGACGACCGGAGGGACCGGTCTTCCGTGAACTCTGGCGTTGCGTGCAGGACTTCCATGTCCCGGCCGGCGTGCTCGAGGAACTGCTCAACGGCGTCGCCCGCGACCTCCAGCCCGCGCACTATGCCACCTGGGCCGACCTCACCGGGTATTGCGAGGGGGTGGCGTCGTCCGTGGGTTCGATGTGCACCTACATCTTCGGCGTGCGCGGGGACGAGGAGGTGCGCGAGCGCGCCGTGCGGTACGCGCGCACCCTCGGCGTCGCGATGCAGCTCACCAACATCCTGCGCGACGTCGGCGAGGATGCCGCGCGCGGACGCTGCTATCTCCCGGACGCCGACCTCGAGACCTTCGGCCTCTCGGGGGAGCGCGTGCTGCACGACCCCACGCTCAAGGACGACCCGCGGTGGCGCAAGCTCATGCGCCATGAGGTCGCGCGGGCACGGGCGCTCTACCGTGCGGCGTCGCCGGGCATCGCCCTGCTCTCCCCCGACGCGCAGCGCTGCGCGCGCGCGTGCGCGGACGGCTACGCGGCGATCCTCGGCGCGATCGAGCGCAACGGCTACGATTCCTTCTCGGTCCGCGCGCGCGTGGGGAACCTCGCGCGCGCCGGACTGCTCTGGAGCGTGTGGCGCTCCGGCGCGGAGCGACCGCCCCTCGATGCCAACGGTCCGTCCATCGAATGGGGCGAGCAGGTGCTCTCCCGCGCCGAGGAGATGATCCTGTGCGACTGAGCGACGAGCACCCCCACGGCTACCCCTTCGACCGTGCCGCGAACGGCATGCTCGCGGGCCATCTCGCGTTGATCGTCTTCTCCACGCTGGCGATGGTCACGATCCTCGCCGGCGAGTTCCCCGTCTGGATGCAGGGGCCGTACACGCAGACGGTCTATCGACTCGGCTGGGCATACTCGGGACAGGTGTACATCCTGCTCGGCACCTTCGCGGCCCTCGCGCATTCGGCGCCGCGGTTCGGCACGGGGCGCGCGATCGCCGTCGCGGTGCTCGCGTCGGGCGTCGCACTGTTGTCCGAACTGGGCGGCACCAACATCGGGCTTCCGTTCGGCCCGTACCATTACACCGAGATGCTCGGATACCGGATCATGGGCGACGTGCCGTATCCGATCCCGATCTCGTGGTACTACATGCTCTACGGGTCGCTCGCGATCTGTGCCCGCCTCATGGTCGCCGACGACTCCAGCGCCACCCGCTGGCGCTGGGCGCTGGTCGCGGGGGCGTTCCTCACCGCGTGGGACGTCGCGATGGAAGTGCAGATGACGAACGTCCTGCCGGTGCACTGGGCATGGGATCTCGACCGGATGCCCCCTTGGGTCCCGGCCTGGGTCGGCGCACCCGTGTTCTACGGGATGCCGATCTCCAACTGGATCGGGTGGTACGTGACCGGCGTGATCGTGAGCCGGCTCATGCTCTGGCTCGTGCCGCCGACGACCTGGACCCGGACGGTCGCCCC
>JALHRF010000251.1 GCA_022841545.1 Bauldia sp. | reverse complement strand
GACCGTGACGATCCGGCGGGCGAGCGCGTCGTCGGCGCCGGAGAAGCGGACCGGCTCGCCGTCGAGCGTCAGCGTTCCGGCATCCGGGACATGGACGCCGGCGATGATCCTGGCGAGCGTCGACTTGCCGGCGCCGTTCTCGCCGACCAGCCCGTGCACCCGCCCCGCGGCGATCGAGAAATCGACGCCGCGCAGCGCCTTGACCGCGGCGAAGCTCTTCACCACGCCCTTGCAGGAAAGCAGCATGTCGGGAGACGCCACGGCAGATCCTGCCTTCTCGCCTGCAGCCGCTCGCCTCGCCCGACGGATGGGCGAGGCGCCGCGGCCCGAGGGCGCGGTCCCGGTCGCGGGGACCGCGCGCTCCGCGAAGCCTACTGGCCGGTGACCTGCGGGTCGCTGGCGAAGTCGGCGATGTTCTCCTTGGTGAGGAGCGTGGTGCCGAGGCCGATGAACTCCTCGACCTCGCCGCCGGTAAGGAAGGTCAGGACGGTGTTCATGCCGTCATAGCCCATGCGGTAGGGGTCCTGGACGACGAGGGCGTCGATCTTGCCGTCGGCGACCATCTTGTAGGAGACCGGATCGAGGTCGAAGCCGACGAGAGCCACGTCGTCGGTCTTGCCCTGCTGCTCGAGCGCCTGGTAGGCGCCCTGGATGACGAGCTGGTTGAACGAGAACACGCCCTTGATGTCGGGCTCGGAGACGAGGAGGTCCTCCATCGCCTGGCGGCCGGCGTCGAGCGACAGCGCGGGCAGCGGCTGCTCGGGCAGCACCTCGAGGCCGAGCTCCTTCGCACGGTCCTCGAAACCCTTCTGGCGGGTCTGGCCGTTGTCGTTGGTCGGCGCGAAGTCGAAGGTGATGACCTTGCTGCCCTTCGGCACCAGCGTCGCCATGTAGTCGGCGGCCTGGGCGCCGCCCGCGAGGTTGTCGGTGATGATCAGGCTGATGTATTCGCCCGAGCGGACGCCGATGTCGGTGATGACCACCGGGATGTCCTCGGCGTTGTAGACGTTCTTGATCGGCTCGGCGACGAGGATGCTGTCGCCGGGGAAGATCAGGAGGCCGTCGACGCCCTGCGCGTAGAGGTCCTCGAGGTCCGCGACCTGCTTGGCCTTGTCGGTGTCACCGCCATTGGTGACGATGAGATCGACATTGACGTCCTTCGCCTTCCATTCCTCGGCGGCCTTCTCGGCGCCGTTGACCATGGTGACGAGGAAGGGGTTGGTGCCCCAGAACACCGAGTAGCCGATCTTGAAGTCCTCGGCGACCGCCGGAGAGACGATCGCGACCGCGGCCACGGTCGACAGGATGATACGATTCCAGACGCGCATGGACAAAACTTCCTCCCGTTGGCGCCAATGATTGTTGGTGTCGGGATACCGGCTCGTTCGCTGCGGGGTGCGCACTGGCGATCGCCCCCGCCCGGTTCCGGCACCAAGCTATCGGTGCCGGCCGGGCGAATGCAAGCCCATCAAACAGGCAACGGCCTGCGGCCTTTCGGCTAGAGGGCCGGCGTCCGGTAGAGGAGCTCGCCCTTGGCCGAGATCTCGACGTCGACCAGGTACTTCGCCATTCCCGCCGGGTTCATCTCGATCCCGAGGCCCGGGGCGGAGGGCAGCACCACCTCACCGTTCGCGTCCGGCGCGAGATGGGTCAGGCTCATGTCCCACGCCACCGCCTTCGGCGCGAACGGGTACTCGCAGATCACGTCCCGCTCCAATCCCGCATAGGGCTGGAGCGAGGCGCAGAGCGCCAGGTGCGAGGTGAAGGTGTGGTTGACATAGGTCACGCCACGGGCGGCGGCATAGTCGGCGACGCGCTTGGCCGGGGCCAGCCCGCCGATCCGGCCGCAGTCGATCTGGATGAACGCGACCTTGCCGTAGTCGATCAGCTGCCGGGCCATGTGGAAGTTGTGCGAGGCCTCGCCGCCGGCGAGGCGGACCTTGCCGCTCCGCGCCGCGAGCGCCGCATAGGCGTCATAGGCGCCGCCGAGGAACGGCTCCTCGAACCACGTCGTGTCGACCTCCTCCAGCATGCCGATGCGCGCGGCGGCGGCGTCCACGTCCTCGCGGAAGATCTGCCCGGCATCGATGAGGAGCGTGCCGTCGGGACCGAGGCCCTCCCGCGCCGCCTGGAGGTGGTCGCGATCCTCGCTGAGCGTGCCGCGGCCGAAGGGACCCCAGCCGCATTTGACCGCGCGGAAGCCGCGCTCGCGGGCCGACCGGCAGCCGGCCAGCGTCTCCGCCGGCGTATCGCCGAAGAGCTGAGAGGCATAGGGCAGCTTCGGGTAGGCGCGGGGATAGCCGAGCAGCTCGTAGACGGGGATCTCGCGCTTCCGCCCGAGCAGGTCCCAGAGCGCCATCTCGATGCCCGAGAAGGTGTGGGCCGCTTGGAGCAGGTCCATGCATTCGAGCTCCACCGCCGCGGCGAGGGCGGCGATGTCGTCGGGACCACCGACCGGCTTGCCCAGCACGACGTCGCGCACCGGCCGGCACGCCCCGTGCGACATCGGCGCGACGTAAGCCGCGATCGAGGTCAGCGGCGAGGCCTCGCACTCGCCCCAGCCGACCAGGCCGCCGGCGGCGACCCGGACGAGCAGGGCATCCTGGCTGCCATCGCCGGCATCGGTGACGACCGGCATCGACAGGTAGAAGAAATCGACGGCTTCAATCTTCATGGGGGCGCTCGCTGTGCCTCGGCTGACAAACCGGCGCCATCAGTAGAGGTCTTTGATTGCGTTGCAATGGGCTCGCGCCGCTGCACCGCGAAACCGGGGCGCGCATCCTGGGCCGGGGGCGCATCATCACCCCGCCCTTCAGCCCCGCAGCGCTACTCGAACAGGTAACGGCGGACCGCGGCCTCGTCGATCGTGATGCCGAGACCGGGGGCATCGCGCACGGCGATGAACCCGCCTTCCATGACGATGGGGTCGCTGACGATGTCGTTCTGCATGGGCGACGGCTCGGGCTTGAGTTCGAGCAGGAGCACGTTGGGCGACGCGGCCGCAAGGTGGAGCGAGGCGGCGGTGTTGATCGCGCTCGACCAGGAATGCGCGTTCCACGACTGGCGCGCCTCGGCCGCCATGTCGATCACCTTCTTCGTCCCGGTGACGCCCTCGGCGCGGCCGGGATCGATCATGATCACGTCGAGAGCGCCGGTGTCGACGAGGCGGCGGAAGTCCGGCACCAGCCAGCTCTTCTCGCCGGTGCAGAGCGGGGTGGCGGTCGCGGCGCGGAGCCGTTTCCAGCCGTCGAGGTCCCCCTCCGGCAATGCGTCTTCGAGCCAGTAGAGCCGGTAGGGCTCGAAGGCGCGGGCCATCGCGATGGCGTGGCTTGCGGTCCAGTTCGAGCCGACGGCAACGTCGACGATGATCTCCGCATCGTCGCCCACCGCCTCGCGGACGGTGCGGACGATCGCGACGTCGCGCTTCGCGTCCTTGCCGAAGGCGATCGACAGATCGTGGCCCCAGCCGCCCTTCAGCACCTCGTAGCCGCGGGCCCGCAGATCGGCAAACTGGCGGCCGGTGGCATCGAGGTCGGCGGTGTCGAAAATGATGGACGAGGCGGCGCGGACCCGGTCGCGACGTTTTCCGCCGAGCAGCTGGTAGAGCGGCACATCGGCAAGCCGTGCGGCAAGGTCCCAAAGTGCCATGTCGATGGCGGAAAGCGCGAAGGTGACGATGCCGCCATTGCCGCTCCAGTAGGTGGACTCCCGGAACTCCGACCAGATCGCCTCGACGTCGCGCGGATCGCGGCCGATGAGCCGCGGCGCCAGCCCGCGATCGACGATCACCTTCATGGCGAGCGAGGCGTCCTCGCTGCCGGTGATCGCCTCGCCCCAGCCCACGGCGCCGCTCGCGGTCTCGATCCGCACCAGCGCGACACAGCGGAGCTTGCCATTGTTGTTGGGCTCGTCGTAGCGGAGGGGCAGCGCCTCGACCCGCGCGATCTCTTCCACGTCCATCGTCATCCCTCCGCTCCCACCCGTACGGTGCGGGCTTCGCGCGCCGCCCTGTAGATCGCATCGACGAACTCGACAGTGAGCACGCCCAGTGAAGCGGGCGAGCCGTTGGCCCCGCGTCCAAGCACGATGTCGACGAGGTTGTCGGCCGGCGCCCAATCCGGGTAGCGCTCCTCCGCCGGCAGCCCCGGCAGACGGTGCACCTCGCCGTGGAGGCCGTGGATCACCGCGACGCCCTCGTTGACGTCGAACAGGATGTGGCCGGCGGAGCCGAAGATCCGGTAGTCGAGGATCTCGTCATGCCCCGGCAGCACCGAGCCGGTCGAGCCGAGGGAGCCGACGGCGCCGTTGTCGAACCGGGTGACCACGGCGTCGGCAAGGTCGACCGCAAGCTCGAACGGCTCGGTCATCGCGGCGACGCTGACCGGCCTGAGGCCGGTTATGAGGAACAGGAGCGCCGCGCTGTGCGTCACCTGCGTCTGGCCCTGGCCGCCGCCGGAGATCTCGGGGTCGGCGTAGGTCCGGAGCCCCGGCGGGTTGACCGAATAGCCGAGCACGTCGCGATAGGGTTCCGGGTTGCCCCGGTAAAGCTCGCGCACGATGGAGGCGAACTGGCAGGAAACGTATTCGATCGTGCCGATCCGGCCGTCGGCGATCGCGTCGCGGACGGCGAGGACCTGGCGATTGTAGTGCCACGGGTAGCCGATGATCAGCTCGACGCCGCGCTCCTTCGCCAGCGCGGCGAGGACGCGCGCGTCCGGCGGGCGTATCGTCATCGGCTTCTCGAGGAGGAGATGCAGCCCGCGGTCGAGGACGGCGCGGGCAAGCGGCGCATGAAGATCGTGCGGCACGGCGACGATCGCGGCATCAAGTTCGGCCTTCGCCAGCATCTCCCCGGCGTCGGCATAGACGCGGTCGGCCGGCACGGCGAAACGCTCGGCGGCGCGCGCCCGGTTCTCCGGGTCAGGATCGGCGATGCCGGCGATGACGGCGTCCGGGTTGGCCTGGAGCGCCGGCAGATGGGCGCGCGTCGCCCACCAGCCGCAGCCGATGACGCCGATCCGGGCGCTCATGCTTCCTCCGCCCGGTTGCGGCGAAGCTCGTCATAGAGCACGGCGAGGAGCAGGATCACGCCCTTCACCACCTGCTGCCAGAAGGCCGGCACGCCGGCCAGTATCAGCCCGTTGTTGACGACGCCAAGAAGGAGGAGGCCGATGAAGGTGCCCCAGATGCGGCCGCGGCCCCCGCTGAGGCTGGTACCGCCGAGGATCACGGCGGTGATGACGTCGAGCTCGATGCCGAGGGCGGCGCTCGGCTGGGCGTTGCCGGTCCGCGCCACGAAGACGAGGCCGGCGACGGCGGCAAGCGCGCCGCTGGTCACGTAATACGCGATCCGCCAGCGCTTGACCGGGACGCCGGCGCGCTGGGCGGCCTTGGCGCTCGACCCGATGGCATAAGCATAGCGGCCGAAGCGGGTCCGCGGCATCAGCCAGGCGAAGATGGCGAAGGTCGCGACGAGGAGGATGACGATATAGGGGATGCCGGCGACCATGCCGACCCCGAAAGCCTGGAAGGCCGGGTCGGAGACCACCAGCTCGCGCCCGCCGGAAATCACGTAGGACAGGCCGCGGACGATGGCGAGCGTCGCCAGCGTCGCGATCAGCGGGTTGATGCGCCCGTAGCTGATGATGACGCCGTTGAGGAGGCCAACCGCGATGCCGATGCCGATCGCCGCGGCGAAGGCGACGGGCAGCGGGAACCCCAGCGTGACGAGCCAGGCGGCGACCATGCCCGAAGCGGCCATCACCGACCCGACCGAAAGGTCGAAGCCGCCGGCGATGATGACGATGGTCTCGCCTACCGCGACGATGCCGATGATGGCGATGCCGCGGCCGATATTGAGGAGGTTGGTCGTGGTGAGGAAATACGGGGAGACGA
>JALHRF010000250.1 GCA_022841545.1 Bauldia sp. | reverse complement strand
ATCTCGCCGTCGCCCTGGCACGCGTGGCCGTCGCCGAGAAAGAACAGCGCACCCGGCGCCGACACCGGGAACATTGCGGTCGTGCCCGGACCGAAGCGGCGGTAATCCATGTTGCCGCCGAAGGGGCCACTGGTCGCGGTCGAGATCGCCTGCCCGCCGGCCGGCGCGACGCCGAAGCAGCCGATCATAGGCGCGAGCGCCACCGACCAGTCCGCGAGGCCCGGCGGCGGCTCGGCCAGGCGCGCGGTGCCCGCCTTGCCGTCGATGTCCCAGAACACCCGCTGCCGCGCCGGCAGCCCCGCCACCGCGCCGGGGTCGACCACGTTCGGCGCGAGCACCGAGAAGGTCCAGCCCGTGGCGCGGTTCGGCGTCATGCGGTCGATCCGCACCTCGAGCGTGTCGCCCGGCTCCGCGCCCGCGATGAAGAACGGGCCCGTCATCGGGTTGGGCGAATCGGCCGGCTTCTTGCCGGCGGCGTCGAAGCCCCAGGCGTCGAGCGTCGTGGTCACCACCGTGTCGCCGTCGGCGATGGCGAGCACCGGCTCGTAAGAGCCGAGCGCGTTGTGGAAGCGGACGGGATCGAAATGGTGCGTGGTCATGGCAGCCCTTGCTGTAGCGGATGAACGTCAGGTGAGGCGAAGATTGGCGAGGACGATCTCCGCCCAGATGCGCGCCGGACAGACCCACGCGGTCGGCCGGTCATACTGACCGGCGAAGATCACGGCCGCGACGCCGGCGTCGGGGCAGAGATAGAGCCGCTGGCCGCCATTGCCGAAGCCGGCGGCCCACCGGCGCGGACCGGAGGCCGGAACGTCGGACTGTCCGAGGAACCACAGGCGGCCATAGTCGAGCCCGTCGCCGGTGCCGATCGCCGGCGCCAGCGACGCTTCGATCCACGCCGCCGGCACGATCCGCCGGCCGTCATGGACGCCCTTCGCGAGCACCATCCGCCCGATCTTGAGGAGATCGCGGGCCGTGAGGCGCAGGCCGGATGCGGGGGAGGCAACCCCGTCGCGGCCCGCCGCCCATTGGAAATCGCCGATGCCCAGCGGCGCGAACAGCGCCTCGCGCGCCAAGTCGGGCAGCGGCTTGCCGGCGCCGCGGGCGATCAGGGCGCCGACCAGCGCCACCGCGCCGCCCGAATAGATCCACCGCGTTCCCGGCGAGACAATCACCGGGCGCTCAAGGACGTAGCGATACCGGTCCCGCGCCATCTCCATGGCGATCTCGCTGTTTTCCGGGTCGGTGTAGGGCCGCTCCTCGTCCCATTCGGTGCCCAGCGTCATGGTCAGGGCGTGGCCGACCGTGATGCCGGCGCGTGCCGGGTCAGCGGCGAGGTCGCCATATTCGGGAAACTGCGCCATCAGGGACGCGTCAAGCGGCGGCACCAGACCACGGTCGAGTGCGATGCCATAGAGCAGCCCGACCACGCTCTTGGTCACGGACCGAAGGTCGTGCAGCGTTTCGGGCCCGAAGGATACGATCCCGAGCTTCCGCCCCCATGCGTCGTCAGCACCATCGAAGTAGCGCTCGAGGGCGATCGTCTGCCCACGCGAGACGACGACGGCATGGATGTCCCGCAGGAGCCCGGAGCGAACCCCAGCGTCGAACTTCTCGCCGAGGTCGTCGGCGAAGCCGGCGGCCGCGGCCTGTTGCCTCTCGTCGGTCACTGGCGAATGCGATGCTCTCGGCGGCGCGAAAGTCTGGCTCACAGGATCGACTGGCCGGTCTTCTTCCAGTCGGCGAGGAAGCCGTCGAGATTCTTGTCGGTGAGCGGATTCTTGGCGAGGTTCTTCAGCACGGCCGGCGGGATGGTGGCGACGTCGGCGCCGGCGAGCGCCGCCTCGGTGACGTGGAAGGGGGTGCGGATCGAGGCGGCAAGAATCTCGGTGTCGAGCGCCTCGTAATTGTCGTAGATCGCGCGGATCTGGCGGATCAGTTCCATCCCGTCATAGCCGATGTCGTCGAGGCGGCCGATGAAGGGCGAGACGAACGTGGCGCCGGCCTTGGCCGCGAGCAGCGCCTGGTTGGCCGAGAAGCAGAGCGTGACGTTGACCTTGTGGCCGCGCTGGGTGAGCGCGCGGCAGGCCTTGAGCCCGTCCCAGGTGAGCGGCACCTTGACCGCCACGTTCGGCGCGATGCCGGCCAGCGCCTGTCCCTCCTCCATCATCCCGTCGAAGTCGATCGCCGTGACCTCGGCCGAGACGGGGCCTTCCACCGTCGCGCAGATCGCGGCGATCACGTCGCGGATCGGCTTGCCGGCCTTGGCGATCAGCGACGGGTTGGTGGTCACGCCGTCGACCAGCCCGCTCGCGGCGAGATCCTCGATTTCGGCGATATCGGCGGTGTCGACGAAGAATTTCATCTCGAAGGGCTCCTCAAGCGGGGATGGCGACCTTCCATAGCCCAAGCCGGCCCGGCCGTCAGCATTTCCCCTCACCGCCGCTTCGCCTTCTCCGGCTCGCAGGCAATCCCGTCGCCGTCGCGGTCGAGTTCGTATTCGTCCGGACCGACGACGTAGACCGGCCCGCGTACATACTCGGGACCGTTGCCCTCGTCGCCCGCGCAATCTACGTCGCTCACGCCGTCAGGCACGCAGACGCCCTCGTAGCTCGGGTGGCAATCCTGCGCCGCCGCCCCGCCCGGAACGGCGAGGCGAAGGGCGAGGAGGATGGCGGCATATCCTATGAATTGCATAGACCGAATTAATACAATCTATGCGGCAACCACGCCAGCGCCCGATTTGCTAGGTTGCCGACGGCGCCGCGAATCCCGATCTCACGAACCTTGGCTCAGAACACCGTCTCCGTCCTCGTCCCCGTCGCCGTCGCGGCTCCGTACAGCTACGCGGTGCCGGACGGCATGCGCGTGGCCCCGGGCGATATCGTCGACGTGCCGCTCGGGACGCGGGGTGTGGTCGGGGTGGTCTGGGACGACCCGCCCGACAGGGAGATCGGCCACAACCGGCTCCGTCCCATCTCCGCCAAATACGATGCGCCGCCGCTCTCCAGGGAGATCCGCGCCTTCGTCGACTGGGTGGCGCGCTACACCATGACCACCCGCGGCATGGTGCTCCGCATGGTGCTCCGCGCCCCGGCGCTCCAGCCGGAAGCGCCGGTCAGCGGCGTGCGCCTCGCCGGGCCCGCCCCGGCCCGCCTGACCCCGGCGCGAAGCCGTGTGCTGGAGGTTGCCGCAGACGGCATGGCCTGGTCGAAGTCCGGTCTTGCCGCCGCGGCAGGCGTGGGCACGAGCGTGGTCGCGGGTCTGGTCGAGGCGGGGACGCTGCATGAGGTATCGATGCCGGCGGCGCCGGTGGCGCGTCCGCCCGAGGTCGACTTCGCCACCCCGGCCCTCAATGCCGAGCAGAAGGCGGCGGCGGACGTGCTTCGCGCCATGGCGGCGGACGGCGGCTACGCGGTGGCGCTCCTCGACGGCATCACCGGCTCGGGCAAGACCGAGGTCTATTTCGAGGCGGTGGCCGAGGCGCTCCGCCATGGCCGGCAGGTGCTGATCCTCATCCCCGAGATCGCGCTCACCACTGGGTTCCTCGAGCGCTTCGCCGCCCGATTCGGTACGCGGCCGGCGGAGTGGCACTCCGAGGTCGGTCCACGAATCCGCGAACGGACCTGGCGCGGCGTCGCCGACGGTTCGGCCCGCGTGGTGGTCGGCGCGCGCTCGGCGCTCTTTCTCCCCTTCGCCGAACTCGGGCTGATCGTCGTCGATGAGGAGCACGACCTCGCCTACAAGCAGGAGGACCGGGTCTTCTACAGCGCCCGCGACATGGCGGTGGTGCGCGGCCACCTCGCCGGTTTTCCGGTGGTGCTGTCCTCGGCGACGCCATCGATCGAGTCGCGGGTCAATGCCGACGCCGGCCGCTATACGCGGCTCGTGCTCTCGGACCGCTACGCCGAGGCGAGGCTGCCCGAGATCGCCGCGATCGACATGCGGCGGCACCCGCCCGAGCGCGGCCGCCACCTGTCGCCGCCGCTGGCTGCCGCGGTCGCCGCGACGCTCGCCGAGGGCCAGCAGGCGCTCCTCTTCCTCAACCGCCGCGGCTATGCGCCGCTCACGCTCTGCCGGACCTGCGGCCACCGCTTCCAGTGTCCCAACTGCTCGACCTGGCTGGTCGAGCACCGTTTTCGCGGCGTGCTCCTCTGCCACCATTGCGGCCACTCCGAGAAGCGTCCGGACCACTGCCCGAACTGCGGCGATACCGAGAGCCTGGTCGCGGTCGGCCCCGGCGTGGAACGGCTCGGCGAGGAGGTCGCGGCGCGCTTTCCCGGCGCGCGCACCATCCTCATGTCGAGCGACATGATCGGCGGCATGGAGCGACTCAGGGAAGAGCTCGTCTCGATCGAGAAGGGCGAGGTCGACATCGTCATCGGCACCCAGCTCGTCGCCAAGGGCCACAATTTCCCCTACCTGACGCTGGTCGGCGTGGTCGACGGCGACCTCGGGCTCGCCTTCGGCGACCTGCGCGCCGCGGAGCGGACCTTCCAGCTCCTCTCCCAGGTGACGGGGCGCGCCGGGCGCGCCGGCGGCGCGAGCCGGGCGCTGGTCCAGACCTTCGCGCCGGAGAACCCGGTGATCCGCGCCATCGTCTCGGGCGATCGCGAGGCCTTCTATGCGAGCGAGATCGCGGCGCGGCGCGAGGCGGGCCTGCCGCCCTTCGGCCGGCTCGCCGGCATCGTCGTGTCAGGCCCCGACCGCGCCTCGGCGCAAGGCTACGCCAACGCCTTGCGCCGGGCCGAGCCGCGGACGGAGAAGATCAGCGTGCTGGGGCCGGCCGAGGCGCCGCTCGCGGTGGTGCGCGGCCGGCACCGATTCCGCCTCCTCGTCCACGCGCCACGGAGCGCCGACATCCAGGGCTATCTCCAGGCCTGGCTGAACGCGGCGCCGGCCCCCCGCGGCGGGGTGCGGGTGCAGGTCGACATCGACCCGCAGAGCTTTCTCTAGGCGGTCCGCGACTCACATGCGCAACTTGCGCTCGCCGTCACTGACGCGCTGCACCATGTGCCCGTTATCCCCACATATCCCAGTTGCGCGACTCCGGCCTTTTCATCCGGGGCGTTCCGGGCGACCATCATCTCACCGCAAAGGGTGGTCGAATTCGGAAGGGCAATCCGGGTGATCGAGACCAGCCGAGAGCGGAACCACACAGGTGGACCGGCGAGAGCCGGGTAGAAGCCTGAAGCCCGGTGGAGCTGCTTGAGACTGCGAACCGCAGCAATGCGGAGCGCAAGTTGAGCAGGCCGATGCTCCCCGTGAACGGCGGCACAACCGTTCGACGGGCACTGCTGGAGCCGCAAGGCCTGAAGCAGTGGTGACGGGAACGAGCGCTTTCAGCGATGAAGGCAAACGCCCGGTCACGATCAGCCTGGTACGACGGCAGCGCGCCTTCGGGCTGCGCAGTCAGCGGCACCAGCCTGACAGGGAGGCGTCGGTGGGGAAACCCGCTCGGCGCCTTTCTGTCGTTTGGGCCTGTCGCGCGGAGCCGCCTGTGCGCGGGCGCCGGTGCGGCCTACTTGATCGCGATCGCCTCGACGGTCTTCTCGATCGACTGGACGAGACCCGGCTCGAGCTTGAGGCGCGCGGCGAGGCCATCGAGATAGGCCTGCTCCTGCGGCGTGTCCTTGCGGATCGCCATGACGGAGGCCGCGTAGATCTCGACCGCCGCCTCCTTGTTCACGGCACCCGCGACGATGCGGTCCATGTCGACCGGCTCGGTCAGCTCGCGCTGGAGGAACGCGATCTCCTCGGCCTGCAGTCCGCCGTCCTCGAGGCGGTGGTAGATGCGGCCGCGCTCCTCGGCGTCGATGTGGCCGTCGGCCTTGGCCGCGGCGATCATCGCCACGATCAGCGTCTCGGCGAGCTGCATCGGCGCGTTGGCGGCCGCGAACGGCGACTCGGGAGGCGGCAGGGCGAAGTCGCCCGCCCCGTAGCCGGCCGGCGCGTAGGCCGGCGCCTGGCTCTGGTTCTGCTGCGAGGACTGGTAGTCGCGATAGGCCTTGTAGGCGAGGCCGCCGATGACGGCCATACCACCATACTTGACGATGTCGCCACCGAAGCCCTTGCCGAGGAGGAGGCCGGCGAGGCCGCCGGCCACGCCGCCGGTGAGCAGCGGGTTGTTGCGCGCATAATCGCCGACG
>JALHRF010000249.1 GCA_022841545.1 Bauldia sp. | reverse complement strand
CAAAGATCGAACATGGCAACCAAATGCCCCCGTCGCACCTTGACACCAAATACAGATGCTCACCAACGTCGCCTAAGCGCGCCCGCAGCGCGCAAGGCTCCGTATCTTCCCCCACGGGAGAGGAGGCTCTCTGCATCAAAGCCGAGCCCGCACCGACCTCGACGCGGTCGCGCTTCGGACTCCTCTCCTCATCCGGGAGAGCAGCCCACGCCCGCTGTGGCGAATTCTGCGGATGTGAATCCGAGAATGCGCTTCGCCGGCCGGCGAGGTGTGCCGCAATAGAGCCTCCCCCTTGCCGGTGCTAATGTCGGCGTCCGCAGACTGGAGATTCGCCGATGAGGATCGTCGCCCTTGCCGCCCTTTGCGCCATCGCCCCACCGGCGGGGGCGCTCGCCCAGCCGCCCATGCCGACCGGCAGCTCCGTCCCCGGCAGCTGCACCTGGGAGTGGAAGACCGGCGGCGGGCTCGGCATCTGGGCCGAGCGGTGCGACCTCCGGACCGGCGTGTGGGAGCCGCGCTTCGAGGCGAGCCTCCCCGGCTTCGTCCTGACCGTCGATGGCGAGCCGGAGGTGACCATCCTCCAGGTCTTCGACAAGCCGGCCGACGCGGAAGTCTCGGCGATTCTCCCCGCGCTGCGCGAAAAGGGCTACATCCCGGATGACGACGACTGCGTCTTCGCACCCGCGGCGATCAGGGCCGCGCCGCGCACCATCGCCTTCTACGAGATCATGCCTGTCGGCGCGCGGAAGGAGGCCTTCGACGCCACGCCGGAGGACGAGGTGCCCGAGCCGCCCTGCGGCGAGTACGGCTGGGGAACGCACGGCACCCGCTACTTCCTCACCGACACCCGCTTCCCGGAGCGCGTGATCTACGTCAACACCGGCCAGGACGGGACGATGTTCGACGATACGACCATCACGCTCGAATAGCCGCGCCGGCCGCCACGGTCTTCGCCGCGCGCGGTCCGGGTGCCGCCTCGAACCAGTCGCCCAGTCCGTCGATGATCGGCATCAGCCGCGCGCCGTGCGGGGTGAGCGCGTATTCGACATGCGGCGCCGGGCCGGGAAGGGCGGTCCGGGCGATCACGCCGGCGGTTTCCAGCGCACGAAGCTCGCGCGTCAGCATCTGGTGCGAGATGCCGGCATTGGCGCGGCGGAGCGCGTTGAAGCGCATCGGCCCCTGGCTCAGGTAGTAGATGATCAGCGCCCGCCAGCGGCCGCTGAGCAGCACCATCGCGCCCTCGATCGGGCATTCCGAAACGCGGTCCTGCATCGAGCGCCTCCGTCTCCGCCCCGGCCGGGCGGTCAGATTTTTTTGCGTTCTTGGCGGCCTTCGCCGCCCGCTCCATCTGCCGGTTCCACGCAACGAAAGGAACGCAGCATGGAACCGATCCTCATCTATGGTCACCCGCTCGGAAGTTCGATGGGTCTGATCGCGGCTTTCGAATGGCTCGGCGAACCCTACCGCCTGGCGCGGGTCAGGATGCCCGACGACATGCTCGCCGACAACTACCGGCGGCTCAACGGACGCCAGGAAACCCCGGCCCTGATGCTCGGCGGCGGCCGTGTCGTCACCGAGACCATGGCGATCGCCCTCTGGCTCGAGGCGCGCGACGCGGCGCGCCGGATCAGCTTCGCCCCCGGCACGCCGGAGGCCGATCGCCTGCATCAGATGACCGCATTCCTCAACACCGGCTTCACCGGCGCCTTCAGCCCCTACTGGGTCGCCATGGAGCTGGCCGAGCCGGACCCGGTCTACCAGGCCGCCCTGCGGCGCCTGGGGCGCGAACTCGTCAACGACCGCCACCGCCGGCTGGAGGCGATGCTCGGCGATACGCCATACGTCCTCGGCGACCGTCCGACGCTGGCCGATGCCGTATTCGTCGGCGTCGCCCGCTGGGCGGATTTCCACGACGCCATCGACCCGGGCGACTATCCGCGGATCACTGCCCTGAAGGCGCGCCTTTCCGCCGATCCCGGCGTGGTCTTTGCGGCCGCGATCGAGGACGGCGAAGCACCGGCCGGAAGCCGGGCCTTCAAGGGTCATGTGCCGCTTGGCGAGGTCCTTGCGTTGGCCGCATGACGGTCGCCGGACTTTGACAACAGACTGACACCGGAACGGGGTGCGCGGCTTGAGGTGAGGCCGCGCATCCTGCATAGGCTAGGCGGAGACGGAGGCTTGAATCGATGTACGGCCTGATCGGCAAGATGACGGCGAAGCCCGGCGAGCGCGATGCGCTGGTCGCGGCGATCCTTGAGGCGAGCGCCGACATGCCCGGCTGCAAGAGTTACGTCGTGGCCCTCGACGCCGCCGACGAAAATGCCGTGTGGATCACCGAGCTCTGGAACGACGAGGCCGCGCACAAGGCCTCCCTCTCCATACCCGCGGTCCGGGCCGTGATCGCGAAGGCGATGCCGCTCATCGCCGATTTCGGGCCGAGCTTCGTCACCGTGCCGGTGGGCGGAACGGGAATCGGCTGAGCGCCCGCGATTGTGGCCGCGGCCCCGAGCCGCTATAGAGGCCGCCCCGGCGTTTCGAGACCAGCGACACCATGAATGCGACGACCGACCAGGAGAGCGGCGAGGACGTGATCGCCCAGGCGCGGCTGATCTCGGCCGCGCTCCCCTACATGCTGCGCTACGACCAGAAGGTCGTGGTGGTGAAGTATGGCGGCCATGCCATGGGCGACCCCGCGCTGGCCCAGGCCTTCGCCCGCGACATCACGCTCCTCGAGACCTCCGGCGTCCGTCCCGTCGTGGTCCATGGCGGCGGTCCGCAGATCGGCGAGATGCTGAAGCGGCTCGGCATCGAGTCGGAGTTCCGCGGCGGCCTCCGCGTCACCGACAAGAAGACCATCGACGTGGTCGAGATGGTGCTCGCCGGCTCGATCAACAAAGAAATCGTGATGGCGATCAATGCCGAGGGCGGCAAGGCCGTCGGCCTCTGCGGCAAGGACGGCAACATGGTCGTCGCCGAGAAGCTGACCCGGACCGAGATCGACCCCGATTCCAACATCGAGAAGGTGGTCGACCTCGGCTTCGTCGGCGAGCCCAAGACCGTCAACCGCGCCGTCATCGACATGGTGCTCGGCGCCGAGCTGATCCCGGTCATTGCGCCCGTCGCCCCCGGGGCCGACGGCGAGACCTACAACGTCAACGCCGACACCTTTGCCGGCGCCATCGCCGGCGCGCTCGGGGCAGCGCGTCTCCTCTTCCTCACCGACGTGCCCGGCGTTCTCGACAAGAGCGGCAGGCTGCTCAAGGAGCTGACCGTTGCCGACGTCGACCGCCTGATCGCCGACGGCACCATCACCGGCGGCATGATCCCCAAGGTCGAAACCTGCGTCGAGGCGCTTCGGCGCGGCGTCGAGGGCGTGGTCATCCTCAACGGCAAGACGCCGCACGCCGTCCTCCTCGAGCTGTTCACCGACCACGGCGCGGGAACTTTGATCCGGCCATGATGGCAAAAGGGCCGCGGCCCCCGCCCGGTGACGAATCTGTCCGCGACCTGTCTCCGTTTGCCGGCGTCGACGCCTGGATCTTCGATCTCGACAACACCCTCTATCCGCGCCACACCAACCTCTTCGCCCAGGTCGACGTCCGCATCCGCGACTTCGTCCAGCGCCTCCTCGAAGTCGATGCCGATGAGGCGCACCGCATCCAGAAGGACTATTACCGCCGCTACGGGACGACGCTTCGCGGCCTGATGGAAGAACGCGGCATCCAGCCCGACGATTTCCTCGCCTATGTCCACGACATCGACCATTCGCCGGTCGAGCCCGACCCGGTGCTCGCCGCGGCGATCGCGGCTTTGCCGGGCCGGAAGTTCATCTTCACCAACGGCTCGCGGGCCCACGCTGAGAAGATCGCCGAGCGCCTCGGCTTCACCGATCACTTCGAAGATATCTTCGACATCGTCCGCTCGGAGCTCTTGCCCAAGCCGGCGCGCGCCACCTACGATCGCTTCGTTGCCGAGACGGGCATCCTGCCCGACCGTGCGGCGATGTTCGAGGACCTGTCGCGAAACCTCGAGGTGCCGGCGGCGCTCGGCATGCGGACGGTGCTGGTGGTGCCGTCGCCCGGCATCCGCGAGGTGATGGAGGACGACTGGGAGATGGAGGGCCGTGACGCCCCCCATGTCGACTACCTCACCGACGATCTCGGCGACTTCCTGGGGGATGTGCTGAAGGCGATCGCCTCGCCGCGTGCAGTGCCCCGAGGCTAGACCTTCGCTTCTCCCTTGTCGCGGAAGGGGTTGTGGATGACGAGACTTCCCTCGATCTGTTGTCCGTGCTGCAAGTCCTCGCTGTAGAGCACCTCGCAACCGGCCAGCAGTGCTGCTCCGATGATCATCCCGTCGTAGACGGACAGCCGGTAGCGTTCGGCTATATCGACTCCCAGTTCGTGCGTCTCGATACCCAGCGGGACGACGCGACACGAGGCTCGGATGGCGCGAAGGGTCTCTCGAATTTCGTGGAACTCGAGTCTGACCTTGCGTCGCCCGACTGACACGAATTCATTCAGCACCTGGACGCTCACGGTGCCGCCGCTCCCTATCACCGACTCCGCGCGTTGCGCTTTGGCGGTATCGGTCGAGAACAGATAGATGAGAACGTTGCTGTCAAGGAAGACTTCAGCCGCGCTCATTGGCTTCGAGTCGATCGAATTTGAAATCGGCTGGCAAGCGACCGCGGAATCGCCTCAAACGGGCGAGCAGCGCCTTTGCGTCGGGCGTCTTCGCTACATCGACGGAGCGCCTCCCGGCGACTTGGATGTCGAGCGAATCCCCTTCCTTCAGCTCAAGTGCTTCGACGACCGCTTTCGGGAGTCTGATCGCGAGGCTGTTCCCCCACTTCGATACCTGCATGTTGGCGCTCCGATGATATACGTCAACCCGAGTGTATATCATAAGTGCCGTGGATCGCTGCCGCAACCTGTCCCGACGATTAGGGTGCGAGCAGCCGACGGGTGTCTCGACCACCGGCGCGCCCCAAATGCAAACGGCGGACCCGAGGTCTCCTCCGGGTCCGCCGCTTGTCTTCGGTCGTTGCCGACCGGAGCTTATTCCTGCGGCGCAGGATAGGCGGCGTTCAGTTCGTCGAGGGTGAGGAGGCCGTCGCCGTTGGTGTCGATCGCCTGGAAGTCCGCGAGCTTCTCCGCGACCACCTCGTCGACCGTCAGGCCGCCGCTCTTGTCGGTGTCGTTGTCGGTGAATTCCGGGTGGGTCGCGATCTCTTCGCCGACTTCATTCGCCTCGAGGATGCCGTCGCCGTCGAGGTCCGACGCGACGAAGCCCCGCATGGCGTCGAGCATCACCTCGGCCTGGCTCAGCGCCTGGTCCCCGTTCGCGTCGGCCTTGATCAGGCCGACCTCGACATCCGTCACTTGCGCGTATGCCATCCCGGCCGAGCCTGCCAGGATCGCCGCCACCGCAGCGGCAACAATGTGTGTCTTCACGTTCTTCTCCTGGGTTGGGTCGGTTGGGACTAGCCGGCCATGCAGCTGTTAAAGGCTTGCGTGTAGAGGGTGTTGTAGTCGGTCACCCGCTTGACGCCGCCTGCCGCGCCGCCCGTTCCGCCGCCGATCCCGGCGCCCAGCAACGCGCCGGGCGGGCCGCCCAGGATGCCGCCGACGATCGCTCCGCCGATCGCGCCGAACGTGACGCCGCCGGCGATCGGTCCGCGCGAGTGCTTCCGCGCGTAATTCTGAGCGAAGCCGTCGCACACGGCAGGATTGCCCGCGGCCAGGGCAGGTGTGCCCACGCCGGCCAATGGCAACACGCTGACGAACGCCGCCAGCATGACGATGTGCGCTCTTGCCTTCATTCTGTTCTCCCCGTGATTCAGGTTGGAGCCGGCCCAGCCGCGGCGGATGGGCGCCCAGCCATCTGCCGCTCTGTTCGGCGCGCGAGTATGTCGCTTTCTTCACCCGCGCGAAAGGCGCTTGACCGCGCGAGGGGCGTCAATCGTCCCGGTTCCCCAACAATCGATGAAGATAAGGGCTGGAACCGCCGGTTCCACCGCTTGAAATCCCAAACCGGCGTTCGGGCGGGGTTCGGCGGGACCCGGCAATCCTGTATGATCGTCACATTGACGCCTTCGAGGCTGTGCGAGTCGTGAACGCCGGCCAGATCGTCCGACGGAGACAACCGTGCCC
>JALHRF010000248.1 GCA_022841545.1 Bauldia sp. | reverse complement strand
AGCGATACGTCGACCTCCGACACGCTCCTCCTGTTCGCGACGGGGAAGGCGCCGGGTGCGGCGCCGGTGACGAGCCCCCGCGACCGCCGACTTGGTGCATTCCGCGAGGCGCTCGACGATGTTCTCCTCGCTCTCGCCCACCAGGTGGTGCGGGACGGCGAGGGGGCGCGGAAGTTCGTCGAGGTGCGGGTAAACGGGGCAATGTCGAAGGCGTCGGCGAAGCGGATCGCACTGTCGATCGCCAATTCCCCCCTGGTCAAGACCGCGATCGCGGGCGAGGACGCCAATTGGGGCCGGATCGTCATGGCGGTCGGCAAGGCGGGCGAGCCGGCCGACCGCGACCGCCTCGCCATATCCTTCGGCGACATTCGCGTCGCGGTGAAGGGCGAGCGCGACCCGGCCTACTCCGAGGCGGCAACCTCGGCCTACATGAAGAACGAGGCGATCGTCATCACCGTCGACATCGGGCTCGGCAAGGGCGCCGATCGGGTCTGGACCTGCGACCTGACCAAGGAATACGTCGCCATCAACGGCGACTACCGGAGTTGATAAAATTCCGGCCGCCAACCTAGATAAAAATGCCGAGGCGGAGTAGCCTCCGCTCGCGCCGGTCATCCGCGAGCACGCGGGCGATTCGCTCGGGCCCAGACGCCCGCGCAGTCAGGATCAAGGCCGCGCAGTCCAGAGGATGCGTTCGTAGCGTCAGAGTGGCGTCTCCCGAAGAAGGTGCGGCCGCGACGTGATGCGGACGGCCGCCGTTGCAGGAGGTAATCCCTTGGACTCGACCATCATCAACCTCATCATCCAGGCCGTCGCCGGGGCGATCGGCGGCAATGCCGCCGGCTCGGCGATGAAGAATGCAAGCCTCGGCGGCGCCGGCAACACCATCGCCGGTGCGATCGGCGGCGTCGGCGGGGGGCAGCTCCTCACGGCGCTGATCCCGATGCTGCAGGGCGCCGCGGGCGGCGGCCTCGACATCGGTGCGATCATCGGCCAAGTGGTCGGCGGCGGCGTTGGCGGCGCAATCCTCACGGCGATCGTCGGCATGATCAAGAATTCGATGGCCAAGGCCTGACCTTCAGCCGGCGTCGACCGTTCCGGACCGGCTCGTCCGGTCCGGGGCTCTCGAGGGTCGTGACAGTCGCGATCCTTTCCGGCGCGGCCGGCGGATGAAATTCAGGCATTCATCTGCTAGCGTCCGGCCGCCATGGACAGCCCCTTCCCGGAGAAGCCCGACCCGCTCTCCGGCGCCGCCAGCGCGTCGCCGATGATGGCGCAATACATCGAGATCAAGGCCGCCAATCCGGACAGCCTCCTCTTCTACCGGATGGGCGACTTCTACGAGATGTTCTTCGACGACGCCGAAGTGGCGTCGCGGGCGCTCGGCATCACGCTCACCAAGCGCGGCCGCCATCAGGGGCTCGACATCCCGATGTGCGGCGTGCCGGTCCACGCCGCCGACCAGTACCTGCAGAGGCTGATCGCCCTCGGCCATCGCGTCGCGGTCTGCGAGCAGACCGAGGACCCCGCCGAGGCGAAGAAGCGCGGCTACAAGGCCGTTGTCCGCCGCGACGTGATCCGCCTCGTCACGCCCGGCACGCTGACCGAGGACGCGCTCCTCTCGCCCGGCCGCAACAATTACCTCGCGGCGGTCTCCCGCCTTCGTGGCGTCGGCGGCGACGGTGCCGATCTGTTCGGCCTCGCCTGGATCGACATCTCGACCGGCGAGTTCCGGGTGGCGACGAGCGACACGGCGCGGCTCGCCGCCGATCTTGCCCGGATCGACGCGCGCGAGGTGCTGGTGCCGGAGCCGGTGTTCTCCGACACCGCGACGAATGCCTTCTGGCGCGGCCTCGGCCCCGCGGTGACGCCGCTCGCGCCGGCCTTCTTCGACGGCGCGCGCGCCGAGGCGCGGCTTACGGAATACTTCGCGGTGAAGACCCTCGACGGTTTCGGCGCCTTCTCCCGCGCCGAGCTGTCCGCCGCCGCCGCGGCGCTCGCCTATGTCGAGAAGACGCAGATCGGCGAGCGCCCGCCGCTGTCGCCGCCGTCGGCGGAGGCGGCCGGCGCGGCGATGCTGATCGACGCGGCGACGCGGGCCAATCTCGAGCTCGCCGCGACGCTCTCCGGCGAGCGGCGCGGGAGCCTCCTCGCGGCCATCGACCGCACCGTGAGCGGTGCCGGCGCCCGGCTCCTGGCGCGCCGGCTCAGCGGCCCCTCCACCGACGTCGCGGAGATCGACCGCCGGCTCGATTCGGTGGCGTGGATGCTCGCCGACGCGCTATCCCGGACGGCAATCCGGGAGGCCCTGGCGGCCGCCCCCGATCTTGCCAGGGCGCTGTCGCGGCTGATGCTCGACCGCGGCGGTCCGCGCGATCTCGCCGCGATCCGCGACGGGCTCGATGCGGCGGGATCGGTGCTCGCCCTGCTGGCGAAAGGGGACCAGCTAATGGAGGAATTCGCCGCAGTCGCGACGGCGCTCCGCCGAAGTCCTGGCGCTCTCGCCGCAAGGCTCGACGCGGCGCTTGGCATCGACGTGCCGCATCTGAAGCGCGACGGGGGCTTCGTCCGCGACGGCTTCAGCCCCGAACTCGACGAGGCGCGGAAGCTCCGCGACGAAAGCCGGCGGGTGATCGCCGGGCTCCAGGCCGACTATGCCGCCGAGACCGGAATCCGCAGCCTCAAGATCAAGCACAACAACGTGCTCGGCTACTTCATCGAGGCGCCCGCGGCGCAGGGCGATCGGATGCTTGCGGCCCCGCTCAACCAGCGCTTCATCCACCGCCAGACCATGGCGGGCGCGGTGCGCTTCACCACCACGGAACTCGCCGACCTCGAATCGAAGATCGCCGGCGCCGCCGACCGGGCGCTCCAGATCGAACTCGGCGTCTTCGACGACCTCGCCGACGCGGTCGCCGCGGCGGCGGAGGCGATCAAAGCGATTGCCGACGCGTTGGCGGTCCTCGACGTCGCGGCCGGTTCCGCCGTGCTGGCCGAGGCGGAGGGGCATGTACGGCCTGTCGTCGAGGAATCGCTGGCCTTCGCGATCGATAGCGGCCGGCACCCGGTGGTCGAGCAGGCGCTCCGCGCCGAGGGCCAGCCCTTCGTCGCCAACGATTGCGCGCTCGGACCGGAGGGCGCGGCCGGAGCTGGCCGCATATGGCTGGTGACCGGCCCGAACATGGCGGGCAAGTCGACCTTCCTCCGGCAGAATGCGCTGATCGCCATCCTTGCCCAGACCGGCGCCTATGTGCCGGCGAAATCGGCGCGGATCGGGGTCGTCGACCGGCTGTTCAGCCGGGTGGGCGCCGCGGATGATCTCGCCCGCGGCCGCTCGACCTTCATGGTGGAGATGGTCGAAACCGCGGCGATTCTGAACCAGGCCGGCCCGCGCGCACTGGTGATCCTCGACGAGATCGGCCGTGGCACATCGACCTTCGACGGCCTCTCCATTGCCTGGGCCGCGATCGAACATCTCCACGAGGTCAACAAGAGCCGCGCGCTCTTCGCCACCCATTATCACGAACTGACGGCCCTGGCGGAGCGTCTCCCGCGGCTGCGGAACGTGACGGTGAAGGTCAGGGAGTGGAAGGGAGACGTGATCTTCCTCCACGAGATCGCGCCGGGTTCGGCCGACCGCTCCTACGGCATCCAGGTGGCGAAGCTCGCAGGCCTGCCGGCGACGGCGGTGAGCCGGGCGCGCGAGGTGCTTCGTCAACTGGAGGCCGCGGACCGGAAGTCGCCGGTGGCCGCGATCGACGACCTGCCGCTGTTCTCGGCGGCGCGGCGTGCCGAGGCGGCGGAGCCGCCACCCGACCCCCTCGGTGCAATGCTCGACACGATACGGCCGGACGAACTCAGCCCGCGCGAGGCGCTGGAGGCGCTCTACCGGCTCAAGGCGGCGCGCGCGCGCGAACCGCAATGATCGGAGGTCAGAAGCAACTCCATGATTCCAAAGGAGTTGCGGGTCGGCACTTGAAGCCACGGTTAGATTCGTTGGCGCCGCGGGAATCAAAAATGGGTCAGACTCGCTGCATTTGGCCTCGGAGCAACGCGATGAACGCGCCAGTCAATGCGATCCCGATAATGATCGCCAACACCGGGAGGGCCAGTGCAAGCCATCCCAGAAGTGCGAGCACGATGCCGAACGCTCCAGCGAATATGGCCACCGCCATATGGGAGAGTCCTCGATCCACGGCGCGCTGATAGGCGTGCAACCTGTGTGGCTCAAAGATGGGCCGGCGACGTAGCATCCGGTAGATGAGGGTCGACGTTGCGTCCGCTACGAAATAGAGGGCCAGCAACACGGCGGTGATCAGCGCCCCGTCGGCCGCCACCAGGATCAAGAGCCACCCCAGCACGTAGCCCAACGTCGCGCTGCCGACATCGCCCATGAACATGCGGGCCGGCGCGAAGTTGAATGGCAGGAATCCCGCAACCGCCGCCGCGACCACCAACGCTGGGGCTACAGGCCAGTCCCAATGATCTGACAGAACCGCGATCGCGACGAGGCCAATCGTGATCGCGACAGCCCCGATCGCGGCCAAGCCATCGATCCCGTCCATGAAATTGAAGACGTTTACGAACCAGAGCCACATCAGGCCAACCAGCAAGCGATCAAGAGGCAAGGGCAGGCCCTCCGCCAAGACCGGACCGTCGACCGGCAAGAAGGCAACCCCCAAGACGACGGCGATGGTTTGCGCCGCTAATCGAGCCAGGGCACTCACATGAGAGATGTCGTCGCCGACCGACACGATCGCGACCGCCAGGATCCCCGCGAATATCTCGTAGGGAATATCGTACTGTCCCGAAAGGCGAAGGCAGAGCCAGCCGATGAGGATCACAATAACTATGGCAATTCCGCCACCCCTGGGAACGGCGGCGGTATGGGATGACCGAGCATTGGGTATATCAACAATTCCATAGTAGATTAGGCATATTCTTGTGACATAACAAAGCAACAACGATGCAACAAAAGTGGCCAGCGGCAGGATCAGGGAGATCGAAGAACTCAACATGCACCTCCCTCGTACTGGTACTCGGCCACGGAACTTGCTCTCGAGCAGATGTCGCTCTCCAGCCCGATTCCGTCATGAGTTCACAGATTTGCCCGATACCGCCAGCCAGCGTTCTCGCCCGTCGTCGTCTTTACATCAAGGACCGCCCGCTCTGTCAAAGGGCCCGCGATCTCCCTGCCCCAGACCGGAATCAACATTGGGGTCATGCACGGGGCTATCGATAGGATCGCACCATGGCCGACGTCGTTTCTGATTCGGATCGGGTTGACGCCTACTCGAGGCGTCGCGTTCTTGTCACGGGAGCGACGGGCTTCATCGGCCGCCATCTGGTGCCAACTCTGATGCAGCACTGCGATGTCGTAGCCGTGACGCGCAGACCCACGCCGGCGGGCCTCGGCGTGCGCACGATCTGTGTGGGCGAGATCGGTCGCGGCACCCAATGGGATGGGGCGCTCGACGGCGTTGACGCCGTCGTCCACGTCGCGGGACTGGCCCATCGGGGCCTCGTGCAGCAGAGGGCATCGCCTGATGTCTACCGTGAGGTGAATGCATTTGGTACTGTCGCTCTCGCCGCTGCCGCCGCGCGGCAGGGGGTGCGGGATTTCATTTTCCTGAGCTCAATCGCCGTCAACGGTTCCGCCAGCGCAGATCGTAGCCCGTTCACTGAGGGGGACACGCCACGTCCGAAGGACGCCTATGCGGTCTCGAAGGCTGAAGCAGAGAATGGTCTTGAGGAAATTGCAGCGCGGTCCAGCCTGGCCTGTACGATCATACGTCCCCCCCTCGTCTATGGCCGCGGAGCACTTGGCAACATCGCCATGCTGACCCAAGCGCTCAAGCGCAATGTTCCTTTGCCGCTCGCGTCCATCAAGAATGCGCGAGCCTTCCTGAGCGTTGCTTCTCTCGTTGATTTCGTTGTCTGGCGACTCGCACGATCGAATCGAGGGAGCGAGACGTTTATCGTTGCTGATACCGGGCACGTTTCGACTCCCGTCTTCAGTTCCCATCTCGGCACTGCTATGGGCTTGCGGCCACGGCTGTTCCGTTTCCCGACGAATATCCTCTCCGCGGGCCTGCGGGCTTCCGGGAGCGCGTCCCTGGCCGAGAGCATGCTTTCCAGCCTGGAGGTCGATATCTCAAAGGTTCGGAAAGCTGGATGGATGCCCCTGTCCGATACGGGCGCGG
>JALHRF010000247.1 GCA_022841545.1 Bauldia sp. | reverse complement strand
CCTCGTATAAGCATCGATCACGAAGGCGACGTACACCAAGCCGGTCCAGGTTGCGACGCAAGTGAAGTCCGAGATCCCGAGCGCGTTCGGTTGCGTCGCCTGGAACTGGCGGTTGACGTGATTGAGCGGGCAAGGTGCCGGTGCCGTAGGTGAAGTGAGCGACGGGCCTGACTCGTCGCCCCGGCGAAAACGTCCGCCAGCGTCAGTCGGAACGAATCCGCTCCATACCGACGAGATCCGATCAAAGCCACTGGCGGTGCTCTCGCCGGGGGTGATGTGCCCCAACTCAAATCGATGCTGGTCCGCGCTCTACTCGCCGAGGCCGATAGGCGGGACACTATCGTTGCCAACCGGCGTGGCGTGAGCCTCGTACGCGCGAGCCGGATTTATCCTGCCCGGGGGGGGGCCGATCCCGTAGGCACCGGGAGGGGGCGGGGAGTGGCCCCCCTCGATGACGCCGGCGGTGACGGCTTGATCCGGCTGGGCCTCGGAGTCTTCGACCTTCTCGCCCGGAATTGACGTGACTTGGAGTCGGATCGTCAAGAGACCTGCGCGAGCCTCTACAGCGATCCTGCGAAGTAATGCGGGAGCAATCCATAGCGTCTCGCTTCCCGTAAGCTTCCCAATCAACTGGCTTGGGAAACTTGCACCGATTGATCCGCCGGCTCTGATACGGGTCAACCAATTGAAAAATATAAATTTTTGGTGACCCCGGCGGGATTCGAACCCACGGCCCTCAGATTAGGAATCTGATGCTCTATCCTGCTGAGCTACGAGGTCACGGAGAGTTTCCTACCACAGATGTGTCGCAGTTTTAATGCCTCCGTGGTTCACTCAAGGTCCACTCCCCAGGAGGTCCGCCCTGCAGATATGTTGGGAGCATGCAGCTTCGTGAAGGTCTCGCCATCGTGGCGGCTCTTGCCGCCACACTGATGCTTGCCGGCCCCGCCGCGGGATCGGCGCTAGCGGCGTCGGCCTGCCCGGCTTTGTCGACCCAGACCATGGTCGTCACGGGGATCACCGCGGTCGGCGGGCTGGTTACGGCGGAGGGTGAGGAGGTGCGCCTCGCCGGGCTAGCCTTCCCGCAAGTCTCCGGCGCGACGCCCGAATCGGCTGGCGGGTCGCCTCTCGCCACTGCCATCGCCCGCCTCGCCACGGGGCCGGTCCAGGTTGAAGTGGCCGATTCCCCTGACCGCTATGGCCGTATCCGGGCGCATGTCTATGCGCAGGACGGCCGCTGGCTCCAGGCGGAGTTGGTCGTGGCCGGTCTTGCAATTGTGCGGCCCGAAGGCGGCGACCCGGGATGTCTGCGAGCGCTCCTCGCGCTTGAGGCGGCCGCGAGGGGTGCCGGAGCCGGGTTGTGGGCCGACTCCAGGAATGTCGCGAAGGCCTCGGATCAATCTTCGCTTTTGGCCGAAATCGGCCTATATGCGTTGGTTGAGGGTCGGATCGTATCGGTTGGGTACGGGTCGCGTATGGTGTTCCTCGACTTCGGGCGCAGTTTCCGCACCGACTTCACGGTCATGGTGCAGAAGTCGCTTGTTCCCCGCCTTGTTGAAGCCGGAATCACGGTGGAATCCTTGGCGGGACGGGCGGTGCGCGTGCGTGGCGTCATCGAGGAAAGCGGCGGTCCGGCCATCCGGCTTACGGATCCTCTCGCGTTGGAACTCTTGGACCGGGAAGAATGACGTTGGTCGCTGCGAGAGGCAGCGCAGTGCGGGATCGTGCCAGGCGGCTGAGCATATTGGCCGCAGCGATGCTGGGCGGCTTGGCGCTCGCGGGCTGCAATCAGCTGATGACCGCCGGCGTGCCGCCCGACGCGGCGATCGGGGCGGGCCTGCAGAGCGTGCCGGCGGCCACCGGTGCGGGCGCGGAAGAACACGCGCGGATCGTTGCCGCCTACGGCGGCATCTACCACGACTCCAAGCTCGAGCAGACGGTTGCCCGCATCGTCGGGCGGATCGTCGCCGCTTCGGAGCAGCCCGAGCAGCCCTACCGTATCACCATCCTCAATTCGCCCGCCGTCAACGCCTTCGCTTTGCCGGGCGGCTATCTCTACGTCACCCGCGGGCTGCTGGCGCTCGCCAGTGATTCCTCCGAGGTCGCGGCGGTGCTCGCCCACGAGATGGCGCACGTCATCTCCAACCACGCCGTCGCCCGCCAGAACAAGGCGCGGAACGCGGTGATCGTCAGCCGCGTCGTTACCGATGTCCTTGGTGATGAGGGCCAGCTCGCGTTGGCTTCGAGCCAGCGCTCGCTCGCGAGCTTCTCCCGCCAGCAGGAGCTCGAGGCCGACGCCATGGGCGTCAAGACCATTGGGCGCGCGGGCTACGATCCCTTTGCCGCGGCTCGGTTCCTGGCGACGATGGCGCAATACGCGGCCTACAAGACCGCGGCGCCGATGATGGAGAAGCGTCCCGACTTTCTCGCATCCCATCCCTCGACGCCGGAACGGGTTGAGTTCGCCACCCGCGCTGCCCGGGAGTTCGGCGCCCCCGGCCTCGGCGAGGTCGACCGCGACCGTTACCTCACCGGTATCGACGGCCTGATCTTCGGCGACGACCCGAGCCAGGGCTACGTTCGCGAGCGGACTTTCATCCACCCCACGCTCGGCGTGGGTTTCACCGTCCCGGACGGCTTCGTCATCGACAACGCGAGCGATGCGGTGCTCGCCACGGGGGCGGACGGTACCGCGCTCCGCTTCGATGCCGTGGCGCTGGTCCGCGGCGCCGACCTTGCGCAGTATCTCGCCTCAGGCTGGGTCAATGGGTTGAACGAGGCGACCGTCCGGCGGTTTACCGTCAACGGCATGCCGGCCGCCGCCGCGCACGCCAGCGCCAAGGGCTGGGACTTCCGGATCGCCATCGTCCAGGCCGATTCCGGCGCCACCTACCGCTTCATATTCGCCAACGAGTCGGCCACCCCGGGTCTCGAGAAGGCCGCAACGGAGACCGTCGCGAGCTTCCGCCAGCTCGACCAGCGGGCGCTCGCCGCGCTGAAGCCGCTCACCATCCGGATCGTCACGGCACAGGCCGGGGATACCCAGGATTCGCTTGCCGCGCGGATGAGCGGAGTCGACCGCCCGCGCGAGCTGTTCCGGGTGATCAACGAGCTGAGCCCCGGCGCGCCGATCACGGCCGGCACCAAGTTCAAGATCGTCACCGACCGGTAGGGGGCTGGTGAGGGGGCTAAGCTACTGGCCGAGGCCGATGTTCTTCGGTGGGTACTGGTTGAACGTCGCCGCGTGGCCTTTCACCTCGGCCGCCAGCGAGGCGAGCCAGCCGTTCAGGCGGTGGCCGATGGGGTATTCCTCCTTGGGGTCGATGTGGAGGTTGAACAGCCGCGGCGCGAGGCCGACATCGGTGACGGTCGTCATGTCGATGTCCAGCCATTGCGCCTGCGGCTCGACGACCTTGACCATGATCTTGTATTCGTACATCCGGAGCGCGACGAAGTCCTGCGCGCTCCAGATTTAGACCTTCTCGCCCTTCGAATGGCCGCCGTCGGTGAGGAATCACTTGTTCAGGTAGGCGACCCTCGTCGTTCCGATCGTCCCGTTGAACGGGAACGGCGCCTCGTCGAAGTAGTCGAGCGACACCGGCGAATCGAGGTCGGCGCCGAGGTCGAAGGTGGCGTTCGAGGTGAAGTGCAGCGACATCGCACGCGGCACGCGGCCCTCACCCACGACCTCGCCGTTGACCTTGAGTGTGACGTCCATCGGGCCGCCGATCGGGCCGGCAAGCTTCGACACGACCTCGACCGTGACGGGGCCGGCGGGCAGCGGCCGCGAAGCGCGGATCTTGGTCCGCTCGATCTCGAACAGATTGAACTCGTAACTGAGGATGCCGTCCCGGACGTAGAGCGTGATGCCGCCTGAAAAGCCGGCGAGCGCATAGAGCACGCCGTTGGCGTTCTCCGGCACGTCGAGCTCCATGCTGACGATGCTGTCGACCTTGCCGAGCTTCGGCGCGGCCGATTCCGGCATCCGGGTCATGGGGCCGTAGAAGTTCCATTCGGTCAGCGACGAAGCGGGAGCATCCTCGGGATGGAACATGGCGGTTGACCAGAGGCCGCCGCCGATCGGCAGGTTCAGGTTCTTCGTCGATTCGATCAGAAAGAGATCCTTCATCTCCTCGAGCTTTTCCGGGTTCTCGGCGGCGAGGTCATGCGCCTGGCTCCAGTCCTCGTCGATGTTGTAGAGTTCCCACCGGTCGGTCAGCGGCGACCAGTCCTTGACGCCCTTCGGAATGCCACCGACCCACGGCTCGCGGGGGCCGGGCGCGCTCGCGAACCAGCCGTCGTGATAGATGCCGCGGCTCGCCATGATGTCGAAGAACTGGGTCTTCCGCCGCCCTTCCGCATCGGTGTCCGCGAATGCATAGGCCATGCTGACGCCGTCGATCGAATCCTGCTCCACCCCGTTGACGATGTGAGGCGGCGTGATGTGCGTCAGCTCGTAGATCGTCGGCACGATGTCGATCACATGATGGAACTGCGGCCTCGCAACGGGATCGGCCTCGATGCCCTTCGGCCAGGCGACGGCAAGCGGCTGGCGGATGCCGCCAAAATAGGAGCCCATCAGTTTGGTGCCCTGGTAGGGCGTGCTGCCCGCCCAGGCCCAGGCGGCATGGTACATGTTGTCGGTCTTCGGTCCGCCCAGCGCATCGAGCCCGCCAAGCTCTTCCAGCGCCGCGAGGTGCTGGGAGATCTCCGTCGGAATCCCGTTCTGCGCCAGCTGCTCGCTGATGGTTCCGTAGAGGCCCTCGGACGAGGAGCCGTTGTCGCCCCAGATGTAGAAGATGAGCGTGTTGTCGAGCTTCCCTTGCCGTTCGATCTCGTCGATCACCCGGCCGGCATTGAAGTCGGCATGCTCGGTGAAGCCGGCGAAGACCTCCATCAGCCGGCGCTGGAACGGCTTCTCGTCCTCCGGAATCGAGTCCCAGGCCGCCATCGACGCCGGGCGCGGCGTCAGTTCGGCGGTCTCGGGAATCCAGCCCATCGCCTTGGCCCGGACGAAAGCGCGCTCGCGGTACTTGTCCCAGCCGTCGTCGAACTTGCCCTCATACTTGTCGGCCCACTCCTTCGTGACCTGGTGCGGACCATGCGACGCACCCGGCGCCCAGTACATGAAGAACGGCTTGTCCGGTGCGTAGGCGTTCTGCTCGCGCAGCCAATGGATGGCGTCGCTCGCGATGTCGTCGGTGAGGTGATAGCCCTCGGGGAGGTGCTCGGTCACCTGCGTCGTGTTGCGGACCAGGGTCGGCTCGTACTGCGAGGCCTCCCCGGCAAGGAACCCGTAGAAGTATTCGAAGCCGTAGCCGGTCGGCCAATAGTCGAATGGCCCCTTGGAGGTTATCTGCTCCTCCGGGGTGTTGTGCCACTTGCCCCAGGCGCCGGTGTTGTAGCCGTAGTTCTTGAGGACTTCAGCGACGGTCGCCGCCGACTTGGGGATCGTGCCGCTGAAACCGTCGAAATCGTTCGCGATCGCCGCGATCTGGCCATTGCCGACCCGCGTGTGGTTACGGCCTGTGAGCAGCGCCGCCCGTGTCGGCGAGCACATGGCGGTGGAGTGGAAGCGGTTGAAGGACACCCCCATTTCCGCGATGCGGTCGAGCGTCGGCGTATGGATCTCGCCGCCATAGGTCGACGGCGTCGCCGGCCCGACATCGTCCATCAGGATGATCAGGATGTTCGGTGCGTCCTCGGAGAGGCGCCGCGGCTCGACACGCTTCTTGTAGATCGAGTCTTCCATCGTCAGGCCCGGCGTCGAAGCCGACGGCACCGGCGGGAACGGGAGGATGGACCCATCCACGATCACCCTCCCGGCGGGCGGTTCCGACTGGGCAAGAGCCACATCGCCGGCAGCGAAGGCCCCACTCAGCAGCATCGCCGCCGCGACGGGCAGCCATGATTCATATCCAGTCATCGTTCGGTCTCCTTGCCGGAAGCGGCCATGCGCGGGTGTTCCCGGCGCTTCTTCGTCACTGTGTAGTCCCGACCTGTTCGATCTTGCCGTCGAACCCGAACCGGCGCCGCAGGACGGCGACACGGTCGAGCCGAACTCTGTGCCGACGTCGAAGGCTCCGTCTCCGCTGAGGCCGCCGGCGGCCTCCGCTTCGCTGTCGCTCGCGCCTACGGCGGGTTGACGACGACGTAGACGATCTGGGATCCGGCGTACCGTTGCTGGTACCAGATGTCGCCGCAGTGGTAGTAGCGAACGCCGGTGATGGTCTGGTAGCGGCAAGCCGGCGGCAGCGCGTAGGCGATGGAGCCGATCGCTGC
>JALHRF010000246.1 GCA_022841545.1 Bauldia sp. | reverse complement strand
CCTTTGTCCAGTGCAAAAATTTTGAGCCGCGTTCGCACAAATTGGTGACAAGCCGTTCGAGTTTCGCTAGGCTTTTTTCATAAGGAAGGAACGGAACTGGCCGGCAGCAAAGGCCCGCCGTCCTTCTCGAAAAAAAGGCATCGCGGTCTAAGTCTTGGGAGGAAGATCCCTTCTGGCGCGCCGAGAGGTAGCTGCCGCAACATCCTGAGGAAAGCCCGACCAGCCAGTTGGGCTTGGGTGTCGCAGGAAGGGTTAAGGACGCGGAACTGAAGAAGCAAGGCCGAAAGGCCTTGCTTTTTTTATGGGCTCCGCCCCTCGAGCCAGTCGGCGATCTCCTTCACGCCCACACCATAGTGGCCGAACAGTATCCAGATCAGGAACGTGACGACCGCCGCGACGATCGTGGTGATGATCGCGGTGCGGAGGATGTGCGGATTCGCCGGCGCGCTGGCGCTGGTGCCGAGGATGACCTCGCCCTCCTCTTCCTGGGTCCTCATGCCAAACGGGATGACCGCGAAGAGCACGATCCACCAGACGACGAAGAAGATCGCGATGATGCTGCCGATCGGCATCGCTCAGGCCTCCTCCAGCTCGATCAAGGTTCCAAGAAAGTCCTTCGGATGAAGGAAGACCACAGGCTTGCCGTGGGCGCCCGTTCGCGGTTCGCCGCCGCCGATCGCCCGCGCGCCAGCCGCTTGAAGCGTGGCAACGGCCGCCCGGATGTCCGACACCTCGAAACAGATATGGTGCACGCCGCCGCCAGGATTGCGTTCGAGGAAGGACGCGATCGGCGATGCGTCCCCCAGGGGCTCCATCAATTCCACCTTGCTGTTCGGCAATTCGACGAAGACGACGGTCACGCCATGTTCGGTCAACGGCACGGGATCCGACACCGTCGCCCCGAGACCGTCCCGATAGACCGCCATGGCGGCCGCCAGGTTCGGGACGGCGATCGCGACGTGATTGAGCCTGCCGATCATCGTCTCGTCATAAGACCGAGACGAGCACCGCGCAATTCGGCTTCTTGCCCCAGGCAGACGCTACGCCGGCGCGAACCGCGCGGCGCACCGCCTCGCGGACGACTTCGGGGTCGCGGCGCCGCGGGCGCGGAATCGAACCGAGTGCCCCGAGGACCGAATCCATCACGCTCTCCTGGAAAGGCCGCCCGTGACGGTCAGCAAGCGGCAGGCCGGTGAGTTCGATCTCGGGGTCGACAGCGATCTCCCCGCGGCTGTCGAGCACGACCGACACCGCGACATGGCCCGCGAAGGACAACCGGCGGCGGCCCGGCACGCCCATGGCCTCGAGGTTTCCGATCAGGGACCCGTCGCGATAAATCCGACCCGCCTCGACCTCGTCGATCTTCTCCACAGGTCCCGGCGCCAGACGGAGCACGTCACCGTCGCCGATCACCTTCACGATTGGCACGCCCATTTCGCGCGCAAGCTCGGCGTGGGCAGCGAGGTGCATCGCTTCGCCGTGCACCGGCACGGCGATCGACGGCTTGATCCATTCATACATCTCGCGCATTTCGTCACGCCGCGGATGGCCCGATACGTGAACCAGACGATCGCGGTCGGTGATGACCCGCACGCCGCGCGCGATCATGGTGTTGACGATGCGGTTGATCGCGACCTCATTGCCGGGGATCGCGCGGGAGGAGAACACCAGCGTATCGCCGCGATCGAGCACGAAATTCCGATGCTCCTCCGTCGCGACCCGCGCCAAAGCGGCACGCGGTTCGCCCTGACTGCCGGTCACCAGCGCGACGACCTTGTTCCGCGGCAGATGCTGGTAGGCCTCCTCTTCGAGAAACGGCGGCAGCCCCTCCAGCATGCCGAGTTCGCCCGCGACATCGAGGACCCGGCGAATCGCCCGCCCGATCACGACCACCTCACGGCGCGACGCCTGGGCGGCAAGGGCGATCGAGCGAAGCCGGCTGACATTCGACGAGAAGGTGGTGAAGGCGATGCGGCCCGGTGCTGTCCGTACCACTTCGGCGAGTTCACGCGCGACCTCGGCTTCGCTCGGGCTCCGCCCTTCGCGCATCGCGTTGGTGGAGTCGCCGACCAGCGCGAGCACCCCTTCGCGACCGATCTCCTGGAGCCGCGCCACGTCGGTCGGCGCGCCCAGCACCGGTGTCGGGTCCAGTTTCCAGTCGCCGCTATGGAGCACCGTGCCGAGCGGTGTACGGATCGCGAGCGCGTGGGACTCCGGCACGGAGTGGGTGACGTTGATATACTCGACGTCGAACGGGCCAACGTTGAAGCGCTTGCCGGGCGTGACCCGGGTGATCGGCACGGGCTCGGCGCCGGGCTCGCCCGCGAGCTTCGCCATGACGAGGTTCGCGGTAAAGGCGGTGGCGTAGACCGGGACCCGGAGCCGCGGCCAGAGGTCGATCAACGCGCCAAAATGGTCTTCATGGGCGTGGGTGATGACGATCCCGGCGAGGCTTGCCCGCTCTTCCTCGAGGTAGGAAATATCGGGGAAGATCACATCGACGCCCGGCGCATCCTGCGCCTCGAAGGCGATGCCGAAATCGACCGCGAGCCAAGTCCTGTCACGGCGCGGACCGAGGCCATAGAGACCGAGATTCATACCGATCTCGCCGACTCCGCCGAGCGGCAGGAAGACGAGTTCGTCCGGGTGCCTTGCCACGCCGCGCTCCGCTCAGCCGGTCGCCGCGAAGAACAGATCGCCCGCACTCACCGTCTCGCGCCCGCCGTCGGTGCGGCGCAACACGAGGCGGCCTTCAGCATCGAGGGAGTCGAAACGGCCGTCCAGCGCGCGGTCGGCAAGGTTCACGCGGATCGGCTCGCCGATGCCTCCCGCCCGGGACAACCACGCGGCTCGGGTTCGGCTGAATCCACTGCCGCGATCCCATGTCATCAACTCATCCGCCATCCGGCCCGCGAGCGCCATGAACAAGGCTTCCGCCTCGACCGGAGCCCCCAGTGAAAGGAAGTCCCCGGCAGGATGCGTGGTTCCGCTCTCCGGATGAGACGCGCAGTTGACGCCGATCCCGACGACCACGGCGAACTTCCCCGATTGGAGCTTCTCCCCCTCGACCAGAATGCCTGCAACCTTCCGCCGGTCGAGGAGCAGGTCGTTCGGCCACTTCAACTTCAGACGATCGGCGATGCCTGGACCTAGACAATCGATGGCCGCCTGGTGGAGGGCCACGCCGGCCACGAAGGAGATGGTGGCCGCAACGGGCGGCTCGGCCGGATCGATGAGGAGGAGCGAGGCGGCAAGGTTTCCGCCGCCGGTGGTCCACTCCCTGCCCCGCCGTCCGCGACCCGCGGTCTGCTCCCCTGCGGTTACCCAGATGCCACCCGGATCGCCAGCATGCGCCAGCGCAAGCCCTCGCAAACTGGTCGAGGGCAGGCTCTCGTGTGCCTCTCGGCGGGTTCCTGCCGGAAGTCCGCCCGCCATCATCCGGCGGGGAAGAACGTGGCGGCCGCCGTCGCCGCCGCCTGGCCGACGGGGCCGGCGACGAGAACGAAGAACAGGATGAAGATGCCCGAGATGCCGAGTACGAAGCGCAGTTCCGGCGCCATTGGCTCGAAGTTGCGGACCGGCTCGTCGAAATACATGATCTTGATGATACGGAGATAATAGTAGGCGCCAACGACGCTCGCGAGCACCCCGATCACCGCGAGCACATAAAGGCCGGATTCGATCGCAGCGAGGAAGACGTAAAACTTGGCGAAGAAGCCGGCGAGCGGCGGGATGCCGGCGAGCGAAAACAGGATCATCGCCAGCATGAACGCCATCATCGGATGGGTCTTCGAGAGCCCGGCGAGATCGCCGATCTCCTCGACCATCCCCTCGCGCCGCCGCATGGCCAGAATACAGGCAAAGGCGCCGAGCGTCATCGCCATGTAGATGACGAGGTAGATGATGACGCCGCGGACGCCAGCTTCGGTGCCGGCGGCCAAGCCGACCAGGGCAAAGCCCATATGGCCAATCGAGGAGTAGGCCATCAGGCGCTTGATGTTGCGCTGCCCGATCGCACCGAAGGCGCCGAGCACCATCGAGGCGATGGCGATGAAGGACAGTATCTGCTGCCAGTCCGGCGTGATCGAGGCGAAGGGATCGACCACCAGGCGAATGAAGAGCGCCATCGCAGCGACCTTGGGAGCCGCAGCGAAGAATGCGGTGACCGGCGTCGGCGCTCCTTCGTAGACGTCCGGCGTCCACATATGAAACGGCACGGCCGAGATCTTGAAGGCAAGACCGGCAATCAGGAATACGAGGCCGAAGGTCAATCCGAGCGAAGCCTCGCCGCCGGAAAGGGCCGACGCGATCCCCGAGAACGAGGTATGACCCGTGAAGCCGTAGGTGAGCGACGCCCCGTAGAGGAGCATGCCCGAGGAGAGCGCGCCGAGGACGAAATACTTCAGGCCGGCCTCGGTCGAGCGCACGGAATCGCGGTTGATGGCGGCGATGACGTAGAGCGACAGGGACTGGAGCTCGAGGCCGAGATAGAGCGCGATCAGGTCGTCCGCAGAGATCATCATCAGCATGCCGAGCGTGGCGATGACGATGAGCAGCGGATACTCGAAGCGGGCGAAGCCCTGCTCGCGTGCATATCCCGTGGACATGATGATGGCGGCGATCGAGCCGATCAGCACCAATACCTTCATGAAACGCGCGAACGGGTCGAGCACGAAGGCGTCGCTGAAAGTCGAGCCGGCCGCCGGTGAGAAGATCAGGATCAACGCCACGATCGTCAGCACGGCAACCGAGAGCGCCGTCACGATTCCGGTCGCCCGCTCACCGGCGAAGGCGCCGACAAGCACCAGCATCAACGCGCTGACCGCAAGTACGATCTCGGGGAGCGCCGGCAGGAAATCGGGAAGCATCATGGCGACACCGCCGCGAGCTTGCCGGCAGCCGCCAGCGCCGCCTGGTAGTTAGCGATGAGCTGGTCGACCGAAGCAGCGGTCACGTCCATGATTGGAGCCGGAAAGAAACCGAAGAGAAGGGTGAGGACGACCAGCGGAGCGAGGATGATCTGCTCCCGTCGCGTGAGATCGGCGATCGAGCGGAGGCTGCCCTTTTCCAGGGGACCAAAGATGATCCTGCGGTAGAGGTAGAGCGCATAGGCCGCGGACAGGATCACGCCCGTCGTGGCGATGAACGCCACCCAGGTATTGACTCGGAAAGTGCCGACGAGCGTCAGGAACTCGCCGACGAATCCGCTCGTCCCCGGCAGCCCGACATTGGCCATTGTGAAGACCATGAAGACGAGCGCATAGAGCGGCATCCGGTTGACCAGACCGCCATAGGCGGCGATCTCGCGGGTGTGCATTCGATCGTAGATGACGCCGACGCACAGGAACAGCGCGCCCGATACGATGCCATGGGAAAGCATCTGGAAGATGCCGCCCTGCACGCCCTGTGCGGTCATGGCGAAGATGCCCATCGTGACGAAGCCCATGTGGGCGACCGACGAATAGGCGATCAGCTTCTTCATGTCCTCCTGCGCCAGCGCGACGAAGGAGGTGTAGACGATCGCCACCACCGACAGCACAAAGACCAGGGGTGCGAGGTCTGCCGATGCGAGCGGGAACATTGGCAGCGAGAAGCGCAGGAAGCCGTAACCGCCCATCTTGAGGAGGATCGCGGCGAGGATGACCGAGCCTGCGGTCGGGGCTTCGACATGGGCATCGGGCAGCCAGGTGTGCACCGGCCACATCGGCATCTTCACCGCGAAGCTCGCGAAGAACGCGAGCCACAGCCAGGTCTGCATCGACTCCGGAAAGCTGTGCGCGAGCAGCGCCTGGATGTCGGTGGTGCCGGCGTCCCAGTACATCGCCATGATGGCGAGCAGCATCAGAACCGAGCCGAGCAGGGTGTAGAGAAAGAACTTGAAGCTCGCATACACCCGGCGCGGGCCGCCCCAGATGCCGATGATCAGGAACATCGGGATCAGGCCGCCCTCGAAGAAGACGTAGAAAAGCACGAGATCGAGGGCGCAGAAGACACCGATCATCAGCGTCTCGAGCACCAGGAAAGCGACCATGTACTCCTTGAAGTGGCGCTCGATGCTCAATCGACTCGCCAGGATGCAGAGCGGCATGAGGAACGTCGTCAGGATCACGAACAGCATCGAGATGCCGTCGACGCCCATCTGGTAGGTGATCGAGCCGCCCAGCCACTCCGTCCGTTCCACCATCTGAAAACCGGGGTCGGACGGATCGAAGTTGATCCAGATGAAGATCGACAGGACGAACGTGACGGTCGTCGTCCACAGCGCGACGTTGAAGATGTTGCGGCGCGCGATGGCGT
>JALHRF010000245.1 GCA_022841545.1 Bauldia sp. | reverse complement strand
GAGCCAGTTCATGCCGGCACCGCGTAGACCTGGCCGCCCATGGCCGCCGTCATCACCCGCTCCTGGTCGGCCTCGTCGCGGTTGAAGATCGCCATCTGGCGGCCCTCGCGCATGACGAGCACGCGGTCGCTCAGGGACAGCACCTCCGGCAGGTCGGACGAGATCACGATGATGCCGATGCCCTCGGCCGCAAGCTCGCCGATGATGGTGTGCACCTCGGCCTTGGCGCCGACATCGACGCCGCGGGTCGGCTCGTCGACGATGAGCAGCGAGGGCTTCGTGTTGAGCCACTTGCTCAGCATGACCTTCTGCTGGTTGCCGCCGGAGAGCTTGGCGACGGGAAGGTCGACCGAGGGGGTGCGGATCGAGAGCCGCTTCCGCCACGCCTCCGCGGTCGCATCCTCCTCGCTCCGCCTGATCAGCCCGAGCGCGTTCAGGTAGCGCTTCAGCGTCGGCAGCGTGATGTTGGCGGAAATCGACATCGGCAGCGACAGGCCGAGCTGGCGCCGGTCCTCGGAGACATAGGCGATGCCGATCCGCATCGCCTCCTCGGGCGAGCGAACGATCACGTCCCTGTCGGCGAAGCGGATCGATCCCGACGTCGCCGGCGCGATGCCGAAGAGGGCAAGGCCCACATCGGTGCGGCCGGCGCCGATCAGGCCCGCAAAGCCGAGGATTTCACCGCGCCGGACATCGAAGCTGACGTCCTCGAAGACGCCGTCGCGGCGGAGGTTGCGCACCGACAGGAGCATTTCGCCCTGGGGCGCGGGCGGGCGCTTCTCGAGGAGGCCCATCTCGCGGCCGACCATGTCGGCGATGGCGCGCTTGGGCGTCGCTTCGGCGCGCGGCATGGTCGAGATCAGGCGTCCGTCGCGAAACACGGTGACCTTGTCGGCGATCTCGAACACCTCCTCCATCCGATGGCTGACGAAGAGGATGGCGACGCCCTGGTCGCGGAGGTCGCGGACGAGCTTGAAGAGCTGAGCGACCTCGTGCGCCGACAGCGACGCCGTCGGCTCGTCCATGATCAGGACTCGCACGTTGAGCGATATCGCCTTGGCGATCTCGACCGATTGCTGGGCGGCGAGCGTCAGCCCGCGCGCCGGGCTGCGGACGTCGAGCGCAACCCCGAGCTCGGCGAGAATCGCCTCCGCCTCGCGGAACATCGCGCGCCAGTGGACCACGCCCCCGCGGCCCTGGTGGCTGATGAAGATATTCTCCGCGACATTGAGGTCGGGGAAGAGCATCGGCTCCTGGTAGATCGCGGCGATGCCGTGGCGCTGGGCGTCGGCGGTGTCGCGGATGGTGATGTCTTTTCCGGACAGGAGGATCTCGCCGTGATCAGGCTGGTAGACGCCGGTCATGATCTTGATCAGCGTCGACTTGCCAGCGCCGTTCTCGCCAAGGAGCGCATGCACCTCGCCGGAATAGAGCGCCAGCGATACGTCCTCCAGCGCCTGGGTGGCGCCGAAGCGCTTCGCAATGTTGCGCATTTCGAGGATTGGCGCGCCACCCGCACGCATGGCGCCGGGCGGCCCCACCGGGCCGCGAGTCAGCTTTTCTCCCCCCGCCTCCGCGGTGTTCAATGCCATCGCGGCATCTGCCTCCCGTTCGACCTGCACTGTAGCGCAGGTCGCCCCTCCCAAGGGTTCTTATAGCCGCGACTATATTGAAACGTTATCGTAGGAGGCAAGTCTTTTACCCCTATGCTCGCCAGCGAAGTCGCCGCGGACTCCACGAAGGCACCCTGAACGAGGTGCCCAACAATCGAGCATTTGCGGGCGTTTGGTGCCGTGCGCCACTGTGGCGTCGGGTTGCGCTTGCGGCCGTGTAGCCGCTCCGTCTATCGTTGGAAACGATGCCAAGGATCGGGCGGTGAGACGCGACGGCGGACTTACCGCGATGCTCCAGGAGGGATGGGGGAGGAATCATGGAACACTACGATGTCATCGTCATCGGCGCCGGATCGAGCGGCGGCGTCATTGCGGCGCGCCTGACCGAGAACGAGCACTGCCGGGTTCTGCTCGTCGAGGCCGGTCCCGATTTCCCGAACGAGGAGACCCGTCCCCCTCTCTTCACCGTCAGCGGCGAGCACAGTTGGAAGACGGCGGGCCTGCCCGAATTCGACTGGGACCTGGTCAATACCGACCGTTCCGGTACGCTTGGCGGCCGTTCGATCTGGCTGCCGCGCGGCCGCCTAATGGGCGGGACTTCGATGGTCAACGCGACCATCGCCGCCCGCGGCGCACCGTTCGATTTCGACCGCTGGGCGGCCATGGGCAACGCCGGCTGGTCCTGGGCCGACCTCCTGCCCCTCTTCCGCAATATCGAGACCGACGTCGATTTCGGCGACCAGCCGATCCACGGCAATGACGGGCCACTCGTCATCCAGCGCTACCGGCCGGAGAGCTGGGCGCCGGTCAACAACATGATGTACGACGCCTGCGTCGAACTCGGCGTCCGCGAGGCGCCCGACCTCAATGCGCTCGACGCCCATGCCGGCGTCGTCGGCGCCATGCCGCACAATCGCTACAAGGAAGTTCGGCTCGGCACCCTCGTCACCTATATTCGTGCGGCGCGAAATCGTCCGAACCTCACCATCCGCGCCCGCAGCCTCGTGGACACCGTGTCGCTGGTCGGCAGCAAGGCGACTGGCGTCGCCTATATCGACGGTGCCGGTCAACGGCAGACCGCGACGGCCGACAAGGTGGTCGTGTCGGCGGGCGTCTACAATAGCCCGGCGATCCTCCAGCGCTCGGGCATCGGGCCGGCGGAGTGGCTCAAGCCGCTTGGGATCACCGTCACCGCGGACCTACCCGTGGGCCGCAATCTCCTCGACCATCCCGGTTTCGGCATGTTCTTCCGCGGACGCGGCGTCGGCGTCACCACGGGCCGCTCATTCGTCGCGGACGTGCGGGGCCCCGCCAATGCCGACGGCGAGCCAGAGTGGCAGACCCACCCGGTACCGGTGGACGAGGAGGAAGGCATCGCCCTCTTCTGGACCTACATCACCCGCCAGGACGCCCAGGGCGAGGTGACGATCCAGAGCCGTGATCCGCGCCAGGCGCCCCTGATCGACCATCGCTACAACACCCGCGACGCGGACCGCCGGCGCTTCGCCGAGGCTCGGGAGTTCTGCAAGGAGATGCTGGCGACACAGACCTTCCAGGCCCTCGGCGCGGCGTGGATCGACGATCTCGACAAACCGATCGGCGAGGCTCTCGCCGCCGGCATGGGCGCAGCCCATCACCAGGCAGGCACGACCAGGATGGGGCCGGCCGGCGACCCTCAGTCGGTCGTCGGCAATGACCTCCGCGTCCACGGCTTCGACAACCTCTTCGTCGCTGACACCGGAATTTACCCTGACAACGTCATGCACAACACCAACCTGACGGCCATCGTCGTCGGCGAGAAGGCATCCGGGATCATCGGCGGGGCCGCGCCGCACTGAGCGGCCCCCGCCCGAGCCGGTTGGCCTGCAGCATCGATCGCCAATACGGCATCGCGGACGGGGCGACCGCCCGGCGTAAGGTTCCTGTCCGCGACTGACTGAGACGCATCGCACGGCTTGCGAGGGCCGTGGCCGTTGCCCCGCACCCCCGATGGCTCCGTCTTGCTGGAGGCCGGCTAGGGCACCGCTGTTGCGGGTGATGTGCCGAAGTCGCGCGTCACGTCATGTCCAGGCGGATTTGTCTTGTCCCCTCCCGAACGACGTTCGCCGCGTCAATGTCGACTCCTCTACGCCTGACGTCCGGTCCGGGCTGCGCATGTCTCGCATTGTAACAACTGCGAGGAATCTTGTTCTAGATCAAGGCCCGAGGTTGCCGGGAGAGCGAAAGCAAGCCAGCTAAGTTTCTGCTGCGGAGCAACACCATGGTTTTTGCCAAGCGCCTGAGTGGGCCGGCCTGGACAGTAGCCACCGACCGTGTTTCGGAGTCCCTTGGACTGAAGCTCGACGAACTGGCCCTGCGGTTGGGCTATTCAAATTCCGTTGCGATTTACCGGTCGCGCCGCGCGGGCGCCCCCGCCTACATGGCGATGGCGCTCCGCGCCGTCGCCGCCGGCGTCGACTGCCTGCCCGAGGAAGGCCTCCCGGCAGACCCCGGTCGTCCCCGCGACCGCCGCAACCGGCTGCGGGCCTGACGTATCACGCATACATCGGCGGATTGCGCACCGGCTCGGCGGGCGGCGGCACGTCGGGCTGGTCCGGCGGCATCGGCACGGGATCGCCCGGCGTAGGGGGCGGATGAGGCTCCGTCGGCCCGCGGTCGGGGTCCGGGCCCGGCCTGGGCGGGTTCTGGGCGAGAACGTGCGTCATCAGGAGTTCCTCGGAGGTTCCGGCAGGCCGACAATGCGGCAGAGAGACCAGAACGCGAGGCAGCGGGCGTAGTTCCCCTCGATATCGACTCGGCCAGGGTGGCGCAGGTGCGGCCGGGTCGGCCTGCGGTCGCACGCTTGTGGCGGCCGCCCCGACGGCGCGCGAGGGCGACCGTATTCTGGTGCCTACGCCAGCATTCCCGCCGGCTTCTCGATGAGCGTCCTGAACGCCGACAGGAGCTGGGCGCCGAGCGCGCCATCGACGGCGCGATGATCGGTCGACAGCGTGACCGTCATCACTGTCGCCACCTCGACCTTGCCCTTCCGCACCACGGCCCGTTCCTCGCCGGCGCCAACGGCCAGGATCGTCGCATGCGGCGGGTTGATCACGGCGGCGAAGTCCTTGATCCCGAACATGCCGAGATTGGACACCGCCGAACTGCCGCCCTGGTATTCCTGCGGGGCGAGCTTCCGAATCCGAGCCCGTGCGGCAAGGTCCTTCATCTCGTTGGAGATGTCCGACAGCCTCTTCTCGTCGGCATGGCGCACCACCGGCGTGATCAGGCCGCCAGGAATGGAGACCGCGACGCCGACATCGGCATGCTTATGGCGCAGCATGCCGCCCCCGGTCCAGGTGACGTTGGCGTCCGGCACCCGCATCAGCGCCATCGCCAGCGCCTTGATCACCATGTCGTTGACCGACACCTTCCAGGCCGGGTTCTTCTCCTTGTCGATCGGCGCCGCGCCGTTGATCTCCGAACGGAGCGCCAGCAAGGCATCGATCTCGCAATCGAGCGTCAGGTAGAAATGCGGGATGGTGGTCTTCGCCTCGACCAGCCGCTTCGCGATGATCTTCCGCACATTGTCGTGCGGGATGATCTCGTAGCTCCCCTCCTCGAACAGCTTGAGGATCTGGGCGTCGGCCATACCAAGCGGAAGCGCCGGCGCTGCGGCTGGCGCTGGAGCGGCCTTCGCTGCCATCGGCGCCTTGCCGGACTTCGCGGCGTCGATATCGGCCTTGACCACGCGGCCGTGCGGACCGGAACCGGCAAGCGCCGCCAGATCGATGCCGCCCTCCTTGGCCAGGCGCCGGGCGAGTGGCGAGGCGAAGACGCGTCCGCCGCCGCCATTGGCCTTGGCCGGAGCCGCGGCCGTGGGCGCCACGGATGGAGCCGGCGCCTCCGCAGGCTTCGCCTCCGCCTTGGGCGCGGGCGCTGCGGCGGGAACGGATGCTGACGCTTCGGCCTTGGCGGCGGCCTTGGGCGCACCGGCAGCTCCCGCATCCTTCAAGGCGCTCGCGTCCTCCCCCTCTTCCAGAAGAATGGCGATCGGCGCGTTGACCTTCACCTCCTGGGTGCCTTCCGGCACGAGGATCTTGCCGATCCGCCCCTCGTCGACCGCCTCGACCTCCATCGTCGCCTTGTCGGTCTCGATTTCGGCGATGACGTCGCCCGCCTTGACAGTGTCGCCCTCCTTCTTGAGCCACTTGGCGAGGTTTCCGACCTCCATGGTCGGCGACAGCGCGGGCATCAGGATGTTGATCGGCATCTATCGGTCTCCGGTAAAGAGGTGCTGCGGGTTCTCGTCGAACCCGAGCGGCCGGTCGAGCGGCCAAAGATCGGCAAGCGCGATCGAAATCGCGTCGAACGGCGGGGCGCTCGCGATGTCATCGGAGGCCCAGGCCCCGATCAAGTGCCAGCCACTCTCGTTGAGGACGAACGCCTCCAGTTCCTGGTGCCGCGGATCGAGGAGCCAGAGGTATCGGGCTCCCACCTCCCCATAGATCCGGCGTTTCGCTCCGCGATCACGCCGGTGAGTCGATGCCGAGAGCACCTCGCAGACCCAGTCTGGTACGATCTCGATGTAGGCCGCATTCGGCTCCACCAAGAGGCGTTCTCGGCGCCAGCCGGCAAAGTCAGGCACCAGGACGTGGGGACCGAGATGCAGTTCGGGCTCGATGATGAATATCCACCCGCCCGGTCCACCACGACCCTTCTGGAAGGGCAATGTCAGCTCGCCGGC
>JALHRF010000244.1 GCA_022841545.1 Bauldia sp. | reverse complement strand
GGTTATGGCATCCCGCAGGGAACCACGGCCCAACAGCTTCTCGCCGACTACGGCTCGAGCAAGGGCGGCGACAGCTTCCTCGACCTGAGCCTGAAGGGGGACGACCAGCCGGTCATCATCTTCAGGGGGGTCAAGGACGTGATGGACCTCGACGGGTCGGTCATCCTGTCCTGACGCGCGGCCGCGCCGGTGGCTCGCCCTGCCGGCGCAATCAGCCGACGAGACGGAGCGGCTCGGCGACAACCCGGTTCCGCCCGTCGCGCTTTGCTTCATACAGGGCCGCATAGCGCTTCACTGCGGCCGATCCAGTATTGGCGCGCTGTCAGAAACAGGAGCGCCGCGACGACGAGATTGCTGAGGATGAAGCCGATGGCATCGAAACGCGTCGCGAACCCAGGAAGTGCGACGAGGAGCGCAGGAATGCCCGCCATCAATATCGGGCGCAGCGGCCTTTCGCCGGTGCGGAACTGTATCGCGGCGCCGTAGAAGACCGCGAACGCGCTGATGTGCATGAAGAATGCAAGGATCACGAGATGCCGCTCGGGGGACATCACGTAGGCGCTGTAGACCAGAACACTGGCGACGAGCAGCATCGCGCCGACAGCCCAGGTCAGGAGGAACGTCTCGGTTCGCGCCGACAGCCATGCCGCGAACAACGTAACGCCCAGACAGGCGGCGGCGAAGGCGATCGCGATCAGGAGGGAGTTGTAGTCGAGCGGCATTGCCCGATCACTTTACGACACCACGGCCGGAAGACTTGAAACGTTTCCGAGCAGCTATCATCGGCGACGGGCGAAGTCAAAATTTGATGCTCGCCAAGGTTAAGGCGAGGGTGCGACACAATCGCCTAGTCGCCAATTGACGCAGCCTCGCCTGGCGGCTTTGCCTGGGCGTCACTCGCTTCGACCCGCCAGCGATTGAGGACGAGGGCAATCGAGCCCATGCCGATGACGGTGACGATCGACACCGCCCGCCCCAGAGTCTCGGCCCAGTTGCGCGGGGGGGAATTGAGTATCGTTTCGCCGTCGAGGACGAGAACGGCGCAAGACATGGAGAAGGCCACCGCGGTTACGAGATTGAGCAGCGCCAAGATGGTCAAGGCGGCCGGCGCCTCGGTGCGCGCCTTCCAGTATTCAAAGGCGGCGGCCGCGAGGAACAGCGCGGCGAAGCCCTGCGCGATCATGATCGCGAGCCCGTTGTAACCGGAGAACATCGCGTTACCGACCGCGAGCACGCCGAGGAGGATGACCGGACCGGTGATCAGGAACGGGAGCCGCCCCGTCCGGAACTGGAGCGCCGCGGAGAACTGGGTGCCAAGCCCGACGATCATCGTGGCGAAGGTGACCACCCCTACCAGGGGCGTCATGTTGACGTTGTAGATGGCGAAGCCGAAGGCGCTGAACACGATCATGGCGGTGCCCGCCGCCCAGGTGAGGAGAAACGGCTCGGAGCGCGTCGAGAACCAGGTCACGATGAACATGACCACGACGCAAAGGGCGCTGAAGCCGATTGCCAACAGAAGCGTGTGGTCGCTGATCAGCACGTTGCCGCCCCCGGACGCCGTTCCGCTGACGCGTGTTACCGCTAATAAGAATCCGATAGCCCGGACTGCCAGTCCGGCGCAAGCTTGGCACCTGCAGAGCAGGCCCGCGCCCGCGCCTTGTGCTCGTCCTACGCCTGACGCACCCTATCCGCCCGGGCCGGCTCCGACAGCGCTGCGGCAACCACGGAACCGAGGGGCGTCGCTCGCGTCTACAGGATCAGCCATCTCGCGTGGGCTCGTTCTTCAGCATTGCAGCCGTGGCCGCCGGGCTGCATCTCATCATGATCGGCCTTGGCTTGGTGGGACCATCCTGCTGTCCCGAGATCGATCCGAATTGCTTCTGATCCGGGGTTCCGCGCGCCGCCGCTTTCCCCTATAAGGCCGGCCTAGCCTTTGAGATCATATGGAATCGTCGCCCCGGGCGGGCTCCCGCGCCGGGGTTTCGTTCACGCCGGACATCCGCATGCCCAAACGCACAGACATCGACTCGATCCTCGTCATTGGCGCCGGGCCGATTGTCATCGGCCAGGCCTGCGAGTTCGACTATTCCGGAACGCAAGCCGTGAAGGCCCTCAAGGAAGAGGGCTACCGCGTCGTCCTGATCAATTCGAATCCGGCGACGATCATGACCGACCCGGAGCTGGCGGACGCCACCTATATCGAGCCGATCACGCCCGAGATCGTGGCCAAGATCATCGAGAAGGAGCGCACCGCGCGGCCGGACGAGAAGCTCGTCCTCCTCCCCACCATGGGCGGCCAGACCGCGCTCAACACCGCGCTGTCGCTCAGGAAGCTCGGCGTGCTCGACAAATTCGACGTCGAGATGATCGGCGCCACTGCCGACGCCATCGACAAGGCCGAGGACCGCGAGCGCTTCCGCGAGGCGATGCGGGACATCGGCCTCGAGACGCCGCGTTCGGAACTCGCCCATTCGCTGGTCGATGCGCTCCGGGCGCTCGACATCATCGGCCTGCCGGCGATCATCCGGCCATCCTTCACCCTCGGCGGCACCGGCGGCGGCATCGCCTATAACCGCGAGGAGTTCCTCGAGATCGTCGAGCGCGGGATCGACGCCTCGCCAACCGCCGAGGTGCTGATCGAGGAGTCGGTGCTGGGCTGGAAGGAATACGAGATGGAGGTGGTCCGCGACCGGGCGGACAACTGCATCATCGTCTGCTCGATCGAGAACATCGACCCGATGGGCGTCCATACCGGGGACTCGATCACCGTCGCGCCGGCGCTGACTCTGACCGATAAGGAATTCCAGATCATGCGCGACGCCTCGATCGCGGTGCTGCGCGAGATCGGCGTCGACACCGGCGGGTCGAACGTCCAGTTCGCGGTCAACCCGGCCGACGGGCGGCTGGTGATCATCGAGATGAACCCGCGGGTCTCGCGCTCCTCGGCGCTGGCGTCCAAGGCGACCGGCTTCCCGATCGCCAAGGTCGCGGCCAAGCTCGCCGTCGGCTACACCCTCGACGAACTCGACAACGACATCACCGGCGGGGCGATGCCGGCGTCGTTCGAGCCGACGATCGACTACGTCGTCACCAAGATCCCGCGCTTCGCCTTCGAGAAGTTCCCCGGCGCCGAGCCGCTGCTGACCACCTCGATGAAGTCGGTCGGCGAGGTGATGGCGATCGGCCGGACCTTCGCCGAGTCGCTGCAGAAGGCGCTGCGGGGGCTGGAAACCGGCCTCACCGGCCTCAACGAGATCCAGATCCCCGGGCTCGGCGAGGGCGACGACAAGAACGCGATCCGTGCCGCGCTCGGCCGGCCGACGCCGGACCGGCTCCTCACCTGCGCGCAGGCGATCCGCCTCGGAATGAGCGTCGAGGACGTGGCGGCAGCGTCGCGGATCGACCCGTGGTTCCTGCGCCAGCTCGAAACGATCGTCGCCTCCGAGGCGAAGCTCCGGGAGCACGGCCTGCCCGACAGCGCCGGTCCGCTTCGCAGGCTCAAGGCGCAGGGCTTTTCCGACGCCCGCCTCGCGCAGCTCGCCAATACCGGCGAGGCCGAGGTGGCGGCGCTTCGCGAGCGGCTCGACGTCCATCCGGTCTACAAGCGGATCGATACCTGCGCCGCCGAGTTCGCCTCGCCGACTGCCTATTTCTACTCGACCTACGAGGTCCCCTTCGCCGGTCCGCCCGCAAACGAGGCGAAGCCGACCGAGGCGAAAAAGGTGATGATCCTCGGCGGTGGGCCGAACCGCATCGGCCAGGGCATCGAGTTCGACTATTGCTGCTGCCATGCCTGTTTCGCGCTGTCGGATGCGGGCTACGAGACGATCATGGTCAACTGCAATCCCGAGACCGTGTCGACCGACTACGACACCTCGGACCGGCTCTATTTCGAGCCGCTGACCGCCGAGGACGTGCTCGAGATCGTCCGGGTCGAGCAGTCGAAGGGGACGCTCCACGGCGTCATCGTCCAGCTCGGCGGGCAGACGCCCTTGAAGCTCGCCGCCGCGCTCCAGGAGGCCAGGGTGCCGATCCTCGGCACCTCGCCCGACATGATCGATCTCGCCGAGGACCGCGACCGCTTCCAGAAGCTGATCGGCAAGCTCGGCCTCAAGCAGCCGAAGAACGGCATCGCCTATTCGGTCGAGCAGGCACGGCTGGTGGTCGGCGATCTCGGCTTCCCGCTGGTGGTGCGGCCCTCCTACGTGCTTGGCGGGCGGGCGATGCAGATCATCCGCGAGGAAGCGCAGCTCGGCGACTACCTCCTCGGCACGCTGCCCGAACTGGTGCCCTCCGAGGTCAAGGCGCGCTACCCGAACGACAAGACCGGGCAGATCAACACGCTGCTGGGCAAGAATCCGCTCCTGTTCGACCGCTACCTGTCGGACGCGATCGAGGTCGATGTCGACGCGGTGGCGGACGGCAAGGACGTCTTCATCTGCGGGATCATGGAGCACATCGAGGAGGCCGGCATCCACTCCGGCGACTCGGCCTGCTCGCTGCCGCCCTATTCGCTCTCGGCCGGGACGGTCGCCGAGCTCGAGCGCCAGACCCGGGCGCTGGCGCTGGCGCTGGAGGTGAAGGGCCTGATGAACGTCCAGTACGCGATCAAGAACGGCGATATCTACGTGCTCGAGGTCAACCCGCGGGCCTCGCGCACGGTGCCCTTCGTCGCCAAGACCGTCGGCGTGCCCTTCGCCAAGGTCGGCGCGCTGGTCATGGCCGGCAAACCGCTGCCGGAGTTCGGCCTCAAGCCGAACGGCGTCAGGCACGTCGCGGTCAAGGAGGCGGTGTTTCCCTTCGCCCGCTTCCCCAATGTCGACACCCTGCTCGGACCCGAGATGCGTTCGACCGGCGAGGCGATGGGCCTCGACCGCGATTTCGCCATCGCCTTCGCCAAGAGCCAGCTCGGCGCCGGTGTTCTCGTGCCGACGTCTGGCACGGTCTTTGTCTCGGTCCGCGACAGCGACAAGCCGCAGATTCTCGACGCCATCCGCCGGCTGGAGCGGCTCGGCTTCAAGATCGTTGCGACCAGCGGCACCCAGCGCTACCTCGCAGGCGAAGGCGTCGCCTGCGCCAAGATCAACAAGGTGCTCGAAGGCCGGCCGCACATCGTCGACGCGATCAAGAACGGCGGGATCCAGCTTGTCTTCAACACCACCGAGGGCGCGCACGCCCTGTCGGACAGCCGTTCGCTCCGCCGCGCCGCCCTCCTCCACAAAGTGCCCTACTACACGACGGTGGCAGGATCCGTCGCCGCGTCGCTGGGCATCGAAGCGTACAGCCACGGCGAACTCGAGGTGCGGCCGCTGCAGGCCTATTTCGGCAAGGCCGGATGACGGCCGGAGACGTCGATTTGAGGCTCCACCACAAAGGAGCTTGAAGCCGGGGCGGACTTGTCGGATGCTCAGGGTCGGCGCGGTTCGCGTCCGGCTTCTGGTACAACCGGAAGCTGGCACAGCCGCACTGAAGGCCGGCCGCGGGGCAGCCGTTTTCGGCGCTACGCCTTGAAGTCCGGCCCATGCAGCACTATCTCGCCGCGGCCTGTTTCGGCCGTTCTGTAGTCGCGGCGCGGAATTCCGTGCGAACGGAATTCCGGGCCTGTAACATTATCGGCCGGGAGATTCGGCTGAACTCTACAAGTGAGGGTTGACTGGAGATGGAAAAGATTCCGATGACCGCTGCCGGACATGCGGCGCTGGAATCCGAGTTGAAGCGGCGCACCTCGGAGGAGCGCCCGCGGATCATCGAGCAGATCGCCGAGGCGCGCGGCCACGGCGACCTCTCGGAGAACGCCGAGTACCACGCCGCCAAGGAAGCGCACGGCCACAACGAGGGCCGCATCATCGAACTCGAGGACCAGCTTTCGCGCGCCGAGATCATCGACGTCTCGAAGCTCATGGGCTCGAAGACAATCAAGTTCGGTGCGACCGTGACGCTGGTCGACGAGGACACCGAGGAGAAGAAGAAATACCAGATCGTCGGCGACGTCGAAGCCGACGTGAAGGACGGGAAGATCTCGATCTCCTCGCCGATCTCGCGCGCCCTCATCGGCAAGGCCAAGGGCGACACCGTCGAGGTGGCGGCCCCGGGCGGCGCGCGCTCCTACGAGATCATCGACGTCAAGTACCGGTAGTTTTCCGGCCACGCCGTCGCGTTCGATCGCCGGCCGGCGCCAAAGCGTCAGGCGCCGGTCTGCGTGTTGGAAACCGGCACGCCGGGCTCGTTCTTCAGCCTGCGGATGACCAGCGACGTGCGGACGCTGTCGACCTCCGGCGCATGCGTCAGCTCGTCGATGATGAAGGCCTGGAAGGCGCGGAGGTCGGGCGCGACGCATTTCAGGATGAAGTCGATGTCGCCGTTGAGCATGT
>JALHRF010000243.1 GCA_022841545.1 Bauldia sp. | reverse complement strand
CGCTTCTCGGTGCCGGCCTACGACATCGCCGACGGCGCCGGCCGGCTGGTCGATCTCGTGCTCGCTTCGAAGAACGCCCCGGCCAAAGCGCCGCCGAAGGTGCTCCTCGTCGCCCCGGCGCCCCTGGTCGAGATGGGCTGGATCGGCGACATGTTCCAGGGCGGGACCGAGAAGTCGAAGAAGCTCGGCAAGGAATACAAGCGCGTTGCCGAGGATCGCGGCGTCGCCTTCCTCGACGCCGGCACGGTGATCACGTCGAGCCCGGTCGACGGCATCCACCTCGACAAGGCGGGCCAGCGCAAGCTCGGCGAGGCGATCGCCGCGATGGTGCCGGGGATCCTGGGGTAAGGCGCTACCTCCGCGTCGCCGCTCGCTCCAGCACCACGGCGACCTGGTAGAGCGCCACCGACACCAGCACCGAGACCAGCGCCACGCTCCAGATCATGCCGTAGTCGAGATAGCCGCGGGACTGGTTGAGGAGGTTGCCCAGCCCCCGGCCGGTCGCGAGCCATTCCGCGATCATCACGCCGAGGAGGGCGCGCGGCACCGCGAGGCGCGCCGCGGCGAAGACGTAGGGCAGGCTCGCCGGCAGCGCGACCAGCCGCATCGCCTTCCACCCTTCGGCGCCATAGGCCCGCACCAGGTCGAACGCCGCCTTCGGCACCATGCCGAGGCCCTGCGCCAGCGTCACATAGGCGGGGAAGAACGTGACCGACACGGTGATCGCGATGGTGACCGCGACGCCGCGCCCGAAGATCAGCACGAGGAGCGGCGTCAGCGCGACGAGCGGCATGGTCTGCGTCACCAGCGCGATCGGCATCAGCGCACGGACGATCCCCGGCCTCACCGAGCCGAGCACGGCGAGGAGAAACGCGACGCCCAATCCCGCCGCCATGCCGAGCACCGTGATCGGCAGCGTCTCGACCAGCGCCGCGAACAGTCGCTCCCGCGCGCTCGCGCCGGTCGGCGGCAGGAACAGATACTCGAACACGCCGAGCGGCGTCTTGGCGATGATCGGCGACAGCCCGCTGATCCAGAGGAGCGCCCACCACACCGCGAAGGGCAGGAGGAGCGAGGCGGCGAAGATCGCCACCCGCCGCGGTCCGGTGAGCCGCGGCCCGCTGGTCGGCATGGCGCCGGCGGCGATGGTGACGGCGCGGCTCGCCTCGGTCACGCGCGAAGCGGCGAGGGCGGCGAGCGCATAGCCGAGCCCGGCGATGGCCGTTGCGGCAAGGCCGATCCCCCAGAGCCGCGCCGGGTCGGCCCGGCCGAGCGACCCCAGGAGATAGGCGCCGAGGCCGAAGCGCGAGCCCGAGCCGAACTCGGCGAGGATCGCGCCCAGGACTGCGTTGGGGGCGGCAACCCGGAGGCCGCCGAGGAGCGCCGGCAGGCTGGCGCGGAGCCGGACCCAGCGCATCACCGACCCCTCGCCGCCGCCATAGGCGCGGACCACGTCGACCACGCGCGGATCGATGTCGCGGAGGCCCACGGTCATCGCCGTCATGGTCGGGAAGTAGACGGCGACCGCGGCGAGCGCGAGCCGCGCGCCTTCACCGGGCAACGCGATCACCAATACCGGGACGATGGCGATCGGCGGCAGCGCGAAGATCGCGATGTTGATGCCGCGGGCCAGGCGCTCGGTGACCGGCACGCGGACGAACAGGATCGCCGCAAGGATCGCGACGGTGTTGCCGATGACGAAGCCGATCGAGGCGGTGCGGACCGTGGCCAGGATGTGCGGCCAGTAGTCACCCCTGTCGCGCCAGAGCGCGACGAGGATCTCGCTCGGACTCGGCAGCGCGCCCGAGGCGACGAGGTCGAGATCGCCGGCGATCTCCCAGAGGATGAGGATAGTGACGAGGGTGAGCGCCGTGGTGTGGCGGTTGCCCATCACCCCTCGCCCCCGAGCAGCGCGCCGACCTCGTCGGTGAGCGCGTGGAACGCCGCGTCGCGGAAGATCGTCGTCGGGCGAGGATGGACGAAGGGGATGTCGACGATGCCGCGAATCCGCCCCGGCCGGCCACCGAGCACCACGACGCGATCGGCGAGGAAGACGGCCTCGTCGACGCCGTGGGTGACGAGAATCGTGGTCGGCCGCCGCTCGATCCAGATCCGCTGCAGTTCCACATTCATCTGCCGGCGGAGGATCAGGTCGAGCGCGCCGAACGGCTCGTCCATGAGCAGGATGTCGGGGTCGGTGACGAGCGAGCGGGCGATGGCGACGCGCTGGCGCATGCCGCCGGAGAGTTCCCCCGGCAGCGCCTTCTCGAAACCGGCGAGCCCGACCAGTCCGACGAGGTCGGGGATGCGCGCCCGGAGTTCGGCCCGGCCGCCGAGCACGTCGAGCGGCAGCGCGATGTTGGCGCTGACCGAGCGCCAGGGCAGGAGGGCTGCGTCCTGGAAGGCGATGCCGATCTCGCCGCGGAGCCGCACCGCGTCGGGCGGCTCGTCGCCGATCAGAACCATGCCGGAGTCGACGCCCTCGAGGCCGAGGGCAATACGCAAGAGCGTGGACTTGCCGCAGCCGGACGGGCCGATCAGTGCCGTGAACGAACCCGGCGCGCAGGCGAGCGACACCCGGTCGAGGACGGCGAGCGGCTGGTTGCGGACGAGAAACGTCTTCGACACATCCTCGAAGACGATTCTGCGTCCGCCCGCCATCCTGACCTCTAGATCTCTTCGAGGAGCGTGGTGTCGAACATCTCGCGCGTCGCCTTGATGCCGATCTGGCCGAGGGCGTCGATGTTCTTCTGGATACCCTCCTCGTCCATCGAGAATATCCCGTTCGGCGATTCGATCAGCGGCTTCTGCGCGACGTTGAAGTAGATTTCGTTCTCGATGGTCCGGCCGGTGCCCTTGAACCAGGTGTCGGCGAATTTCGGCGGCCACACGGTCGGGTCGGCGAGGTTTTCCTCCCAGCCCTTCCGGCTCGCGCGAAGCCACGCGACCAGCTCCTTCCGCTTGGTCTTCAGCGTCTCCTCGGTGACGACGACCGTGTCGTTGTAGATGGTGAAGCCGAAGTCGTAGAGCAGGAACGAGGTCGCCTTCTCGCCGGCCTGCTCGATGGTGAAGGGCACGTTGGTGGTGAAGTCGAGGGAAGCGTCGATCTCGCCCTTGATCAGCGGCGTCGGGTCGTAGGCATAGGGGACGATGGTCAGCTGGCTCTTGTCGATGTTGTTGAGCTTCAGCATCGCCTCGACCGAGATGACGTTGACCGGCGGCACGGCAAGCGTCTTGCCGATGAGATCGGCCGGCGTGTTGATCGGCGCCTTGGCGAGGCTGACGATGCCGATCGGGTTCTTCCGGTACTGCGTGCCGATGATCCTGAACGGCGCGCCCTGGTCGACGATCGCCTTGACCGTGGTGTCGGGCGTGGTGAGCGTCAGGTCGGCAGTGCCGGAGATCAGCGTGCTCTCCGGGATCACGTCCGGACCGCCGGGCGCATAGGTCAGGTCGAGCCCCTCGGCGGCGTAGAGCCCCTCGTCGATGGCAATGAAGTAGCCGGCGAACTCGGCATCGTTGATCCACGACGCCTGAAAGGCGAAGGGCGTTGCGGCCGAGGCCCGGCGGAGGAACCCGGGCATTGCGCCCAGGGCCATGCCGGCGGCCGTGGTGGCGAGGAAGGTGCGGCGGTTCATTCTGAGCGTCATGATCCTGTTTCCCCTGCTGATGGCGTGGACTGGCGTCACGCGGACTTCTGGCCGCGGGTCTCCTGCAATTCGCGAAGCGGCGGCGTCGCCGCGATCTGCTCGGGGTCGAGCAGCTCCCACTTGATGCCGCGCGGGCGTGGCGCGCGCCGCTCGACCCGGATCAGCCGCGACGGCGTAGCGATCAGGTCAACGATGATGTCGGTCGGGCTCGGATAGAGCTTGTCCTCGACCACCTGCACGTCATGGACGACCGCCGCGACCGGGGTTGCCTCGTCGACGATGCCGATGTCGGTGAACATTCCCCATTCGAGGTCGAAGAAGCCGTGGCCCTTGCCGAAGCGGACGCCGTCGAGCGACACCGCCGAGGCGCCGGTCACCATGAAGTCGAAGCGGCCGCGCGCGGCGATCTCGGCAAGCGTGATCGGCCGGCCGAAATGCTCGAGACCGTCGAGCCAGGCGGCGTAGAGCTCGGCCCCTTTCGGTACCATCGCCGGCTCGAGCAGCCGGAAGCCGCGGTAGATGCCGTAGGTCGACACCACCATCGCCTTTCCGGCAAGCAGCATCCGCCGGCGCAAATCGACCAGGCAGTTGTCGGGCGTGATGAAGGCGTAGCCGCCTTTTTCGTAGAACGGCTCGGCGACCAGGCGGTCGGTCGCCTGCTCCGAGCCGACGAAATCAGGGATGACTTCCGCGAAATTCGTGTGGAAACGCGAGTCCGGCAGCGCCACGTCCTTGAGGCGTGACCAGATCCGCTCGCGAACGATCTTGGTGCTCGACAATGCTCTCCCCGATGTGCCCTGCCGCTGTGCGACGTATGTTTCATGTATTGCCTAGACTGAAACGATGGTTTCATATGCTCGGGAAAGAGTCACGCCGAAAAATCGGGCATTCGGTTCCGAAACTGGCGGATATGAAGGCGCAACAGGAGTAGTCCCACCGAAATGGCCACCCGGCTCGCGCTCCGGATTCAGGAACGATTCGAAGGTCTTACGGCCAGCGAGCGAAAACTCGCGAGCCTCCTGCTCGACCGGCCGGACGAGATCCTGACCTTCTCCGCCACCGAGCTCGCCACCCTCGTCGGCGTGTCGAAGGCGACCGCCGCGCGGTTCTTTCGCAACCTCGGCTATGCCGACTTCAACGACGTCCGGCTCCAGGCGCGGGAGGAGCGGAACCGGACCGGACCGGTCCACCAGGTGCCGATGCCGGTCGAGGCGCCGGAGGGCGCGGCAACGGTGCCGGTCCACCTCCAGGTCGAGATGGCGAACCTCGCCCGCACCTTCGAGGAGCTTCGCTCGGACACGCTGTCCGCCGTCGCCGAGCGGCTCGCCACCGCACCGCGGCTATGGGTCGTCGGCCTCGGCCCCGAGGCGGGACTGGCGCGCCACGCGCGCATCCAGCTTGCCCGCGTCCGGCCGGCAGTCCACCTCGTCTCCGAGAACACCGGCTCGTGGGCGGAGGAGTTGGCCTCGACCGGGCCGTCCGATGCGCTGCTCGTGGTCGCGCTCCGCCCCTGGCCGAAGGTCATGTCCGGCATTCTCGACTTCGCGCGGACGACGCGCCTATCGACCTTCGTGATCACCGACCCGACCAATGCAGCGCGCGCCCGCCGCCATGGGGCGACGCCGCTCATCTGCCACATCTCGACGCCCGGGCCGGAGGCCTCGCATACGACGGTGCTGTCGATGCTGCACCTCCTCGCCAACGCCTTGGCGGCCCGGCTGGGCGTCGTCGCCCTCCGCCGCCGCGACCTGATCAGCGACCTCCGGGAGGAACTCGACCCGACGGATTGAGGGCGGGCCATCGCAAACCGGCCGGGGCGTCGTCGCGAATCTCAGGATTCACGCCACGCCAGCGGGTGCGCCGCAAGCACGCGGTCCAACGTCACCAGTCGCATACCCTCCACTTGGCATTGCGCCAGCAAAAGCCGGTCGAATGGATCGCGGGTCACGGGCTCCGGGTCCAACTCGGCGAGGACGTGACGATGGTCTATGGTGAGGAGGCTCGCGCCGATCAAACCGCAATAAGCCGGAACAGTCTCAAGCGTTCTCGCCAGATCAAGTTTGCCGATTCGGGTCTTGATCGCGACCTCCCAGATGCTCGCAACGCTGACGAAGCCCTGATCGCGCCGCGACGAAACCAAGTCGGCAATGGCCCGTCCGAGCCTGGCTTCCTCGCCGCGCGACAGCGCAACGAGCACGTTGGTGTCAAGCAGGATTGCCACTACCTTTTCTTCGACTCCGGCAACGGCCTGAGCAGGAAATCCTCCGGCAGTGGTTCATCGAAGTCGTCCGCGACGTAGGTGAAGAGCCCGTCGACTCCGAGTTCCTTGAGGTACCGACGCCCGGCCTCCAGATCTAGACCACCCTTAACCTTGTGCGGCACCATGTCGAGCACCGGCTTGCCGTTCCGTGTGATGGTCACGGTCTCACCCTCCTCGACCCGGCGGGCGAGTTCGGTGAGGCGGTTCTTTGCATCCTTCATCGAGACGGTGGTCTCGGAAGAACGCTTTGTGGCGGCCTGGGTCATGAGACGAATATAGCTACCGGTAGCTACCTACTGCAAGGTGCTTGCGGCAATGGCCGGAGGAAGAAGTCTTCAGGCAAAGGATTATCGAAATCGTCGGCGATCCAGGTGACGATCCGGTCGATCCCATGCTCGCGCTTATAGGCCTCCAGCGCCTCCCAGTTGATGCCGCCTTCAGCCCTATGCGTCACCATCTCGAGCACCGGCTAGCCGTTCCGC
>JALHRF010000242.1 GCA_022841545.1 Bauldia sp. | reverse complement strand
GACAGGAGGATTCCCATGGACCAGATCGTCACCTATCCCGCGACCGAAGAGACCTATGTCGGCAAGGGCGGGCTCAAGATCTTCTTCCGCGCCTGGCGCCCGGAGGGGACGCCGAAGGCGGTCATCGTCATCTGCCACGGCGTCAATTCGCATGGCGGACAGTACATCTGGCCAGCCGAGCAGTTCGTGAAGAGCGGCTTCGCCGTCTACGCCCTCGACCTCCGCGGCCGCGGCAAGTCGGAAGGCGAGCGGTTCTATGTCGAGCACATTGACGACTACGTGGCCGACGTCGCGGGCGTGATCAAGATCGCCAAGCAGCGCGACCCCGGGCTGCCCGTGTTCCTGCTCGGCCACAGCGCCGGCGGGGTGGTCTCGGCGAGCTATACCCTCGACAACCAGAAGGAGCTCGCCGGTTTCATCTGCGAGAGCTTCGCCTTCCAGGTGCCGGCGCCCAACTTCGCGCTGGCCGCGATCAAGGGCCTCAGCCACATCGCCCCGCGGCTTCCGGTCCTCACGCTCCACAACAAGGACTTTTCCCGCGATCCGAAGTGGGTGGAGGCCCTCGACAACGACCCGCTGACCCAGAAGGAAGTACAGCCGGCGATGACGGTGGCGGCGCTGGTCCGGGCCGACGAACGTCTGCGCGATTCCTTCGGGGAGATCACGATCCCCGTCCTGATCATGCATGGCACCGAGGACAAGGCGACGGTCTGCCACGGCAGCGAGTTCTTCTACGAGCATGCCGGCTCGAAGGACAAGACGCTGAAGCTATACAAGGACCACTATCACGACCTCCTCGCCGACTATGGCAAGGAGGACGTGATCGCCGACATCACGGGGTGGATCGAGCAGCGTCTGCCGGCTTGAGCCACCCGAGAGCGGCCGGCTCCCTGTTCCTCCCGGGGCCGGCCACCCGACCCGGAAGGCACGCAAGCCCGTTCGTCGTGAGCCTCGGCCTGTCGCCCTACGCGGCCTCGCCCTCGACGCCGCCAAGCCGGATGTGGCGTTCGAGCCGCGTGATCGCGGCGGCGAGCGCCTCAATATGCGGGAAGTCGCTCACCTTGAGCGGCGCCGAAAGCCGTCCGTCGGAGACGACGATGGCGCGATCCGCCGCCTCGAAAATCTCCAGGACCTCCGTGCAGAACATGACCACCGCATTGCCGGCGGCGGCGAACTCGCGCAAGAGCCGGTAGATCTCGCGCTTGCTCTGGATGTCGACGCCGCGGGTCGGCTCCTCGAGCAGCACCAGCCGCGGCGCGGTGACCAGCGCCTGGGCGATCGCCACCTTCTGCTGGTTGCCGCCGGAGAGCGACCGGATGCCCTGCGCGAGCGTCCGCGTCTTGACCAGGAAGCGCTGGCGCGCCTCCTCGGCGAGCGCCCTGATCCGCTTTTTCTTCAGCGCGAGCAGGGAGCCGGCGATCTCCGGTGTGCCGAGGCGCACCACGAGGTTCTCGCCGACGGAGAAATTCGAGTAGAGGCTCTCGGCCCGCGTCGCCGGAACGAAGGCGGTCCGGTGGAACACCCTGCCGCCCTCGGCCCCGTCGATGCGGATCGTGCCGCTGCAGCGCTCGAGCCCGGCGAAGGACCGCAGCAGTTCGCGCGCGCCCGAGCCCTCGACGCCCATCAGCGCCACGATCTCGCCGTGGGCGGCGGAGAAGTCCACGGCCTCGAACTCGCTGCCATGCGACCAGTTCGACACCTTGAGGATCTCGCGGCCGATCTCCGCCGAGCGCGCCGTGGTTGCGACCGGCTCGCCGCCGATGCCGACAACGAGCTGTTCGGCAATCGCCTCCTCGGTCAGCTCGGCCTTGCCGATCACCGTCCGGACCTTGCCGTCGCGGATCACGGCGACGCGCGCCGCATGGTCGACGAGGTCGCCGAGCCGATGGGTGACCAGGAGCACGATCCGTCCCTCGCCGGCGAGCTTGTGCATCTCGCGGAAGAGCTCGTCCGATTCCTCGTCGGTGAGCGCCGAATTGGGCTCGTCGAAGAGGAAGACCCGGGCCTCGCGGGCGACCGCGCGCGCGATCTCGGTGCGCTGCTGGGTGGCGAGCGTGCAATCGCCGAGGAGCCGGTCCCTGAGCGCGCCGATGCCGAGCGCCTGCATGACCCCGGCATCCTCGAGCCCGAGCCGCGGCCGCACGACGCGCGTGCCCTCGCGGCCGACGAGCACGTTCTCCGCCACGGTGAGGTTCGGGAAGAGCTGCGGCTCCTGATGGACGACAGCGACCTGATGCCAGTCGATCGACGGGAACCAGGGCTGGCCGTCGAAGGTGAGCGTGCCGGAATCCGGCCGCTCCTCGCCGGCGATGATGCGGATCAGCGTCGACTTGCCGGCGCCGTTCGGCCCGGCGATGCCGAGCACCTCGCCCGGTTGGATGTCGAGCTCGATGCCGTCGAGCGCGACGGTGCTGCCGTAGCGCTTGGCGACGTTCCGAATGCAGATGCCTTCGCCGCCCGCGCTCACGCCGCCCTCTTCTTCCGGATATGGGTGAGCGCGAGGTCGAGCGCCACCGCGCCGATGGTGACGGCGCCGAGAAAGATCTGCTGGACGTGCGGCCCGGGCGAAAGGATCGACAGGCCGAGTTGGAGTTCGGCCAGAAGCAGCGCCCCGCCAAGCGTGCCGATAACCGTACCCTTGCCTCCAGAGAGGCTAGCCCCGCCGATGATCACCGCGGCGAAGACCGGGAAGGTGTAGCTGAGGCCCGTGTTCGGCTGGCTGGTCTGGATGAACGAGAAGTCGAGAACGCCGGCGACCGCCGCGAGCGTCCCGCAGAGCACGAAGGCGAGGATCTTGTATCGGCGCACCGGCAGGCGGGCGAGCTCCGCGGCGCGGGGGTTGCCGCCGATCGCCATCAGGCGGAAGCCGAACAGCGAGCGGTGCAGGAGGAAGGCGACGATGAGGGCGATGAGGATCATCCACACCACCTCGAGCGAGAGGCGGAACGAACCGACGCTCTGGGTGAGGCCGACGAAGAAGTCGAGCTGATCCTGCGGGATCGTCTTGCCCGGCGGCGGATAGACCGGATTGTAGGTGGCGGTATTCGAGACCCACAGGCTGATGCCGTAGAGCAGATTGTAGCTGCCCAGGGTGACGATGAAGGACGGTATGTTCAGCCTGGTCACCAGCAGGCCGTTGAACAGGCCGACGGCGGCGCCGATGAGAATCGCGAGCGGTATCGCGGCGTAGATCGGGATGCCGCCGAAGATCCACATCACGGCCAGCGCGTTGATGGCGAGGCCGTAGGTCGCCCCGAAGGACAGGTCGATCTCGCCGACCACGATCACCAGCGTGAGCCCCAGCGCCATGATCGCCACCGAACTCATCGAGCGCAGGACGGAGGCGCCCATGTTGAGATTGGCGACGTTGGGGTTGATGGCGATGAATACGATCGCCACGACGATGATCGCCGCGAGCAGTCCGCCCATCCGCAGTGCGAGGTCGATGCCCGCGTTTGCCGCAGATCCCCCCGGCCGCGCCTGGCCGACGTCGCTGGTCATCGCATTTCACCGTCAGTGCAAGTGTGAGGGAAAAAAGGGGCGCCGTTGCCGGCGCCCCAGTCTTCACGAATGCGGGCCTATTGCTGGCCCATCGTATTGTTGAGCTCCTGGCGCGCCTGCTCCACGTCGGCGAGGAAGACGGCCTTGAGCGTCTGCGTGTTAGGCAGGATCTCGCCGTTCTTGAAGAGCGCCGCGCAGGCGACCGCGCCGAAGCCGGCCTGGTCGGGCCAGCGCTGGTCGAACTGGGCGATCTGGATGCCCTTCTCGATGGCGTCGAGCTGGCCGTGCGACGAGTTCCAGCCGACGGTGAAGACCTGGCCGGTCATGCCGAGGCTCTCGATGGCGCGGGCCGCGTGCTCGGCGCCGATGTCGACGTTCTCGATCATCTGGACGTTCGGGTTCGCCGTCAGGAACGAGCGGTACACCTCATAGGCCTGGCCCGGCTCGTAGGACGTGTTGAGGCCGTTCGCCTCGGTGGTGACGAACTCGGCGTCGGGAATCGCGGCCTTGATGGTCTCGACGAAGCTCTTCATCCGCCCCTGCGCCCACTCCTGCGTGGGGTCGCCGCCGGACACGGCGAAGACCTTGAGGTCCTTGTCGTTCTCTTCCATCCACTTGAGGACCGCCTCTGCCACGTACTTGCCTTCCAGGAGCGGAACCTGGGTGAAGCGCGTGAACTCCTTGCCGTGCGAGGGGACGCCGGCCGTGAACACCGGGATGCCGTCGTCGATCATCCGGTTGGTGATCGCGGTCAGCGAATTGGAATCGACCGGCTCGATGCCGATGCAGTCGATCTCGCCCGCGGCGAGCTTGGCCTCGATCTGCGAGACCTGCTGGTTGGCGTCGTTCTGGACGGGCGCGATGGCCGTGCAGTCCATCGGATAGAGTTGCTGCGCCATCTTGCAGCCCATGTCGAAGCCCGCGGCATATTGCGGCGAGAACAGCGGGATGCCTGAGGCCTGATAGGAGAAGACATAGTTGATCTTCTCGCCGTTCTTCACCTTCTCGGCGATGCGGTCGGCAAGGGTGAACGTGCCCCAGTCGCGCGTGAAGCTGAAGGGCGCGCCCTCCACCTTCTCGCCGGTCAGCGGGATCTGGGTGTCCTTGAACTCCTGGGCCGAGACGGCGCCGCCCAGGGCGATGGCCGCGACGGCGCCGAGCAATATGACGGTACGGGACTGACGCATTGTTGTTTCCTCCATGGTTGGCGTTACCGGCGGTTCCTCTTCCGCCGGGATGACGTTCAGAGCTTCCCGAGCACCTTCTCGCTCCGGTAGCCCTCGATCACCTCTTCGTTCACCTCGATGCCGAGGCCCGGGCCGGTCGGCGGGTAGACCCAGCCGTCCGTCTGCTCGAAGGGCTTCGTCACGAGGTCGTGCTGCATCGGGTTCCGGATCGGCTTGAACTCGAACAGCTTCGCCGACGGCGTGTTGAACGAGATGGCGAGGCTCGCCGCGGTGACGATCGCCGACGACCAGGCATGAGCGTTGGCCTGGCGGCGGTAGAACTCGCAACGCTCCGTCACCTTCTTGAAGCCGGTGATGCCCTCGGCGCGGCCGGGATCGACGCCGATCACGTCCACGGTGCCGGTGGCGAGCACCCGCTCGAACTGGTCCAGCGTCCACTCGCGCTCGCCATAGGCGATGCGGGTGGTGGTCTTGGCGCGGAGATTGGCGTAGCCTTCCGGGTCCCAGGCGCCGAGCGGCTCCTCGATCCAGGCGAGGTTGTATTCTTCCATCGCCCTGGCGCGGCGGACGGCGTCCGTCACGTCCCATTTGATCGCGATGCCGTTGTCGATCATCAGCATGCGGTCGGGGCCGAGCACCTCGCGCATCGCCTTGACGTAGGCGACGTCGCGGTCGTGCTCGTAGCCGAGGCGGGCGTTGCCGCGCTTGCCGAAGCCGGTCTTGAGGCCCTGGTAGCCGGCCTCCATCCAGCCGGCGGTCTCGTCCGCCATCTCCTCGATCGACTCGTAGTGGCCGTGACACGAGGCGATGACCGGCAGCTTCTCATGGACGCAGCCGCCGAGGAGGTCGAGGACGCTCGCGTTGAGCGCCTTGCCCTTGAGGTCCCACAGCGCGATGTCGATCGCCGCGGTGGCGTAGGAGGCGATGCCGCCGTGGTAGCCGTACCACCAGGCCTGCTGCTTGTTCTGCCGCCACAGCGCCTCGGTCTGCACCGGGTCCTTGCCGATCAGGTTCGGCGCCATGCCCTCGATGATCGCCTTGGCGGCGAAATTCGCCTCCGGGAACTGGGTGATCGACTCGCCCCAGCCGACCTGGCCGTCGTCGGCGGTGATCTTGGCGAGGCAGAGATGGCGAAGCGCGTTGAAGTCGTTCGGCTCCGGGTAGGAGACCGGGATCGCTTCGACCTTGGCAATCTTCATTATCGTCGTCTCCTAGCCGATCGCGCCGCGGAAGAGCGGCATGCCCTCGACGCCGACATCGACCCTGACGAGCCGTCCGGTCATCGCCGAGCCGGTCACGTCGAAGGGACCCATGTCGCAGAGATAGAGGGCGCCGCCCTTGCCGAAGCAGCAGTTGAGGATGGTGCCGCCGGAATCGAGGAAGTCGATCGGCGTGCCGTCCTTGCGGATGATGTCGACGCCGCCGGCGGCCACCGCGGTGATCCACAGGTTGCCGTCGACGTCGATCTTCAGCCCGTCCGGGATGTGGCCCTCGGGCAGCGTGTGGATGACGCTCTTCCTGCCGTCGGGCGTCCGACGGACGACGCGGAGCGTGTAGGACTCGACCCAGATGATCGACCCGTCCGGCTCGGCGACGATGCCGTTCGGGTAGACGTACTCGAGCTCCTCGACGATATGCGCGGTGCCGTCCTTCTCGATGCAGACGAGGCGGCCGGGATGCGGCTTGTCGGCCGGGTTCCAGTCACCGGAATCGGTGAACCAGAGCCGT
>JALHRF010000241.1 GCA_022841545.1 Bauldia sp. | reverse complement strand
AAAATTTCGTCCCCTCCGCTGTCGACGACCTGTTCCTGATGCCCGACGTCGACAACGCGGTGAACTTCGTCCGCACCCAGGAGTACTACTGGCCCCTGTCCCGGCAGACCTACGTCGCCTTCGAGCGGCAGTATGACGACGTCCCCGGCACGCTGGTCATCCGCGATGCGCAAGGGGCGGTCACCGAGATCGAGCGGCAGCCCTATGCGATCCTCTATCCCGAGGGCGCGGTGCGGGGGAGGGGGGAACTGCTGTGGGGCGAGGACGCCGAGCGTGGCTATGCCGCGTTCCGCGAGGAGGAGCGGGAATTCGTCCGCGAGCTGACCTCGATCCAGCGCGCCACCACGGCCTACGAGGCGGCGCTCCGGGAAGCGGCGAGCGCGCGCCTGCGCGGGGAGGGCGTGCAGGAGGTGCCGCCGCCGCCGGAACGCCCGCAACCCTTCCTCAAGCTGGTCACCGAGCCGCAGCCCGCGTTCCGGGTCGATCTGCCGGCCGGCCGCTATGAGGCCATGCTGGTCGCGGACGGGGAGGAAGTGGCGGGAACCCGCAAGACGCTGCAGGTCATCGACGTCGACGGCAGTGACGTCGCGGTGCTCGACATCGTGCCCGAGGAGCGCTGGACCCGTCCCATTCAATCGAACCGGCCCGACGAGCGCGTTTATGTCAGGCCGGGCTCGCGGTTCTTCGTCACCGCCCATGATGCCAACCGGTATCCCGAGTCGGACTACGTGAGGCTCGTGAGCCCGCAGGGCGCCACCCCGGCCGACCGCGAGATCTGGGTGCGGCGGAAGCCGTCCGCCGCCGATGCCCTCCGCATCGACTGGAACGGCGTCGATCCGGTCGAGGTGCCGCGCACCGACCTCAAGGTCGTCCAGACCCAGGGCTCGAGCTTCGGCTACGTCGTCCGCGAGGCGACTCCCGACGAGATTTCGGATCTGTCCGGCTTTCCGGTCGATACCCCGGCCGCCGGTGCGACCGCGGGGCAACTCACGGTCGGCGGCCCGGGTGGCCCGATCGCGCGGGAGATCGTCGTGGTCCAGCCGCGTCGGGCGGAGATCGCCTGGTCGCTGGCGTTGGTGCCGGCCGCCGCTGGCCTGCTGATTGCCTGGCGAAAGTGGTCGCGGAGGCGCGGAACCCCATGACCACCTACGCCTCCCGCGGTGGCAGGACGTACCGAGTGCAATTAAGTTCTGTTTTGGCATTGTCGAATAAAATTCTGTACGATATCAAGATGGCAGCTCGCAGGAGGATTGCGACATGACGGTCGCCGACGTCGCCACGAGGTCCTTGCTGCCGGTCAGGAAAGCGGGGGCAGTGCGATGAGCAGTGGTTCGGAACGGCGTCGTGCTCGCCTGAGCCTGGAGGGCAAGGTGAGCATCGTCACCGGCGCGGCCTCCGGCATCGGCGAGGAGGTAACGCGGGTCTATTGCGACGCCGGGTGCAAGGTCGCGATGGTCGACATCGATACTGCCCGACTCGACCGGGTGGCGGCCGAGATCGAGGCCGACGGCGGCACGGTCATGAAGATCGACGCCGACGTGACTGACGAGGAGGCCGTACGAGGCGCCTTCCGCCAGGTCAACGATGCGTGGGGTCGGATCGACGTCCTGGTCAACTCGGCCGGCCGCGACAGCCTCGCTCCGCCGATCACCGAGGTGACGCTCGAGGAGTGGAACAAGACGATCGGGCCGAACCTCACCGCCGTGTTCCTGTGTTGCCGCGAAGCCTTCCTCTACATGGAGAAGCAGTCGTTCGGCGGGCGCATCATCAACATGGGCTCGTCGTCGACGCGGGTCGCATCCGGCCCCGGCCACAGCCCCTACCGGGCCTCCAAGCACGGCATGCTCGGCCTGTCGAAGAACATCCTCATCGAGGGCAAGGACAAGGGCATCGGCGTCACCGTGCTCAACCCCAGCCACGTCAAGACGCCGATGACCGAGATCATCGACAAGGGGCTCTATGACGGCGACCTCAAGGCCTACACCGACGGCTGGCTCGACGAGAAGGAACTGAAGGAGGGCATCCACGCCTCGTGCATCGACGTCGAGAATGTCGGCTGGCTGGCGCTCTACGTCGCCACGCGCACGCCCGACGTCACGATCCCCACGATCGCCCTCTACCCCACGCACAAGATCCACCGCTACGGGATGGAGGTCTGATCCCGTGAAGGCCGCCGTATTCAAGGGACCAGGGGTCATCACGCTCGACGAGCGCGAGGAGCCGCGCATAGAGGACAACGAGATCCTGATCCAGGTCCGCGCAGCCGCGATCTGCGGCACCGATCTCAAGATCTTCCGCGGTGGGCATTACCGCGTCGGCCAGGGCGACGTCCGCGTGCTCGGCCACGAGCTCGCGGGAGACATCGCCGAGGTAGGCGCCAACGTTCCATATTGGAAGGTGGGCCAACGCGTCTGCATGGTCCCCAACATCGGCTGCGGCCACTGCGACATGTGCCGTCGCGGCCTCAACAACATGTGCCCGGACTACGATGCCTTCGGTATCAGCATCGACGGCGGCTTCCAGCAGTTCATGGTCGCCACCCCCGCGGCGATCTATGGCGGCAACCTGTTCGAGATTCCCGACAGCCTCGACTACGAGACCGCGTCCCTGGTCGAGCCCCTCGCGTGCTGCTTCAACGCGTGGAAGGATGCCGACGTGACGCCCGAGGACCGCGTGCTCGTGCTCGGCACCGGGCCGATTGCTGCGCTCTTCCTCATGCTCTCGCGCGCCTACGGCGTCCGGCAGGCGATCGTGGTCGGCCGTCGTGCGACGCGGCTCAGGGAAATCGCCGCCCACGGGGCCACCGACACGGTCGATTCCAGCCAGGTCGACGTCGTCGATGAAGTCATGCGCCTGACCGCCGGGCGCGGCGTCGACGTCGCGCTGACCTGTGCCCCCGCGCCGGAGCTTCAGGTCCAGGCGATGGCGGTCCTCGCCCGCTACGGTCGCGCCAGCTTTTTCTCGGGCCTGAACAAGGGCACCAAGGTCGAGATCGATACCAACAAGATCCACTATTCCGGTCTGCGCCTCATGGGCAGCACGGGCGCGAGCATCCAGGACTATGCCCGGTCCATGCAGCTGGTCGAGAGCGGCCAGATCAACGTGAAGGAGGTGCTGACGGACCGGTTCGGCATGAACGATGCCGTTGCCGCGTTCAAGCACGCCCTGAGCGGCAACGGGTTGAAGACGCTGATCCTGCCGCAGGCGGAGACGGTGTGATGCGCGCCGCCGTCCTTCACGCTCCGGCGGATCTCCGGGTCGAGGACGTCGCGGTTCCCGCGGTCGCCGATGGTGAGGTGCTGGTCAAGGTCGCTGCGGCGGGCATCTGCGGCTCCGACATCGGCCGCGTGATGGTGACCGGCACCTATCGCTTCCCGACGATCCCGGGCCACGAGTTCTCGGGCGTGGTCGAGGCAACCGGCGCCGGCGTCGACAACGTCGCCGTCGGCGACAGGGTCGCGGTCGCCCCGCTCATTCCCTGCGGCCGTTGCGACCAATGCGCCGGCGGGAACTACTCGCTCTGCGACGACTACGACTTTCTCGGCTCGCGCAGCGACGGCGCATTCGCACAGTACCTCTGCGCGCCGGCGCGCAATGTCCTGAAGGTGCCCGATCACGTGAGCCTCGAGGTGGCCGCGACGATCGAGCCGGCGGCGATCGTGCTGCATGGAATCCAGAAGGTCCACCTCGCGCTCGGCGATGCCGTCGCCGTCATCGGCTGCGGTGCGCTCGGCTATTTCGCGCTTCAGTTCGCGAAGCTGTCGGGTGCGCGGCCGCTCATCGCGGTGGATGTCGACGACGAGAAGCTTGCGCTGGCGCGCCGCATCGGCGCGGACGTCTGCATCAACCCCGCGCGGGAGGATGCCCTGGCGTCGATCAGGGCGGCGACCGGCGGGCGCGGCGTGAAGCTGGCGCTCGAAGCCGCGGGCAGCGACCAGGGCCGCGATGCGGCGATCCTTGCCTGTGCGAAGCAGGGCAGCGTCGTCCTCTACGGCACCGCCTACGGCGACGTGACCTTCTCCAAGGCGGCCTTCGACAAGCTGGTTCGCGAGGAGTTGCGGATCATCGGATCGTGGAATTCGTACTCCGTGCCGTTTCCGGGACGGGAATGGTTCGACATCATCGGCCTCCTCGAGACCGGACGGCTCGATGTCGGGCCCCTGATCTCGCACCGGGCGAGCCTCGACGAGGCGCCGGACATTTTTCGTCAGCTCAAGGCGAGGACTTTCGGGCCGTACCACAAGATACTCTTCAAGCCGAACGGCTGAAGCCGCCACAGGGGAGGGGTCGCGATGACGGAACAGTACGTGCTCGCCTTCGACGAGGGCACCACGAGCGCGCGGGCAATCATCTTCGACCGTTCCGGCAATGTGGTGACGATCGCGCAGGAGGAATTCCCGCAGATCTATCCAAGGCCGGGCTGGGTGGAGCACGATCCCGAGGTCATCTGGCAGACGCAGCTCAAGGTCGCGCGCCAGGCGATCGCGGAGGCCGGATTGCAGGCCGCCAACATCGCCGCCATCGGCATCACCAACCAGCGTGAATCGACCGTGATCTGGGAGCGGAACACCGGCCGCCCCATCTACAATTCGATCTGCTGGCAGGACCGGCGCACCGCGGGCCTTTGCGACGCGCTCCGCGCCAGGGGCCTCGAGCGCTACGTCGTGGATACGACCGGGCTCGTGGTCGATGCCTATTTCTCCGCAACCAAGATCGCCTGGATCCTCGACCACGTTCCGGGCGCGCGGGAGCGCGCCGAGAGGGGCGAGCTGCTGTTCGGCACCATCGACAGCTGGCTGATCTGGAACCTGACCGGCGGCAAGGTCCATGCGACGGACGTGACCAACGCCTCGCGCACGCTCCTGTTCAACATCCACACCGTCGACTGGGACGAGCGCCTTCTCCGCGAACTCAACGTGCCGCGCGCCATCCTTCCCGCCGTCCACGACACCTCGCACGTCTTCGGCATGACGTCGCCGGAGCTGTTCGGCGGGGAAATCCCGGTCGGCTCGGCGGTCGGCGACCAGCAGGGTGCGCTCTTCGGCCACGCATGCTTCGAGCGCGGCATGGCGAAGTGCACCTATGGCACCGCCGCGTCGCTGGTGATGAACACGGGCGATGCGCCGGTCGCGCCGGGCAGCGGCATGATTTCCACCATCGCGGTCAGCCTTGACGGCAAGGTGCAATATGCCATCGAGGGGGTCCTGTTCATCTGCGGAGCGGCGATCCAGTGGCTCCGCGACGAGCTGCGGATCATCGAGAAGAGCAGCGACGCGATTGCCACCACCGACGATACCAACGGCGTCTATTTCGTACCGGCCTTCACCGGCATGTCGGCGCCGCTCTGGGACGCCTATGCGCGCGGCACGATCGTCGGACTGACGCGCGGCGCCAACCGGGAGCATCTCATTCGCGCCGCGCTCGAGAGCATGGCCTATCAGGTCCACGACGTGGTGGTGGCGATGGAGAGCCTGTCGGAGACGGAGGTGTCGAGCATCCGCGTCGACGGCGGCTCGTGCACCAACGACTTCGTGATGCAGTTCCAGGCCGACATGTCGAACCTTCCCATCCTGCGTCCGGTGGTGACGGAGGCGGCGGCCCGTGGCGCGGCGTTCCTGGCCGGCCTCGCCGTCGGCTACTGGAAGGACCGCGCGGAGCTCTCGGACAAGTTCGAGCTCGAGCGCACCTTCGAGCGGCAGATGGATCCGGCCAGGGCCGAAAAGCTCTACGCGGGCTGGACAAAGGCGGTGCAGCGTTCGCTGGCGTGGGTCGACCCGGAAGAAGCCAACGCGTGACGGGTTGCCGGCAAGCGACGCCCTGAAAGGAGATTTGTCCATGACGCTGATGATGCCGTTTTCCGTCGACTTCGACGTGAGGACCGGCCAGTCGAGTACGCGCGAGCCGATCCGCCGGCCCCTCTCGACGCTGAAGGGTTACTTCCACGACCGCGCGGCCTTCGATGCCGCGATGTCGGACGGCGATCCCATGGTCTACGAATATTTCGACATGGGAGTCCCGGAGACCGTCGGGAATGTCGCCTATGGCACGACCATCCTCCGGTCCGGGCGGATCGGCGACGAGTACTACATGACCAAGGGCCACTTCCACACCGTGCTCGACACGGCCGAGGTCTACTACTGCCTCTCCGGTCACGGCGGCATGATGATGGAGACGCCGGATGGCGACGTCGAGTGGCGCGAGATGAAGACCGGCACCTGCGTGTACGTGCCGGGCTGCTGGGCGCACCGGTCGATCAACGTCTCCGGGAGCGAGCCATTCGTCCTGTTCTTCGCCTTCCCCGGTCATGCGGGACACGACTACGGCACGATCGCCACGCGCGGGTTCCGCAAGCTGCTGGTTGACCGCGGCGGCGCGCCGACCCTGGTCGACAACCCGAACTGGTCGAGGTGAGGGCGGGCGAAGGCGGCATCGCGGGAGGGATGAGATGAACGGAAAGCTCGGCATCCACAGCCTCGTCTT
>JALHRF010000240.1 GCA_022841545.1 Bauldia sp. | reverse complement strand
TCGCGCGCCTCGGCGCCGACATCTCGCTCGACGGGCAGATGGCGACGGTCAAGGGCGTCGAGCGGCTGAAGGGCGCGCCGGTCATGGCGACCGACCTTCGCGCCTCGGTGTCGCTGGTCATCGCCGGCCTCGCCGCCGAGGGCGAGACCATCGTCAACCGCGTGTATCACCTCGACCGCGGCTTCGAGCGCATCGAGGACAAGCTCGGCGCCTGCGGCGCCACCATCGAACGCCTCAGCGGGTAGCCCGCGCTTTTCGCCGACGATGCTGTTCGCGGCAGCTGAACTCGACGCGATCCGGGACGGGCGCGCCGATCTCGCCTTCCGCCGCTGGAAACGGCCTTCGGTCAAGGCCGGCACCCGCCTTCGCACCGCGATCGGCATCGTCGAGGTCCTCGATGTCGCCCGTACCGATGCCGACGCCATCACCGATTCGGAGGCCCGCCGCGCCGGCGCGGCGGACCGCGATGCCCTCGTCGCCCGCCTCGCCGCCTGGCACGACGGCGACATCTACCGAATCGCGCTCCGTTACGCCGGCGCCGACCCGCGCGAAGCGCTCCGCGCGGCACTTCCCTCGGACGACGAGATGGCGATGATCCTGTCCCGGCTCGCGCGATACGACGCGGCGAGCCGCCACGGCCCGTGGACCACGCCCGTGCTGACGCTGATCGCGGCCAGCGAAGGCGTCCGCGCCGCCGACCTCGCCGCGAGGCTCGGCCGCGAAACGCTCCCCTTCAAGGCCGACGTGCGCAAGCTCAAGGAGCTTGGCCTCACCGAGAGCCTCGAGGTCGGCTACCGACTGTCGGCCCGCGGCCGGGCCGTTCTCGAATTTCTTTCGCGGAATCCATCCCCGTCTGCGAATCCTGCCTGATACTGGCGTCATTCCCGCCCGCAAGGGGTCGCGCTCGCGAGGCGTCGTCTGCGTGGGGCGGGAAGCGGCGTACCCTGCTGGCGGCCTCGCACGTCGTCCATCGGGGGGCTCCGGCCGGGACCGTGGGGCACTACGACCCTGCCGCCCGGAGGCTTAATGCGGGAAACCGCCGAAGACGCCTGGCCGGAGACCTGCTCAAATCGCCGCGGCGGGCGCTTGCCCGAGCGCCAGACTGCAATACCCCTGCCGGGTGGCTCAATCCCGGCAGGCCGGGTAGGTCAATCCCGGCCGGCGCTTCGGAAGCGCCCGCCACCCCTCGGTTCCTGGCCGGGGATCGCACCTGCCGCTTCCCCCGGCCCGTTGCGGGCGCGGGAAGAGGATCACGCGCCTCCGTCGTCCCGGCGCGTCCGCGCGGCGCGTGCCGAGCAGTCAGCGCCTTCCTCGAATCACCGGAGTGGGATACCCTCGCCCCGTCATCAACATGTCGCAGACCGGTGCATGCCCAGAAACGATTCGCTGCCGCGTACCGGAGGCGTGCCGGTGCCGGTGCCATCGTCGGACGTCGACGGGCGGGAGCGGCAACAAGCCGCGGCCGCGCCGCCGGCCAGCCGGGCCCCCGCGGCGGGCCATGGCGACGAGCCCGCCGCGCCGCCGCAGGACGAGGTCCTGGCAGGCACCGCCACGAAGACGCGCGAAGCGGGACCGAGGGAGAACGACCCCGGGGCCGAGACCGAGCTGAAGCTCCTCATCGACGCCGATCGGCTTCCCGCCTTCCGCGATGCGCCGGTGATCGCCGCCAACGCGAAGAACCGCGGCGTCCACCGCCGCCTCAGGGCGATCTACTACGACACCGCCGACCGCCGGCTCCGCAAGGCCGGGCTCACGCTCCGCGTCCGCCAGAGCGGCAGCCGCTTCACCCAGACCGTCAAGTCGGGCTACCGCGCCGATCCGCTGCGTCGCGGCGAGTGGGAGGCGTCCGTTCCGTCGGCCGCTCCGGACCTCGCGCTGGCGCTTCCCTTCCTCCCGGAGAAGCTCGGCAAGGCCCTCTCGCCAGGGCTCCTCGAGCCGGTCTTCGCCACCGACATCCACCGGCTCACGCGGGCCGTCAGCCTCCCTTCCGGCACGGTCGAAGTGTCCTTCGACCACGGAGTCCTCATCGCGGGCGAGCGGACCCTTCACGTCGACGAGATCGAACTGGAACTGAAGAACGGGACCGCGCAGACGCTGTACGACCTTGCGCTTCGCCTGATGGAGCATGGGCCGGTCAGGCCCTCGGTCCGGGCGAAGTCCGACCGAGGCTTCGACCTCGCCGACGGCCGGCTCCCCGCCGCCCCGAAACCCGACCGCCCGGTGCTCGACCCGGGGGCCCCCGTCGACGAAGCCTTCGCCACCATCCTGCGCGGCGCCCTCCTCCACCTCATCCGTTCGCTTCCCGCTGCGGAGGCCGGCGAAAGCCCCGAGGGCGTGCATCAGGCGCGGGTGGCGCTCCGGCGTCTCCGCGCCGCCTTCGGCCTGATGCGCACCGTAGCCGCCTCCGCCACGCTCGATGCTTTCGACGCCGAGGCGAAGTGGCTGGCCGGCAGCCTTGGCAGCGCCCGCGATTGCGACATCTTCGTCGACGAGACGCTGTCATCGATCGAGAAGGCCCTGCCCGAACTCGACGGCTTCGCCGGCCTCCGGCGGCTCGCCGAGGCGAGGCGGTCGGCCGGGTATGACGCGGCGCGGGCGGCGATTACCGACCAGCGCACCAGCCGGCTCATTCTCGAGCTCGGCGGCTGGATCGAGCAGCGCGGTTGGCGGGGAGACATCTCGCCCGAGGGGCTTGGCGCGCTCGGCCATCCCGCCGTCGCCTTTGCCCAGCGCACGCTCGCCACCCTGCACGCCAAGGTCCTGAAGCGCGGCCGCCGCTTCGATGCGATGACGCCGGCAGAACGCCACCGGCTCCGGATTTCTGTCAAGAAACTCCGCTACGCAACTGATTTCCTTATGCCCCTTTGCGAGGCGCGCAAGGCCGCGAAGCGCTTCGCCGCCGAACTGGCCCACCTTCAGGAGGAGCTCGGCCGTTACAACGACATGGCCACCACGCGGACGATCGTCGCCGGCCTTGCCCACGATCCCGAAGGCCGCAGCCCGGCGGCCGGGGCGGTGATCGGCTGGCAGGCCAATGGCCTTGCCGGGGCCGAGCCGCGGCTCCGGTCGGCCTGGAAGGCCTTCCGCAAGGCGGGCGTCCCCTGGCCCGACAGCGGGTCGGAGCCCGCCTGAGGGGCGGCGTCCGCCGCCTCAACCGCCCGCGATCACCCGCAGTTCCGGGCGGGTCCGCCCGGTGGCGCGATCGAGCTCCGCCATCGCTGCGCGGAGGCGGCGCGCCGTCAGCCGGAGCACGGTGATGGCGAAATCGGGATCGTCGCGGATCAGCACCTCGAACAGCGCGCGTTCGATCACCTGCACCTCGGTCGGGCCGACCGCGACCGCCGCCTCGCAGCGCGGGCCGCCGTCGAGGAGCGCCATCTCGCCGAACACCTCGCCGGGCCGGAGCACCTCGATCGGCACCCCGTTGCCAATCCGCACCCCGCCGCGGGTGACGATATAGGCGCAGTCGGCCGGCTCGCCGCGGGCATAGATCACTGCGCCGTCGGCAAGGGCGGTCGCCCTGCCCCGCGCCGCGGCGATCACATCGGTATCGTAGGTGGTGAGTGCCATCGCCACACGTCCTCTCTTGGTCCTGTGACGCGATCCTTCCGCCGCCCGCCTTAAGAAAGGGATGACCGGACCATTCAAATCCTCCGTGCATGGCCCCTTGTGAACAATCCCGAGGGCCGAAACAATCCAAGGTGAATGCGGTCCTAACCTTGCCGCCCCAATCGCGATGCGCTAACCCGACCGCGGCCCGCCCTCCCCGGCGACGCTCAAACCACATGCAAAGCTCTGGATTTCCGCCGATGCCGGCCGACAAGACCCTGATCAAGCCGCGCCTGCCCCGCGGCCTTGCCGACCGCGACGCCGGCCAGATCCGCGCCACCGAAGCGATGGTGGCGAAAATCCGCGGCGTCTACGAGCGCTACGGCTTCGAGCCGGTCGAGACCCCGCTCATCGAATACACCGAGGCGCTCGGCAAATTCCTGCCCGACCAGGACCGCCCGAACGAAGGCGTCTTCTCCTTCCAGGATGACGACGAGGCCTGGCTCTCCTTGCGCTACGACCTCACCGCCCCCCTCGCCCGCTACGTCGCCGAGAACTACGAGCGCCTGCCCAAGCCCTACCGCAGCTACCGCTACGGCTGGGTATTCCGGAACGAGAAGCCAGGCCCTGGCCGCTTCCGCCAGTTCATGCAGTTCGACGCCGACACCGTCGGCGCATCCTCGCCCGCCGCCGACGCCGAGATCTGCATGATGGCCGCCGACACGCTGGAAGCCCTCGGCATCCCGCGCGGCCAGTACGTCATCAAGGTCAATTCGCGAAAAGTGCTCGACGGCGTGATGGAGGCGATCGGCCTCGGCGGCCCCGAGAACGCCGGCCGCCGCCTCACCGTGCTCCGCGCCATCGACAAGCTCGACCGGCTGGGGATCGAGGGCGTCCGCCTGCTCCTCGGCCCCGGCCGCGAGGACGAGAGCGGCGACTTCACCAAGGGCGCGGGGCTGGACCAGACCGGCATCGACCTCCTGGTCGATTTGCTCCAGACGTCAGCCATCGACTCCAATGCCGCGGACGGCGACCGAACCGACTTGCAGCTCCTCGCCGAGATGAAGATGTCGACTCTCGGCAACAATCCCACGGTGGTAGAGGGCGTCGGCGAACTCGAGGACATTTGGGAAGTGGTCCGACAAGGCGGCTACGGCATCGACCGCATTCGCATCGATCCCTCCGTCGTCCGCGGCCTCGAGTACTACACGGGCCCGGTCTTCGAGGCCGAGCTCCTGTTCCAGATCCCCAACGAGAAGGGCCAGCCGGTGGTGTTCGGCTCGGTCGGCGGCGGCGGGCGTTATGACGGCCTCGTCGGGCGCTTCATGAAGGACGACGTCCCGGCCACCGGCTTCTCGATCGGCGTCTCCCGCCTCCAGGCCGCTCTCACCGCCCTCGGCCAGATCAAGGCGGGCGATGTCAGCGGCCCTGTCGTCGTCACCGTCATGGACCGCGCCCGGCTCGGCGACTACCAGCGTATGGTCACCACGCTGCGCAACGCCGGCATCGCCGCCGAGCTCTATCTCGGCGAATCCGGCATGCGCGCCCAGCTCAAATATGCCGACCGCCGCAACGCCCCCGCCGTCATCATCCAGGGCGGCGACGAGCTGGCCCGCGGCGTCGTCCAGGTCAAGGACCTCGCGGCAGGCAAGGTCGCAGCGGCCGCCATCGCCGGCCACGAGCAGTGGAAGGAAGAGCGCCCCGGCCAGGTCGAGGTGCCGGAGTCGGACCTCGTCGCGGCGGTGCGGAAGATCGTCGATGCCCCGGCCGGGTAGCCTGCGCGGGGCCCCGCTGCGCGGAGCGCCTCGGCATGAGCAAGTGGGCGTATTCCAGCCCAGCCTTCTTCGCGGCTGGTGGAGCCAATTCCCCCCCCTCATCCTGAGGCGCTCGCCGCGTTGGCGGCGAGCCTCGAAGGACGCACCGTCCTTTGTCCCGCCCCGCCCTTGGAGCCGGTTGGCGCGTCGTGGCGCAGAGGGGCGCCAGCCTCCCCCCATCCGCTCATGCCCGCGCACGCGGGCATCCAGCTTTCACCACGCCAGCGCGGGGGGCGAGAAGCTCCTGATCCCGACGATGAAGGATTCGGCGGACCGGCGTGCCGCAACAGAGCCCTCGTTGACGTTCGCGCGCACACCTCACCACTCGCTCATTCCGGCGCACGCGGTAATCCAGTCTTTTCAGACTGATGGGGTCACGCAGCGAGAGCTGGATGCCCGCGTGCGGGGTTGTGAAAGAATGCACTGGACGTGGGTCCTGCGTCGTTCGAGGCTCGCTGCATGGCAGCGAGCACCTCAGGATGAGGGGGTTGGCGTTTTCCATAAGCATCGCAACGACTTGCGACCTGTGTGGAGCAACGCAATCCTCCTCATCCTGTGGTGCCCGCCGCGTGGGCGGCGGGCCTCGAAGGACGCACGACGCGTATCCGGCTCTCGATTTCCTCACAGCCGCGTGCGCGGGCATGAGCGGTTGGCAGGTTCAGGTCCTCGCCTTGAAGGTGAACCGACCCTCGACGCATTCCGCGCAGCCGCCCGCATGGAACTCCGTCCATCGCCGCAGGCAAAGCATGAGTCCGATCAGCCGCTTCGCGCCCGTTCCTCCGAATTTGATTCCGCCGCGGCAGGCCGGCACAGGCGCCGCCGATGACGGAGTCCTATCAACCCCTTCGCGCACTTTTCTCCGATCGGGGTTACGGCTTCGTCGCGCCGCCGATCGTCTATGACGCGAGCGTCTTCGTCGAACTGCTCGGCGAGGATCTCCGCCGCCGCCTGTTCCTGACCGCCGACCAGGACGGCACGGAGATGGCGCTCCGGCCGGACTTCACCATCCCCGTGGCACTCCATCACCTTGCGTCGGGGCAGGCGCGGCGGAAGGCCGGATACGCCTATCTCGGCCCGGTCTTCCGGCAGCGCGCGGACGAACCGGACGAGTTCCTCCAGGCCGGCGCCGAATCCCTCGGCCGGACCGACCGCGATGCTGCCGATGCCGATATGCTTCGCCTCGCGCTCGATGCAGCCGCCCTCCTCGGCATCCCGAAGCCGGTCGTGAGGATGGGCGACTCGGGCCTGTTCGCCGCGGTGCTCGATGCGCTCGATCTCGACGCCCCGTGGCGGCGGCGGCTCGCCCGCGCCTTCGGCGACCCGAAACGCCTCCGCGCGCTGATCGCGCGCGCCGCCGACGGCGGCGTCGTCGCAGCGGCCGATGACGGCG
>JALHRF010000239.1 GCA_022841545.1 Bauldia sp. | reverse complement strand
GACCAGCACGGTCACGACGGCGCGCCCCCGAAGCCGAAGCGCATGGCGGGATTGGCACGGACGGCGAGGTAGTCGTTCAGCTGCGACATGATCACGTGGATCAGGAACGCCGCCCAGATCGCACCGGTGTGGATTGTGGCCAGGCAGAGGACCACGCCGAGCGGGATCGAGCCGAGCGCCTCGCGCGGTCCCTTCGGGACATGCGCGAGCCCGTAGAGGGCGATGTTGACCGCGATTGCGAACACCGCCGGCATCGCCGCGAGGCAGGCGAAGAGGAGGAACCCGCGGAACAGGAACTCGTAGGCGAACATGTAAAGGCTGCAGGAGACGAAGTTCGCCGTCACCGGGCCGGCGCCCCAGCGGGGCACCCGCATCTCGGGATAGACGTCGAAATTCTCCGGCTTGTGGGCAGTGGCGATGCAGCCGATGACGATCACCACCGATGCGCCGCCGACCCAGAGCCAGGTCGAGGGCGGGATGGCAGGGGTGAGGCCGAGACCGGCAAAGTCGAACGGCAGGAAGAGCCAGGCGGCGAGGGCGGAACCTCCGCCGAGGATGACGACGCCCGCCATGCGCTTCGCGACGATGCCGGCGATAGTTGCCCGCAACCGGTCGAGCAGCGCCGAGACGACGACGAGATAGTAGATCAGGTAGAGGACGATGGTCGCCGCGACGGCGATGTCGGCATAGACCCCCATGGCCTATCGACGCCCCGGAGCCGCGGCCACGGCTAGCCGCGCCCGCGATAGGGGGCGATGCCCTGGTCGGTCACCCAGACGCCGTCGGGCGGGTTGCCGGTCTGCCAGAACACGTCGATCGGCATGCCGCCGCGCGGATTGAAGTAGCCCCCGATGCGGAGCCAGTGAGGCGTGAGGAGATCGACGATGCGCCGGCCGATCGCCACCGTGCAGTCCTCGTGGAAGGCGCCGTGGTTCCGGAACGACTGCAGGTAGAGCTTGAGCGACTTCGACTCGACCAGCCATCTGTCCGGAACGTAGTCGATCATCAGAATGCCGAAGTCGGGCTGGCCGGTCACCGGGCAGATCGAGGTGAACTCCGGGAACGTGAAGCGCGCCACGAACTGGGTGTCGGCATGCGGGTTGGGCACACGGTCGAGGATCGCCTTGTCGGGGTCCGACGGGATCGCGACCGCTCGGCCGAGCTGAAGCTTTGTCTTGGCCATGGGGCGTTGCCTATGCCGCACTTGCCTGCGGCGAGATCAGCCGCAGCGCGTCGCGATCGTAGCGCCACGTGGTGCGGCCCTTGAGCCGCGTTCCGGCCCACCAGCGGTCGACGCCGTTCAGCCGGACGAAATCGGCGTCGCCGGAGAGCACGGCGCGGCCGGCCTCGGTCAGAGAAAGCGGGCGGCCGTAGCGCTCGGCGTCGTCGACCGGCGACGACAGGAGATCGAGGCCGGCGATCATCGGGGTTTCGGCGTCGGCGAGGTCGTGAAGCATCAGGAAAAAACTCATGTCGCCCATGAAGGCCGCCTCCTCGGCGGCGAGCGTCCGGCGGAACAGGTCGATGGCGCTTTGCGGCCCGTCCGTCAATCCCGAAAGCGCCGTCGCCTCGGTCCGGCCAAGCCCGCTTTGCGGCGAGGGAAGTTCCGCGAGAAAGCGGTGCAGAGCGGGCGCCGCGAAGGGCAGGGCCTCGGACGGCTCGTCGAGCCTGCGCACGACCGGCTCGGGCGTCGGCATGGCGAGGTCGGCCCAGAGCAGGTCGGCGAGGTCGAGATCGTCGACGTCAAGGGTCCGGGCGCGATCGGCAAATCTCAGGATGGTCGCGGCGGTCTGCCGGCCGAGGAAATCGTCGGCCTGCACGAGCCGGAGGCCTTCGCTCCGATCGACGTCGGCGAAAAACGACAGGATTTGCATGAGTTGGAGCTGATCGTAAAGGTCATGCTCGAACCAGAGCTCGACCATATCATAGGCTGTGTGATCGCGGAGAATGGCGTCGCGGGCGGCGAAATCCGCCGCGACCTCCACCGGATCGAGGCCGAAACGCTCCGCCAGGAACGAGGCCCGGACGGCCGAGCATTTTTCCAGCCCGCCGCCGACGATCGGCCCATCGTGGAGCACGTCGCGCCACGGCAGGATCGTCCCGGTCTTTCCCGCGGCGGCAAGGAGGTCCGCGGCGGTGTCGCCATTGGTGATGATGAGCTGCGTCATTTACGGGAACATGGCGTCGCCGCCGCGCGATGTCACGGGGCAATTCCTCTTCCGCACGGGGTGCGTGTCGGCTAGAAGCGGCGCGAAAACAGGACGAGGGCGCCAGCATGACCGCAATCATCGATATCGTCGGCCGCGAGATTCTCGACAGCCGCGGCAACCCGACCGTTGAGGTCGACGTGATCCTCGAGGACGGCTCGATGGGCCGCGCCGCGGTGCCGTCCGGCGCCTCGACCGGCGCGCACGAGGCGGTGGAACTCCGCGACGCCGATCCGGCACGCTACCTCGGCAAGGGGGTCAGGAAGGCGGTCGACGCGGTCAACGGCGAGATCTTCGACGCCATCGGCGGCATGGAGGCCGAAGGCCAGATCCATATCGACCGGACGCTGATCGCCCTCGACGGCACGCACAACAAGGCCCGGCTCGGGGCCAATGCCATCCTCGGCGTGTCGCTCGCGGTCGCCAAGGCGGCGGCGGAAGCCTCGACCCTGCCGCTCTACCGCTATGTCGGCGGTCTCAACGCGCATGTCCTGCCGGTGCCGATGATGAACATCATCAATGGCGGCGCCCACGCCGACAACCCGATCGACTTCCAGGAATTCATGATCCTGCCGATCGGCGCGGAGACGTTCAGCGAGGCGCTCCGCATGGGCGCTGAGGTCTTCCACACCCTGAAGAAGGCGCTGAAGGCCGACGGGCACAACACCAATGTCGGCGACGAGGGCGGCTTCGCGCCGAACCTCAAGTCGGCGGAGGAGGCGCTGCAGTTCGCCGTCAACGCCATCGAGAAGGCCGGCTACAAGGCCGGCAAGGACGTCGCCCTCGGCCTCGATTGTGCCGCGACCGAGTTCTTCAAGGACGGCAAATATGTCTATGAAGGCGAAGGCAAGACCCGAAGCATCGACGAGCAGGTGGCGTATCTCGCCGGCCTCGCCGAGCGCTTCCCGATCGTCTCGATCGAGGACGGCATGGCGGAGGACGACTGGGATGGGTGGAAGGCGCTCACCGATGCGATCGGCGCGAAGTGCCAGCTCGTCGGCGACGACCTGTTCGTCACCAATACCCGCCGGCTTGCGGACGGCATCAAGCGTGGCGTCGCCAATTCCATCCTCGTCAAGGTCAACCAGATCGGCACGCTCACGGAGACGCTCGAGGCCGTCGACATGGCGACGCGCGCGCACTACACGGCGGTGATGTCGCATCGCTCGGGCGAGACCGAGGACGCGACCATCGCCGATCTCGCCGTCGCCACCAATTGCGGGCAGATCAAGACCGGGTCGCTCGCCCGCTCCGACCGGCTGGCCAAGTACAATCAGCTCCTCCGCATCGAGGAGGAACTCGGCACCCAGGCCGCCTACGCCGGTGCCGCGGCCTTCGTGCGGTAGGTGGTGGTCGCGGAGGCCGCGGGTCGCGCGGCCTCCCGTTGCCGCGGCGGCGCTATTTCGGCTCGACCGCCATGAAGGTGAACGGCGCGGACTCGACGAACTTTGCCGCGGCGTTGCCGGAATAGCTCTGGCCGCCGGCAAGGGTCAGCTTTTTGACCGGCGCGCCGGGCGAGAAATCGAGGTCGGCCAACGGCACCCAGAACGTGTTCGGGCTGGTTGAGCTGTCGTAGAAATAGACCTTGTTCTTCTGGTCGGCGACGCTCCGCCATAGCGTCGAGGAGATGTTCGGCTGGTCCGGCGTGGTGATGCCGAGCGGCACCGACACCGACCGCATGACCCCGAGCACGCTTGCCGCCGCCTGGTTGGCGTAGGTGTGGTCGGGCACGGCGCTGATATAGGCCGGCGCGGCGGCGGTCGGGATCGCCTTGATCAGGAACGAGGCGCGGGCGAAGCGGTCGGCGGCGCGGTTGGTGCCGGGCAGGAAGGTCAGCCCGCCGATCTGCAGCCAGTAGGCGTTCAGCGCCAGCTGCTGGTCGAAGCTCGGCGAGTTGGTCATCACCTGGAATTCCTTGCCGTGGTGGATGACGAGCTTGCCCCCGATGTACTCGAAGATCGCCGAATCGCCGGTGGCATCGGAGATGGCGAGGTGGAGCTGGGCCGACTCGCCGTTGGGGAGAACGGCGGTCACCACGCGGAACGGCTCCTGTTCGAGGGCGGTAACGGCTTCGGCGACGGTCGCGAAGTTGTCGAGGACGTACTGCGCCCAGAGCGCCATCGAGAGCGGCGGCTTGCCTTCGGTGGTGCCGTAGTCCGACTCGGCGAGGTAGAGGAGATTGGCGACCAGCCCCGCCTCGTTCATCCCGTCGGCCGTGCCGACGTCGTAGCCGGTGGCGACGAGGCTGCCGTATTTCGCGGTCCACTTGGGTGAATCGGGCCCGGCGGCGCCTTCACGCGCGATACCGCGCGGGAAGGTCCAGAGGTTGGTGTGCATGTCCTCTTCCCAGTCCATCGACCGGCCGGTGATGACCAGGTCGTCCGATCCGATGTAGACGGCGCGGGTGCAGGCGGCGGCGGGCGCGAGGCTCGCGGCGCCGATTGCGATGGCGGCGAGGGCTGTCGCGAGCGGGTATCTGATGCGCTTCATTGTGCGTTCTCCGGTCAGGATGCGGTCGGCTGGCGCGGCGGGCGGGTGCGGCGCGAGGTGAAGGACTCTGGCACCGTTCTGTGAACAAAAAGCAAGCGATGGAGATGGTTTCGTCCGCGGCGGTTAATCGACGACCGCTCCCTGAAACCCTCCGTTAAGCCTCCCTCGCGCATGGTGGACCGGAGAGAGCGGAAGCGGACGGCATGATCACACGGCAACGGCGAAAGTCGCCCCTCAGTCAGCTCTGGGTGCCGCTGCTTGCCGTCTTGTTCCTGGGCTACTTCGGCTACCATGCCCTCACCGGTTCCTACGGCCTTTGGTCGCTCGACCGCCTCGGGATCGAGGCCGAGACGCTCAAGGCGCAACTGGAAACGCTGAAAGCGGAGCGGGCGGAAATCGAGCGCCGGGTTGCATTCCTCAAGCCCGACAGTCTCGACGCCGACGTCGTCGACACTGAGGCAAGGATGTCGCTAAACCTGCTGAGGCCAGATGAAGTCGTGATTTCTTTCGGTGCAGTGCAGCATAGGCCTTAGAAGCACTGCAGCATTGTCTCCCATGACGTTTCAGCATACTTGCCCTGCAGGAAAGACGGACCTGCAGTTCTTGGATTGACTCTCGCCTTCGGGTAACGTCGCTCCAAATAATAAGCGCGAAACCACCAGGGAGACAGGAATGGCCAAAGCCGCACGGAAAGCCGAAAAACCGACTCCCGTAGCGGTTTCCGCCGGTCGAACCCGGCCAACTGTGGTGCCGACCTCCAAAGACCACCCGCCGGAGCTTTCGCGAGAGGAAGAACTCCACGCCTTTGAACAGATGCTTCTGATTCGCCGCTTCGAAGAGCGCGCCGGCCAGATGTACGGCATGGGGCTGATCGGGGGCTTCTGCCACCTCTATATCGGCCAGGAAGCGGTGGTCGTCGGCATGCAGATGGCGATCGGCGATGGCGACCAGGTGATCACCGGCTATCGCGACCATGGCCACATGCTCGCCTGTGGCATGGACCCGCGCGGCGTGATGGCCGAGCTGACCGGCCGCCGCACGGGCTACTCCCATGGCAAGGGTGGCTCGATGCACATGTTCTCCCGCGAGAAGAACTTTTTCGGCGGGCACGGCATCGTCGCGGCCCAGGTGCCGCTCGGCACCGGCCTCGCCTTCGCCAACCGCTACCGAAAGAACGACCGCGTCTGCCTGACCTATTTCGGCGATGGCGCCGCCAACCAGGGCCAGGTCTACGAGAGCTTCAACATGGCGAAGCTCTGGAAGCTGCCGGTGGTCTATATCATCGAGAACAACCGATACGCGATGGGTACGTCGCTCAACCGCGCATCGGCGCAGACCGACCTGTCGCGCCGCGGCGCCTCGTTCGACATTCCGGGCGAGCAGGTCGACGGGATGGACGTTCGCGCGGTGAGGGCGGCCGCGGAGCGCGTCGTCGAATGGTGTCGTTCGGGCAAGGGGCCCTACATCCTCGAAATGCTCACCTACCGCTATCGCGGCCACTCCATGTCCGACCCGGCGAAATACCGGACGCGGGAGGAGGTCAACAAGGTTCGCGACGAGCACGATCCGATCGAGATGGTGCGGAAGCGCATAGTCGACCGCGGCTTTGCCTCCGACGACGATCTCAAGCAGATCGAGAAGCGCGTGCGGGAAGTGGTGACCGACGCGGCGGACTTCGCCACGAACAGCCCCGAACCCGACGCGGCCGAGCTCTGGACCGACATCTATCGCTGAGGCCCGGCCGATGACCCCGGACTTCGGCGTGAGATCGCGGAAGACCTTCTGGTTCCGCGTCTCAGCGATCGCAGCCGGGTTCGCCTCGGCGCGGCTTGCTCCCAGCCCTTCCAAATCCGAGTAGACCGATGGCAATCAACATCCTCATGCCGGCCCTGTCCCCGACGATGGAAGAGGGCAAACTCGCCAAGTGGCTGAAGCGCGAGGGCGACAGCGTGAAGCCGGGCGACGTCATCGCCGAGATCGAGACCGACAAGGCGACGATGGAGGTCGAGGCGGTCGACGAGGGCACGCTCACCCGGATACTGGTTCCCGAGGGGACCGAGAACGTCAAGGTCAACGCGCCGATCGCGATCATCGGGGTCGAGGGCGAGGACGATGTCGGCGAAGGCGCGCCGGCAGCAGGCGCAGCGCCGCCGGAGCCCGCCGAGCAGGCGGAGAAGCCGGCAGCGGCTCCCGTCGCTGCGGCGCCGCGGGCGGCGGTCGAGAACGATGCC
>JALHRF010000238.1 GCA_022841545.1 Bauldia sp. | reverse complement strand
CAATGTTGATCAGCGAACGGCGGCCGGCGGATGCGGCATCGGGGGTGAAGGACGCGTGTCCGGCCAGGTGAGCGGCAAGCGACGCGAGGCGAGCGCCGATCCGTCTTGCGATCGCCGAGCGGAGACCACTTCGCGCAGCCGCAATCGCGTCGGGATCGATGTCGCGGCCGATCTCGCGGGCGATGTCGGACTCGGCCGGGAGCGACAGCACCTGGGCGCGGAAGGCTGGCTCCAGGGCATCGTTCTCGGCGACCTCGGCGAGCGCATCGATGAAGGCCGGGTCGAAGGAAAGCGGCTTGCCGGCGCGCGCAGCCGTAGTCCCGGAGATGAGCGCCGCATTGGCCAGGCGCTGCGAGGCCTGCCAGCGGTTGAAGGCGTCGGCGTCGGTGCGGAGCAGAAAGAGGAGATCGTCCGGGCTGAGGTCGATCGTGAGCTTCACCGGTGCGGAGAAGCCGCGGAGGAGTGACGGAATCGGCGGCGCTGAGACGCCCGAGAAGACGAAGGTCTGCTCGGGCATGGTCAGGTGGATCACGTCGCCGTCGACCCGGCCGCCGATCGCGCCGTCATGGGCGAGGTCGGCGCCATTGGGGCCGACCAGCCCGAAGCGGAGGGGAATATGCATCGGCTGCTTCGCGCTTTGGCCCGGCGTCGGTGCCAGCGACTGGGTGAGGGTGAGCGAATAGGTCCGGGACGCCTTGTCGTAGCGGCCTTTGGCCGTCACCTCCGGCGTCCCCGCCTGCGAATACCACAGCCGGAACTGCGCGAGGTCCGCGCCGGTCGCATCGGCAAAGGCGGCGAGGAAATCCTCGATCGTGACCGCCTGTCCGTCATGGCGCTCGAAGTAGAGGTCCATGCCCTTCCGGAAGCCGTCCTCGCCGAGGATCGTCTTCAGCATCCGCACCACCTCCGAGCCCTTCTCGTAGACGGTGGCGGTATAGAAGTTGCTGATCTCGGAATAGACCTCGGGCCTGACCGGATGGGCGAGGGGGCCCGCATCCTCCGGGAACTGGCGGGCGAGGAGCGTGCGGACGTCGGCAATCCGCTTCACCCCGCGCGAGCGTTCGTCCGACGAGAACTCCTGGTCGCGGAAGACGGTCAGCCCCTCCTTGAGGCAGAGCTGGAACCAGTCGCGGCAGGTGATCCGATTGCCCGTCCAGTTGTGGAAATACTCGTGGGCGATGACGGTCTCGACGCCGGCGAAGTCGGCGTCGGTGGCGGTGTCGGAATCGGCCAGGACGTACTTGTCGTTGAAGATGTTGAGGCCCTTGTTCTCCATCGCGCCCATGTTGAAGTCCGACACGGCGACGATCATGAAAATGTCGAGGTCATACTCGCGGCCGAAGGCCTCCTCGTCCCACCGCATCGAGCGCTTGAGCGCGTCCATCGCGTAACCGCAGCGGTCCTCCTTGCCGTGCTCGCAGTAGATGCGGAGGGCGACGTTTCGGCCGGAGGCGGTGATGAAGCTGTCCTCGACCACGCCGAGGTCGCCGGCGACCATGGCGAACAGGTAGGAGGGTTTCGGAAACGGGTCGTGCCAGATCGCGAAGTGGCGGTCGTCGGCGAGATCGCCCGCCTCGATGAGGTTGCCGTTGGAGAGCAGGACCGGAGCCTCCGATTTCGGCGCCTCGATGCGGGTCGTGTAGACCGCGAGCACGTCCGGTCGGTCGAGGAAATACGTGATGCGACGAAAGCCTTCCGCCTCGCACTGGGTGCACCAATTGCCGCTCGATCGGTAGAGCCCCATCAGCTTGGTGTTCGCGGCCGGGTCGATCTCGGTAACCACCTCGATCGTGAAGGCCGCGTCGGGAACGCCACGGATAGCGAGGCGGTCAGGCGTCGCGTCGAAGCGGCCGGCGGGGAGCGCCTCGCCGTCGAGCGAGACCGAGACGAAGGTCAGTTCGTCGCCGTCGAGCGAGAGGACGCCGTTCGCTCCTTCGCCGGGGACAATGGCGAGGCGCGCGGTTACGCGCGTCCTCTCCGGATCGAGATGGAGGTCGAGGTCGACTGTCTCAATCAGGTAGGCGGGCGGGCGGTAGTCGCTCAGGCGAACGGGGAGGACATCGGACTTCATTGGTTTTCCGCGGTAGGGAGAATGGGTTGATTTCGGACTTTGTAGGCGTTTTGGCGCGGACATGCCATGCGTGACCGGAGCGTTCGGATCATGAACCCGGCCGGGTGGTCGACGCCGTTTCTGACGTACGCCCCTCTATCCCGGAGGTGGCCGACAGGACGAGAGGGATGTCCTGGCCGCGATGTCATCCCGCCGGACTCACTTTCTGAGAATCCGCAATTCAAACCTTTGTAAATACAGAGAATGCCTGCTGAGAGATGCTGCGGTCCCGGCTTCGTCATGGCACCGGGGCCGAACTCCTTGGCGCATACGAATTGCATTCGCGCCAACCTCACGATATCAACCGTTGAGGGGAGTCTATCATTTTGGCGCGCACGACACTTCAGGACGTGGCGAGGACCGCGGGCGTAAGCCTCGCGACGGTCGACCGCGTGCTGAATCGTCGACCGGGCGTCCACGCCGAGACGGCCGAGCGCGTCCAGCAGGCGATCACCCAGCTCAAGTATCGCCCCGACCGGTTCGCCGCGCGCCTGGCCCGAGGGCGCGAGCATCGCTTCCAGTTCCTCCTGCCGACCGGCAGCAATGCCTTCATGGAGGCGCTTGCCGAGCGGGTGCGCGTGACGGCCGAATACGTCGCCGATGAGCGCGTGCGGATCGGTGTGACCCATGTCGACGTCTTTGACGGCGACGTGCTCGCCGCCGCGCTCGACCGGCTTCAAGGCGAGGTTGACGGCGTCGCGGTGGTGGCGCTCGATCACCCCTCGGTGCGGGAGGCGATCGACGAACTGGTCGCCACCGGGGTGACGGTGGTGACTCTGGTCTCGGATGCGCCCCGCTCCCGACGCGCCCACTATATCGGCATCGACAACGCTGCGGGCGGACGCACAGCGGCGAGCCTGCTCGGCCGTTTCGTCGCCGGCCGGCCCGGCAAGGTGGGCCTCATCGCCGGCTCGATGGCGCTCCGCGACCATATCGAGCGGCAGATCGGTTTCGAACAGGTGATCGCGCGGGACTTCCCGTCGCTGACGCTGCTCCCGGTGCGCGAAGGCCGCGACGATGACGATCGTGTCGAGGGGTTGGCCTCGGCGCTGCTCCGTGAGAATCCAGACCTTGTCGGCATCTATAATGTCGGCGCCGGCAATGGCGGCATCGTCGCGGCGCTGGAGCAGAACGGCCGCGCCCGCGACGTCGTCTTCATCGCCCACGAATTGACGCCGTTCTCCCGGCGTCATCTCATCCGCGGCACGATCGACGCCATCATCAACCAGGACCCCGGCCACGAGGCGCGGAGCGCGACCAGGCTTCTCATCGCCGAGCGCGAGAACACGCCTTACGATGCCGGCCAGGAACGCATCCGCATCGACATCTTCATTCGCGACAACGTCCCCTAAGAGGACGGGCACCATGGCGGCAGGGAGCGCCACAGCATGTATCTCGGTATCGATATCGGCACGTCATCGCTGAAGGCGGTCCTCATGGATCGCAACCAGCGCATCCTTGGGAGCCGCAGCGCGGACCTCGAGGTTTCGCGGCCGCATCCCGGTTGGTCCGAGCAGGACCCTGAAAGCTGGTGGACGGCGTGTCTTGCCGTGCTTGACGGGCTCGCCAAGGATCACCCGAAGGAAATGGCGGCGGTGAGAGGCATCGGCCTCAGCGGCCAGATGCACGGCGCGACGCTGCTCGACGCCTCCGACAAGGTCCTCCGCCCCTGCATCCTGTGGAATGACGGACGCTCGGCCGAGGAAGCCGCCGAGATCAGCGTGCCGAGCGAGCGCATCACCGGCAACATCGCCATGCCGGGCTTCACGGCGCCGAAGCTGATCTGGGTGAAGCGTCACGAGCCGGAGATCTTCGCGAAGGTGAAGACCGTGCTCCTGCCCAAGGACTACGTTCGCCTGCTCCTCACCGGCGACAAGGCGAGCGACATGTCGGATTCGGCCGGCACGCTCTGGCTCGCCACGCCGGAACGCGCGTGGTCGGACGAGATGCTCGAGCTCACCGGGCTCGACCGGTCGCAGATGCCGAAACTGTTCGAGGGCAGCGCCCCGACCGGAACCCTGAAGGCGGACCTCGCGTCGCGTTGGGGGATGAGCGGCAAGGTCGTGCTCGCCGGCGGTGGCGGCGACAATGCCGCGTCGGGCTGCGGTGTCGGCGCGGTCGCGCCCGGCACCGGGTTCATTTCGATCGGCACCTCGGGCGTGGTCTTCGTCACCGCCGACCGCTATCGCGGTAACCCCGCTGGCGCCGTGCACGCCTTCTGCCATGCGGTGCCGGGAACCTGGCACCAGATGGGCGTGGCGCTCTCGGCTGCGGGCTCGCTCGAGTGGCTGTCGGGCGTGCTGCAGGCGGAGCCCGCCGACCTCGTCGCGCCGCTTGGCGAAACGCCGGCCGGGCCGTCGTCGATCCTCTTCCTTCCCTATCTCTCGGGGGAGCGGACGCCGCACAACGACGTCGCCATTCGCGGCGCCTTCTTCGGCCTCGACCAGGCGCACGGCCGGAAGGATATGACCCAGGCGGTGCTCGAGGGCGTCGCCTTCTCCTTCAAGGATTGCCTCGACGTGCTGACCATGCCGCTCAGCGAGCCGAAGCGGCTGATCGCGGTCGGCGGCGGTTCGCGCTCGCGCTACTGGCTCCGGACCATCGCCACGGTCCTCAACCTGCCGATCGCCGTCCCCGAGGACGGCGATTTCGGTGCCGCCTTTGGCGCGGCGCGGCTTGGGCTCTGCGCGGCGGAGAGTGCCGATCCGTTCGAGATATGCGCGCCGCCGGCCATCCGCGAGGTGATCGAGCCGATCCCGGACCTCGTCGAAGCCTACGCCGCCGCCCACGCCACCTATTCCGATCTCTATCCCGCCATCAAGGAGGCCATGCCCCGATGACCGCGCCGTTCTTTACCCAGAAGGATCCGATCAAGTATCGCAAGGGCAAGGGGCTTTCCTATCGCTGGTACGACCCGGACAAGGTGGTCCTCGGCAAGCGGATGGAGGAGCAGCTCCGCTTCGCCGTCTGCTACTGGCATTCGTTCACCTGGCCGGGCGGCGACGCCTTCGGCGGCGAGACCTTCAACCGCCCGTGGATGCACACGGCGGACGAGATGGAAGGCGCCCGGCAGAAGGCCGACGTCGCCTTCGAGATGTTCGATCTCCTCGGTGTGCCGTTCTTCGCCTTCCACGACCGCGACATCGCGCCCGAGGGCGCCTCGCTCGCGGAGTCGAACCGGAACGTGCGCGAGATCGGCGAGCTCTTCGCGAAGAAGATGGAAAAGTCGAAGGTGCGGCTCCTCTGGGGCACCGCCAACCTCTTCTCCAACCGCCGCTACATGGCGGGGGCGGCGACCAATCCCGATCCGGAGGTGTTCGCCTATGCCGCGGCGCAGGTGAAGAACGTCCTCGACCTCACCAACGAACTCGGCGGCGCGAACTACGTGCTGTGGGGCGGTCGCGAGGGCTACGAGACGCTGCTCAACACCGACATGAAGCGTGAACTGAACCAGCTCGGCCGCTTCCTCAACATGGTCGTCGAGCACAAGAACAAGATCGGCTTCAAGGGCACGATCCTGATCGAGCCGAAGCCGAAGGAGCCGACCAAGCACCAGTACGACTTCGACGTCGCCTCGATCTTCGGCATGCTCAAGCAGTTCGGCCTCGAGAACGAGGTCAAGATCAACATCGAGCAGAACCACGCCATTCTCGCCGGCCACACCTTCGAGCACGAGCTGGCGCTCGCCACCGCGCTCGGCATCTTCGGCTCGATCGACATCAATCGCGGCGACTACCTCCTCGGCTGGGACACCGACCAGTTCGCGATGAACATCCCGGAGATGGCGCTCGCCTGCTACTACATCTTCCGCGCCGGCGGCTTCACCACCGGCGGCTTCAACTTCGACGCCAAGATCCGCCGCCAGTCGATCGAGCCGGACGACCTGCTCGAGGCGCATGTCGCCTCGATGGACGCCTGCGCCCGCGGCCTGCTCATCGCCGAGAAGATGATCAAGGACGCCACGCTCGACACCTTCGTCGAGGACCGCTACGCCGGCTGGGGCGGCAAGGAGGGCAAGGCGATCCTCGCCGGCAAGCGCTCCCTCGACGACCTGTCGGACTATGTGCTGAAGAAGAAGCTCGACCCGCAGCCGAAGAGCGGCAAGCAGGAGTATCTGGAGCGGCTGCTCAACGAGTATCTGTGAGCGGATGAGGGAGGAGGAACGATGAAGAACATCAAGGGACCGGCGATCTTTCTCGCCCAGTTCGCGGGCGATGCCGCGCCGTTCAACACGCTCGACGGCATGGCCGGGTGGGCGGCAGGCATGGGCTACAAGGGCATCCAGATCCCGTCGTGGGACGGACGCCTCATCGATCTCAAGAAGGCCGCGTCCAGCAAGACCTATTGCGACGAGGTGAAGGGTACCGTCGAGGCCCATGGCCTCGTCGTCACCGAGCTGTCGACGCATCTCCAGGGCCAGCTCGTGGCCGTCAATCCGACCTACGATGCGGCGTTCGACGCCTTTGCCGCGCCTGAAGTTCGTGGCGACCCCAAGGCCCGGACGAAGTGGGCTGTCGATCAGGTGAAGCTGGCCGCCAAGGCCTGCCGCAATCTCGGCCTCGACACGCAGGTCACCTTCAGCGGCGCCTTCGCCTGGCCCTTTGTCTACCCCTGGCCGCAGCGGCCGGCGGGGCTGATCGAGACCGCCTTCGACGAACTGGCGAAACGCTGGAAGCCGATCTTCGACTATTGCGACGAGCAGGGGGTCGACGTCGGCTTCGAGCTTCACCCGGGCGAGGACCTGTTCGACGGCGCGACGTTCGAGATGCTGCTCGAACGGGTCGGCAACCATCCACGCTGCGGGATCAACTACGATCCCTCGCATTTCGTGCTGCAGTGCCTCGACTACCTCGAGTTCATCGACATCTACCACGAGCGGATCGTCGCCTTCCACGCGAAGGACGCCGAATTCAACCCGA
>JALHRF010000237.1 GCA_022841545.1 Bauldia sp. | reverse complement strand
CGCACACTCGGCGCCGGCCCGACGGTCGGAGCACTTGGCCTCGGCTGCATGGGGATGTCTGGCGCTTACGGTCCCTCCGACCGTGACGAGAGCATCGCCACCATCCATGCCGCACTCGATGCCGGCGTCACGTTGCTGGACACGGGCGACTTTTACGGCATGGGCGACAACGAGTTGCTGATCGCCGACGCGCTCAAAGGGCGCGACCGAGACAAGGTTCAGCTCAGCGTGAAGTATGGCGCCCAGCGCGGTCCCGACGGAAGCTGGCTCGGCATGGACAACAGCGCCACGGCGACGAAGACGTTCCTCGCCTATACGCTGAACCGCCTCGGCGTCGACTACGTCGACATCTATCGCCCCGCCCGGCTCGACCCGAAGGTGCCGATCGAGGACACGGTGGGCAGCATCGCGGACCTCGTCAAGGCCGGTTACGTCCGCAACATCGGCCTTTCGGAGGTCGGTTCGGAGACGCTCCGCCGCGCCAGCGCCGTCCATCCCATCGTCGACCTGCAGATCGAGTATTCCCTGATGTCGCGGGGAATCGAGGACGAGATCCTCGCGACCTGCCGCGAACTCGGCATTGGGATCACGGCCTACGGTGTCCTGTCGCGTGGCCTGATCGGCGGCCACTGGTCGCGAAATCAGGCACCCCAGGCCGGCGACTTCCGGAAGTTCTCGCCACGGTTTTCCGGCGGCAATGTCGAGCGCAACCTGTCCCTCGTCGACGCATTGCGGATTGTTGCCGATGACAAGGGCGCCACAGTCGCGCAGGTCGCAATCGCCTGGGTCCTGGCAAAGGGCTCTGATATCGTGCCGCTGGTCGGAGCACGGCGGAGAGATCGGCTGACCGAGGCACTGGGGGCGCTCGACCTTGACCTCGACGGCGACGACCTTGCCGCAATCGAACGCGCCATTCCGCTTGGCTCGGCTGCCGGCAACCGCTATCCCGACCAGTTCATGGCAGCCCTCGACAGCGAACGAAGGAGTCCCGGCGCGGGATGACTGAGACTGCGCTCACCCCCGACCGCATTCTCGATGCGGCCGAACAGGCACTCACCCGCTTTGGCCTCGCAAAGGCCACGGTGGTGGACGTCGCGCGCGCTCTCGGGGTCAGCCACGGCAGTGTCTACCGTCATTTCCCGAGCAAGGCGGCGCTTCGCGATGCCGTGACGGAGCGCTGGCTCGCCCGGGTCTCCGGCCCGTTGGGGAAGATCGCGGCGGAGGACGTGCCTGCGCCGCAACGGCTCCGGCGATGGTTCGACGAACTCATCGCCATCAAGCGCCGGAAGGTGCTCGCGGAGCCGGAGCTTTTCGCCACCTATCGCGCCATCGTCGCCGATTCGCGCGAGGTCGTGCTCGCCCACGTCGAGGCGCTGTCAGCCCAGGTTGCGGCGATCGTGGCCGACGGCGTGCGGCGCGGCGAGTTCGTCGCCGTCGATCCGGGGGCAACCGGCCGGGCAATCTTTTATGCGACCGCGCGATTTCACGATCCGTCACACGCCGCCGAGTGGAGCGATCCGGCTGTCGACCAGGCGTTCGAGGATGTGTGGGCGCTGATCGCAAGGGGGCTCGCGCCATCCTCAGGCCGACCCGCGCAGGCGAAGCCGAGGAGGGCCTGAGGCCGGCGGCGCAGCCTCGCGGAAGCAGTCCCAAGCCTTGATCTTCGCGCGGCAAAGGCATCACTGTCCCCACTTCCCTCCGAAGTGATGTCGATGACGGCAGAGACAGACGCTCCTCCTTCCCCCCTGCGCAGTCCTCCTCTTCCGGTCCCGTCCGGTCGCGGGGGCTTCGTCCTGCTCAACTTGCTCAACCGGCTTCGGCTCAGGCTGTGCGATTGCCGGATCGCCCTGGTCAGCGTGTTGCTCGGCCTCGTCGTGATGCTTGTCGTCCCGCCGGTCCAGGACCTCCTCCTCGAGATCAAGAGCACGGCTTCGATCGTCGGATTCGCCGTCATCGTCCTGATCTTCTGGACGCTGCCGGTTCACAACGCCGCGTCCCGCGCGGTCGAAGCGGTGGACCGCCCGGCCCCGCCCGGACCGGCGGCGGGCGCTGCGCGACTGGTCGACGCGTGGCTGCCGCGCGTGCTCGGCGGCGCCACCCTCCTCGTCGTCTTCCTCGCCGCGCGTTCGGCGGCGCGCGCCCTTGGCAGCACCCACGACATTCCCGAGATCGACGAGGTGCTGCACGTCCTCGGCGCCGTCCAGATGTGCATGATCGGAAGCGTGCCCGTCTACGCCGCCTATGTCCTCTGGCGGCGCCACGTTCTGGCAAGCCCGCGGACGAGCTTCGTCTTTTCGCTGTTCCGCGCCATGCCCACGGCAATCGGCGTGTTCACCTTTCTCGTGCTTGCCGCAGCCATCATCGACCCGTCGGAGTTCGTCTGGCGGGTCGGGCGGGAGGATCTCGTCCCACTTCTCCTCGGCGGCTGGGTGCCCGCCTTCAGCTACCTCGCGCTCCTGTCGCACCGCACCGGCTGGCCGATCACGCTCATGACGCTGATCGGGCTGTTCGTCGTCGCAGCCCTTGCCGACCGGTTCCACGACGTCCGTACCTTCCAGAGCGCCGAGTGGCACGCGATCCATGACGGCAAGCCGGGCGGGGTCGAACGACAAGCCTTCATCGGCACCGCCATCGACGGCTGGATGTCGGCCAACCGCTGCCTCGGGGCGCCGAAGCGATGCCCGCCGGTCATCCTGATCGCGGCGGAAGGGGGCGGCAGCCGCGCCGCCTTCTACACCGGCACCGTGCTCGGCGCGCTCCTCGACGCGACGCGTGCCTATCCCGACTACTACCGCGACTTCGGCCTGTCGATCTTCGCGATGTCCGGCGTCTCGGGCGGAGCCCTCGGCATCACCCTCGCCCGCACCGCGCTGATCGACGCCGGGGCCGCAGGAACCCCGCCCTGCGGCCCCTGGGCCAACGACATCACCGCGCTCAAACACCGCGACCCGACCGTGAGCTGGCGGGCCTGCCTGCAACTCCTCGCTTCCGGCGACTATCTTTCGCCGACCGTGCTCGGCGTGATCTTCCGCGATACCCTCGCCCTTATCGTTTCGGCCGTAGCCGGATCGGACGTTGCCGACCGCGCCGAACTCCTCGAGCAGGCGATCGAGCAGCACTACAACGAAGTGGTGAGCGGCGAGCGCACCCCCTGCGGCGACACCGAGGACCGGCGCGGGCTCTGCCGTCCCTTCGGCTACCTGTCGTCCCCGGCGCCGGGCCGGTGGCAGCCGATGCTCCTCCTCAACGCGACCTCGGTCGACAGCGGCCGTCAGATCATCGCCTCGGATCTCTATATCGGCGCCGAGTCTCCCGCGCCGGGCCGCTGCGTCGAGCCCTATCCGCATTCCTACAGCGTGTTCGAGGTGCTGGCCTCGGGCGGGCCGCCGCATGACACCCCTCGCCCGGGAACGGGATGCCTCGCCCCGGGCTTAAGCGACGCCGAGGACCTTCGCCTCTCGACGGCGGCGGTGATGAGCGCCCGCTTTCCGGTGGTCTCGCCGAAGGGCAACCTCCGCAACCGCGACGGGGTGGTGATCGAGCAGGTGGTGGACGGCTCGTTCTTCGACAATACCGAGCTCGACTCGCTGATGCCGCTCGTCCCGATGCTGCAGGCGAAGGGTCTCAACCCGCTCGTCATCCACATCGCCAACAAGCCGTGGGAACTGCGCCGTCCGGGCTCCTACACGATGCCGGGACGCCCGTCTGACCGAGCCGACCCGCACCATGTGCGGGTCGGCTCGGAAGACCGCACCTCGTGGGCCGATGCGCTCGAGACGATCTCATCGCCGATCCTCGCGCTCAACAGCGCGCGATCCGGTCACGTCGAGCGCGCCGAGGAGCAGATGATCAGGCTGGTCGCCGCAAAGCCAGGGGGCCTGTATTTCACGCCGCGGCTCTACCCGGCGCCGGCCCTGACGCGGAACGAAGAATCGGAGGTGTGCGAGGACGAGCCGTCGCTCGGCTTCAGCCTCAGGAATCTGTCGATGAGCTGGTGGCTGTCGCCGCTGGTCCGCCGACTGATCGACGCGCAGCTCTGCGACAAGCGCGATGAGGAGCTGCTGGCGGACGTGCTCGCGGAGCTCGAGCTCGATCCCCAACCGAAGTAGCGGCCCGTAAGGTTCTACGCGCCCGCGGCGGCACATACTTGCCGGCGCACCGCCGCCAGCGTAAGCCTGCCGGAGAACCGAGGAGCAAAGCGAAATGGCCACAAGCCGGAAGCATCAGGCGCGCGCCCTGAGCACGGACGAGCGCGAACTCGTCGACAAGACCCACCACCCTGCCCTTCAGGAGCTCTCCGACCAGGAGCTGTCGCAGCTCACGGGGCTCGTCCGGGAGCGCCGCGACCGCGCCCAGACGGAAGCCTTCCGCCAGCGCCGCGAGATGCGCGGCAAGGCCGAGGCGAAGGGCGCACGGGCGGCCGCCGGCAACACCGGCACCGTGCTCAAGGGCGACGTGCTCGCCAAGGCCATGCGTCGCCTCAATGCCGAAACGGAACGGCGCCGCAGCCTGATCGCGAACACCACGCTGGTCGCGAATGCGCAGAAGGCGCTCGAGATGAAGCAGGCGCACGAGATGCACGAGCCATCGTTCAACAGCCGAACCGCCCGCGACGGCATGCGCAACACCCCCAACACGCTTGGGCCAGATCTCCTTCGGCCCAGGGAGCGCGGGCGGCTCCGCAAGGCCAACGCCGTCTCGCAGGCCCGCCGGGACGCGCGCCCCTCCTGAGCTCGCGCGGCCGCCCGGCAACGGGCGGCCCGCGTCCAACTCTATGGGAGGTCGAGACGGGTGTTGGGATCGATGTGCCGCCCGGTCCACCGCCCGTAGCGCCACGGCGTGTACCAATGCGCGTGCGACGGCAGGGACGCCGGAATTGGGTCGAAACCCGAGGCACCGAACGGCCCGCAGCGCTGAATGCGCGCCAGCCCGATCCAGAAGCCGGCCCACAGGCCGTACCGCAGGATAGCCTCCTCGGTGTATTCGGAACAGGTGGGCAGATAGCGGCACTCGCGGCCGATGAGCGGGGAGAGCACCGCACGATAGAGCTTGATCAGCGCGATGCCGATCAGCCGCGGGATGCGCAAGAGGGTCTCGACCGCCGAGCGAGGCGACGGCTGCCCTGCGGCGGGAACCGCCGGACTGACCCCGTGGCCGTGGCAATCGCAGCCGAGCCTCATGTTCCGGCCGCCTCCATGATCAGCTTCGCCACACCCGACCGGATGGCGGCGATCGCCGCGGCCGAGTCGGCGCCAAGTCCATGACGCGCGCCGATCCATCCGGCATCGGGATAGGTCACCCAGACCTCGCCATTCTCGTCCTCCCACGCCAGCGCCTTCATCGGCAGATCGATGCCGACGACCTGGTTCACCTGCATGAGCGGCGTCCCCGCATGCGCATTGCCGAAGACCAGGAGCTGCGTCGGCCGGAGCGGGAGCCCGGCGGCCTCGGCTCCGGCGCCATGATCGATACGCGCGAAGACGGTAAGCCCCGCACCCTCGACAATCGCGACGAGGGTATCGATCGTATCGCCGACGGACCGGCGACTGAGAACCGTGTTCAGTCCGTGTTCGATCATCGGTTCCTCATCCTTGTTCGGCTACCTGCCGACGCCGAGCGGATCCCTTGGCCCAACACCGAGCCTGTCCTTCGCCGGCGTGAGCAAAGGGCCCCGCTGCCGCGGCGGCGGGGCATCGATGCCGAGGGGATCGTCGGGCGGATCGAGAAGCCCGTCGCGGAGCGTGTCGGTGAGGGGCCCGTCGGTCGGGTCGCCGATCGGCGCGGGCGCCCAGGTCCGGCAGGAATTGAGCCGGCTGGTCGGCGAACATCCCTCCGAGGGGAAAAGCGGATCCCGCGCCGCGCCGACCGTCGGCCAGGCAAGCGCAACGAGCGCCCCGGCCGCCGCGAGTCCCAGCCGTACCGGGCCGTTCACGTCGCGCCGGCCGCGACCGCCTGCCGCCTGGCCGCGATCTGATCGAGGGCGTCGACCACGGCGTCGAAGGTGAGCATGGTCGAGGCGTGCCGCGCCTTGTAGTCGCGCACCGGTTCGAGGAACTGAAGGTCGGCGAAACGGCCCTCCGGCGGCGGCCCGCCCTCCTTCAGCATCTTCCGCATGGTCTCGCGGACGGCGCGGAGTTCGGCCGCGTTCGCCCCGACCACATGCCGCGCCATGATCGAGGAGGAAGCCTGGCCGAGGGCGCAAGCCTTCACGTCATGGGCGAAGTCGGTCACCACATCCCCCTCGGTCTTGAGGTCGACCGTGACGGTCGAGCCGCAGAGCCGGGAATGCGCGGTCGCCGTGGCGTCGGGCGCTTCGAGCCGGCCGATCCGCGGAATGGAACCAGCAAATTCAAGGATGCGGCGGTTGTAGATGTCGTCGAGCATGAGGGAGATATAGATCGGCCGGCGGCGCGCCGCCATACGGCAATCTACCGCCCGGGAGGGGCTTGGCGCGCAAATCGCGGGGGAGGGAACAGTTTTTCCCTCACGGTGCCCGGCTGCGTCGCCAGTTCGCTTCGCAATTGCCGGACGGATCGCTATATATCCGCCGGCTACGAAGATCCCGGGACATTTGCGAAATGGATGCCTTGATCAGAAAGCCGGCCGAGGCTTCCCCCGCCTTGCGCGCCGACGAGACTGCGCGGCCGAGCCGCGCCGAAGCGGAGCGCGCCGTGCGGACCCTGATCGCCTGGGCCGGAGACGACCCCGACCGCGAGGGCCTTCGCGATACGCCGAAACGGGTCGCCAAGGCCTACGAGGACTTCTATGCCGGCTACCGCCACGCAGCCGAAGATGCGCTGGAGCGGACCTTCGAGGACCTTGGCGGCTATGACGACATCGTCGTTGTCCGCGATATTCCCTTCTATTCGCATTGCGAGCACCACATGGTGCCGTTCGTCGGCCGGGCCCACGTCGCCTATTATCCGGGCGACAAGGTCGTGGGCCTGTCGAAGCTCGCCCGGGTGGTCGACATCTTCGCCCGCCGCCTGCAGACCCAGGAGCGGCTCACGAGCCAGGTGGTGACGGCGATCGACGAGACGCTGAAGCCCCGCGGCATCGCCGTGATGATCGAGGCCGAGCACCAGTGCATGACGCTCCGCGGCGTCCATAAGCACGGCGCCTCGACCGTCAC
>JALHRF010000236.1 GCA_022841545.1 Bauldia sp. | reverse complement strand
CTCTATAACTACACGAACAACTTAATAACAGAAACGCGTGCGCTGATTCAGCGGGCGCTGGCGGGGGAACTGGTGGCGTAAGATTCATGGTTTAGGTGTGCGATGAGCAAGCTCCTCGAACAGACGATCGCCAGAGTCCGGGACCTGCCCCAGGACGAACAGAATTCCGCCGCCGGTGCGCTCATGGAGTACCTCGATGGTCTTCGGGACCTTCAGATTTCGGACGAGCAGCTTGCGGAGGTCCGCCGTCGGAGAAAGGCGGATGACGGCAAGTATCTCTCAATTGCCGAGGCACGCGCCAGGCTGCTTCATCGCGGGCAATGAAGGTCGCCCTTAACCCGATGGCGGTCCGGCGACCTGGAAGACCTTCATGACTGGATCGCCGTAGACAGCCCGCGTGCGGCCCAGGCCGTGGTTTTGCGTATCCTTCAGCGTCGAGCGACTTGGACTCTTTCCCGAGATGGGTCGGAGTGGGCGTGATGCCGGAACACGCGAGCGGGTCGTGCCCGGTCTGCTATACATCGCTGTCTACGAGGTCCGGCCAGAGTCCGAAGAGGTCGTTGTGATCGCCGTCTTTCATGGCGCTCAGGACCGATAGCCGCAGCTCACCTCAATCCTCGTCCGGGATGACGATCCGCCGGGCGCCCGGGTGGAGCAGCCGCCACAGGATCGGCCCGAAGAAGGCGATCGCCGCGATCGCATAAAGCGCGATGGCGAGGGGCGACTGGACAAGGACCATCGGATCGCCCTGGCTGATCGAAAGGGCGCGCCTCAATTGCTGTTCCGACAGCGGGCCGAGGATCAGGCCGACGACCACGGGCGCGATCGGATAGCCGAACACGCGGAGCCCGAACCCGAGCAGCCCGAAGATGATGAGCATGCCGAGCTCGACCAGCGAGGGGTTGGCGCCGAGCGTGCCGAGGGTGGCAAAGACCAGGATGCCGCCGTAGAGCCACGGGCGCGGGATCGAAAGGATCCGGACCCACAGCCCGACCAGCGGCAGGTTGAGCACGAGCAGCATGACGTTGGCGATGAACAGGCTTGCGATCAGCCCCCACACCAGGTCGGGATTGGTGGCGAAGAGCAGCGGGCCCGGCTGGAGCCCGTATTGCTGGAACCCGGCGAGCATGATCGCGGCGGTCGCGGTGGTCGGCAGTCCGAGCGTCAGGAGCGGCACCAGAGTTCCTGCGGCGGACGCGTTGTTGGCCGCCTCCGGGCCGGCGACGCCCTCGATCGCGCCCTTGCCGAACTCCTCCGGGTGCTTGGAGACGCGCCGCTCGACCGAGTAGGAAATGAAGGTTGCGATGTCGGCGCCGCCCGCCGGCATGGCGCCGATGGGAAAGCCGATCAGGGTGCCCCTGATCCAGGCCGGAAACGAGCGCCGCCAGTCGTTGAGCGTCATCCACAGCGAGCCGCGCACCGGTTCGAGCTTCTCGTCGGCGCCCTTCCTCGATGTCGCCGCGACGTGGAGCGTCTCGCCGATGGCGAAGAGGGCGACCGCAACCGTCGTCACTTCGATCCCGTCGAGGAGCGCCGGCATGCCGAAGGTGAGGCGCGCCTGTCCGCTCTGGAGATCGATGCCGACCAGTCCGAGGGTGAGGCCGAGAAGGAGGCTGGTCACCCCCTTGACCACGGAGTCCCCGAACGCGGCCGATACGGTGGTGAAGGCGAGCACCATCAGGGCGAAATATTCCGCCGGCCCGAAGGACAGCGCAAAGCGGACGATCCACGGCGCGACCAGCGCGAGCGCGACGGTGGCGATGGTGCCGGCGACGAAGGAGCCGATCGCGGCAGTCGCGAGCGCCGGGCCGCCGCGCCCGGCGCGCGCCATCCGGTTCCCCTCGAGCGCGGTGACGATCGAGGCGCTTTCCCCCGGCGTGTTGAGCAGGATCGAGGTCGTCGAGCCGCCATACATGCCGCCGTAGTAGATGCCGGCGAACATGATCAGCGATCCCGTCGGGTCGAGCTTGAAGGTGACCGGGAGCAGGAGTGCCACGGTGAGCGCCGGGCCGATGCCGGGGAGGACGCCGATCGCGGTGCCGAGCGTCACGCCGATCAGCGCGAACAGGAGATTGTGCCATTCGAGTGCGACCGCGATGCCGTCGGCAAGGCCGGTCAGCGCGTCCATCGCTCAGCCTGCCGCCAGGCCGCGGACGGCCGCGACAAGCTGCTCGACCGTCGCGCGGGCGACCGTCTCCAGCGGGCCCGACGGCAGGATCAGCCGAAGCGCCATGGCGAAGAGCAGCCAGACCACGAGCGAGAAGGCGACGCCGATGGGATAGCTGATCCAGACCCTCGGTCGACCCAGGGCGGCGGCGGTCGCCGCGAAGACGATTCCGGTGGCGAGCGAGAAGCCGGCGACATTGAGCAGCGCGAGCTGGCCAATGAGCCCGGCGACGATCAGCGCCACGGGTCGAAAGGCGAGCGATTCGCGCGGCGCCGGCAGGGAGCGGAGGGCGGACACTCCGGTCGCGACGCCGACAACCGCAAGCGCGCCCGCAATCCCATAGGGAAAGACCTCCGGACCGACCCGCGAATAGCTCGCGACACCGGCCCGCAACGTCGCGGCGTCATAGGCGACGACGGCGGCGAGCAGAAGCAGGAGCACGGCGATGACGAGCGCCGCCTTGTCGAGGCGGCGCGCGCCGTCGAGCGGTGCGGCGTCGCTCACTGCGCGATGCCGAGATCCTTGAGGATCGCCGTGGTCGCCGCGATCTCGCCGTCGAGATAAGTCTCGAAATCGGCGCCGGCGAGGAATGTGTTCTGCCAGTTCTTGGAGGCGAGCACGGCCTTCCATTGCTCGGAATTGACCAGCGTGTCGACTGTGGCGACGAGGTCGGCAGTCTGCTCGGGGCTAAGTCCGGGGGCCGCCGCCACCATGCGCCAGTTCTGGACCTCGACGTCGATGCCCTGGTCCTTGAGCGTCGGGGCGTCCGCCGTCCCGGTACCGCCGGTCACCGCGAGCAGCCTGAGGTCGCCCGAGGCGATCTGGCCCTGGAACTCGCCGAGGCCGGAGATGCCGACGGTGACCTGGCCGCCGAGGATCGCCGCGAGCGCCTCTCCGCCACCCGAGAAGGGGATGTAGTTGATCTTGGTCGGATCGACGCCGACCGCCTTGGCGATCAGTCCCGCGGCGATGTGATCGACGCCGCCGGCCGAGCCGCCGGCCCAGCTCACCGCGCCGGGGTCCGCCTTGAGCTTGGCGACGAGGTCGGCCATCGTCTTGATGTCGGAGGCGGCGGGGACGACGATCGCATCGTATTCGCCGGTGAGGCGGGCGATCGGCGTCACGTCGGCGAGCGACACCGGCGATTGGTTGGCGATGATCGCGCCGACCATCACGTAGCCGCCGACGATCAGCCTGGTCGGGTCGCCGCTGCTGTCGTTGACGAACTGGGCGAGGCCGATCGTGCCGCCCGCGCCGGGGACGTTGACCACCTGCACGTTGCCGACGATCCCCGCCTCCTGCAGCGCCGACTGCATCGAGCGCGCGGTCTGGTCCCAGCCGCCGCCGGGCGCGGCAGGCGCCATGATCGTCAGTTCCGACGGTGCGGCGAGCGCCGCTGCGCCGAGGGCGACTGTGGCGGCGGCGCTGATCGCGAATGTCCTGATCCAACCGGTCATCGTGCTTCCTCCTCCAATGGTGTGTCCGGCGGGCGATCCCCCGCTCTTTTGCCGATAGTCGCGCAGATTTCTCCGCCGATCCAGCCCGAAGCGGGCCGATCAATCCCCGCTCGCCGGGCAGGTGCCGTCGGCGGCTGTTCCCTGCCACATGCCGAGCCGCCCACAGCGGCCCTCGAGCGCCGCCGCCTTGTAGTCCTCGGTGGCGTAGTCGTTGGGCGTGCCCCAGCCCTGGCTCAGCAACCACGTGCCGAGGTCGGTCTGCCCCACCCGGCAGGGGGCGATCGCCTCGACCGCCTGGCCAAGCGGCGGCAGGTAGCATTCGATCGCCCGCCCGCGCAGGAACATGCGCAGCGAATGGAGCGCGGTCCGCCCGCAGGGCCATTCCTCGCCGCTCGCCCGCCGGCAGACCCGATCGACCGGCACCGGATCGACCCCAGAGACCCGGATGGTGACGCGGTTGGCGTGGAAGGTGGCGGCGTCGGTGGTCTCGGGCAACGCAAATCGCCGCCACTTGGCCGGCTCGGGCGGAGGCGGCGGCAACGGCTCGCGGAGGAGCGGCCCCTCGACCTCCGGGCCCGGCGTCATGCCGGGCGGCGTCACGTTGCGACTCGCGCGCGGCACCACCTCCAGCGCCGGCTCGTCCTGCGCCATCGCCGGCACCGCGGTCGCAGCGAGCAGCAGCGCCGCGATCGCGGCTGCCAACGGCGCCCACCCCCCCGGCCGGCGCGCTACTGGCTCGCCCAGATGATTCGCGCGATCCATTCGATATCGGCCATCGGAACCGTCCGGTGCGGGTGGTCGGTGTTGAGCGAGGCGAGTTCGACCGACTTCGGCGTCTTTTTCTGGAGCACCTTGGCCATCACCTCGCCATCGCGGGTCCTGACCACGACGCGGTCGCCCCGGCGCGTCGGCTCGGTCGGGGAGACGATGATGGTGTCGCCGTCGCGGTAGAGCGGCAACATCGAATCGCCGGTGACCTTCAGCGCATAGACGCCTTCGCCGCGCGGGGCGGGAATGTCGACCTGGTCCCAGCCCTGCCCGGCGGGAAAGCCGCCGTCGTCGAAAAAGCCGCCGGCCCCGGCCTGGGCGAGGCCAAGGAGCGGCACCTGGCGGAAGCTCGGCTCCCGCTCGCGCCGCGCCGCCGGGCGCGCCGCACGGCCGTCGAGGAGCCCCATGAATTCGGCGATCGACATCCCGGTCGCCTTGAGGATCTTCGACACGCTCTCCGTCGATGGCCAGCGCTCGCGGCCGTCCGGCCCCGTGCGCTTCGACGGGTTGAACGTGGTCGGGTCGAGCCCGGCACGCCGGGCGAGCCCCGACGTGGTGAGATTGTACCGTTTGGCGACGTCGTCGATCGCCGCCCAGATGCGGTCATGTGACAGCACGAGACCCCTCCGTGCCGTTGCCCTGCTCGGTGACAGGAATATATACCTTAATGATTTATCCCCGCCTGGTTCGCTTGTCGAGTCCCGTTTTCAACCGCCTGCAAACGATGCGGTTCAAGCTTTCGCGAGCGTCTCCCCCGGCCCCGGGGCCGTCGACTTATCCCCGATCTACCCCGGCCCCCGCACCGGCGGAAAGCGCCCATAAAACGTGTCGCCGGTCCTGGCGAGGTCGCGGAGGAGCCGATTCGGCTTGAATCGGGGACCGTGGGCCTTCGCGAGCCGGTTCAGACGGTCGACAAAATCCTTTGCGCCCATGAAGTCGATATAGGACAGGGTGCCGCCCGTGAACGGCGGGAAGCCGAAGCCGAGGATCGACCCGACGTCGGCCTCGCGCACGTCGGTCAGCACCTTCTCCTCGAAAGAACGGGCGGTCTCGAGCGCCATGATGGCGAGGAAGCGCTCCTTCAGTTCGCCGACGTCGATCGAACCGGGATCGCCGCGCGGCGGATGCAGGTCCTTGAGCCCGGCCCAGAGCCGCTTCTTGCCCGACGCGTTGTCCGGATAGTCGTAGAAGCCCTTTCCGTTCTTCCGCCCGAGCCGGCCGTGCTCCCCGGCCATCGCCTTGATCAGCCGGTACTGCGCCTCGGGCACCGCCTCGGCGCCGAGGTCCGCCCGCGTCGCGTCCATGATCCGGAGCGACAGGTCGATCGCGACCTCGTCGTTGAGCGCGAGCGGCCCGACCGGCATCCCCGCCATCCGCGCCGCGTTCTCGATCATCGCCGCCGGGATACCCTCGGTCAGCATCAGGTGGCCCTCGGCGATGTACGTGCTGACCACGCGCGAGGTGTAGAAGCCGCGCGAGTCGTTGACCACGATGGGGGTCTTCCGGATCAGGCGGACGAAATCGAGGGCGGCGGCAAGCGCACGGTCGCCGGTCTTCTTCGGCACGATCACCTCGACCAGCATCATCTTCTCGACCGGCGAGAAGAAATGGATGCCGATGAAGTCGCGTGGCCGCGGGGAGGCCGCGGCGAGCGACGTGATGGGCAGCGTCGAGGTGTTCGAGCCGAAGATGGCGTCGGGGCGCATCGCGGCGAAGGCGCGGGCGATCACGTCCTCCTTCACCGCGCGGTCCTCGAACACCGCCTCGATCACCAGTTCGGCATCGCCAAGCGCGGCGAAGTCCGCACCCGCCACGATCCGGCCGAGGGCAGCGTCGCGATCGGCTTCGCTCAGCCGGCCGCGCGACACCTCCTTGCCGAGCGAGGCTTCGACGCCCGCCTTTCCCTTCGCCGCACTCTCGACGTCGCGGTCGAGGAGCGCCACTTCAATACCGGCGCGTGCGGCCACGGTGGCGATGCCGGCGCCCATGAACCCCGCGCCGATGATCCCGACCTTCCCGATCGACGTCGGCGCGACGTCGGCCGGCCGGCGGGCGAGCTTGTTCAGTTCCTGGAGCGAGACGAACAGCGAGCGGATCATCGCCGCCGCCTCGTCGCTCTGTATGACCTTGGCGAAGTAGCGCTGCTCGACCCTGAGCGCCTGGTCGAAGGGCAGTTGCAGCCCCTCGAACACCGCGGAGAGCAGCGCACGCGCGCCGGGATAGTTGTCGAAGGTCTCCTTGCGGTAATGCGCGTTCGCCGCCGGCCAGATATTGAAGCCCTGCGGCGAGAAGACCTTCGGCCCCGCGCCCTTGAACCCGTCCTCGTCCCACGGCGCGATTTTTCGCGGCGTTTCCTTCAGCCATCGCTTCGCCGCCGGAATGAGATCGTCGGCCGGGACCACGGCGTCGATGAGCCCCAGCGCCTTGGCCCGCGCCGGCTTGAGGGCCTCGCCCTTGAGCAGCATGGTGAGCGCATCCTGGGTGTTGACCAGCCGCGCCACCCGCTGCGTCCCGCCGGCGCCGGGCAGGAGCCCGACCCGCACCTCGGGCAGTCCCATCCGCACCTTGTCACCGTCTGAAGCGATCCGGCCGTGGCAGGCGAGCGCCAGTTCGAACGCGCCGCCGAGACAGGTGCCGTTGATCGCCGCCACTACCGGCTTGCCGCAGGTCTCGAGCCGCCGGAAAAGATCGCCGAGGCGGAACGTCTCCTCATAAAGCCGCCGCACCGCCTCCTCGCGATGCCCCGCCGCCACCGCGGC
>JALHRF010000235.1 GCA_022841545.1 Bauldia sp. | reverse complement strand
AGCGCCACCAACAGGTCGAACTCCAGCCGGGTAAGCGCGAGCGCCGAATCGGCCCAGAACGCGATCCGGCGGAGGCGATCGATCGACAACAGCCCCAACACGATCACCCGATGGCGGTCAGCCGGGGGGACGTCGAGCGGCAACTCGGGGATCACCTCGGCGGCAGCCCGAAGGCCCGCCTCGGCACGCCGGACAGACGTCGCCGCAAGCTGCCAACCAGGCTGCGGAGCGATGCCCGCGAGGCGCTCCAGGTCGGTAGCGACCCGTGCCGCCCGGCGGGCGACGGCGAGCGCCTCGGCGTAGAGGCGGTCGGCCTCGCCCTGGTCGACGCATGGGGCGTCGGCCGCAGGAGCCGGCGCGGGTGCGAGGGCGAGCGGCGGAGGCTCACGCAGGGAGATCGTCGCCATGCGCGGCCCCCTTTCCGTTGGCCGCGCCGACCGGCTCCCGGTCGGCGTCGCTGTTGCGCGGCCCGTCCAGGTACTGGACCGAGGCGGCGAGGATCTCGACCGCCTCGCGGCGGCCGCCCTCGTCGGTGCGCCACTCGCGCCAGCCGAGGCGACCAGCGACGCCGATGCGACGCCCCTTGGCGAGGTGCTCGGCGGCGGCCTCGCCGTGTCGGCCGAAAACCGCGACGTCGAAGAAGTTCGGCCTGTCCTCCCAGTCATCGCCTGCGCGAGTGCGGGTGGCGACGGCTACGCGCAGCGAGCAGACCGCCTCCCCGGCGGCCGTGTAGCGCAGTTCGGGGTCGCGCGTCAGTCGGCCGACCAGGCCGACCGTGTTGAGGTCAGCGGGCACGGCCTGCCCCGCTTCCCTGGCCGGGGTGGGCGGCGGCGCGCGCGAGCGCGGCAGCGCACCCGTTGGTACGGTCGTAACGCATCCGAAGGCCTCCTTCGGTTGCCACGGCCCGGGGCGTTCGCAGCGCCGCCGGGCCTCTTTGAGTGTGACCGGACGCTACAGCGGCAGAGCCGTTTTCGTCAAGATCTATTTATGGTATGACGCCCATCTCTAAGGCGATGCAACTGCGCCGCCGGGGTTCTTCGTGGCAGCGTCTCCTGTGCCGGAACGAGCAATCACTGACACTGCCGGTGCCGTCATCCCGACGGCACGCGCGGTAGCTCCTACACCCGTGCCACCTGCCACCGCGGCGGCGATGGCAAGGTCTCGCCGCCTCTTGGCCGCAACACTCTTCTCCTTCGCCTCGCCGAGGTGCTGCGCGGCTTCGGCGACCGCTCTGACAGCGGCGTCCGCAGCGCGACGACGCGCGTAGGGACCACCTCTTCCCGTGCGCGCAGGAAGGTTCCTTCTAGCGGCGAGCGATGCGGCCGCGCGGGTGATGCCCGCGGCCTCGGCGATCTCTGACAGGAGCGCCCCCGCGCGGACGGCAGCAACGATCGACCGGTCTCGAGCATCGAGGCTTTCGCGCTCGTTAAATCGCGCGTCACGGTGCATCTCGGAGGCTTCTACGGCCAGCGCGAGCGATGCGAGCCGCTCTCGTTTGTTGGTCTCGCCATGCATGCAGGGAACGGTATCGCCGCCCGGCGCCTCGGAGGGACCTGCGCCCTCCAGGGCCACGAGACCGGCCCACGCTAGACGCACATCGGGCACAGAGACCTGCGAATCCGACTAGCGACGCGTGGTTGGTACGCCGACCCGCGGTGAGCGGATACCGCAAACGAGTGTCCGGAGGTGGGGGTAGCCTGGAGACCCGATCCGCCGCGCGCCGCACCCGTGGTGAAGTGCCGAGACAGGAGCCGGACGTTGGGCCAGACGATCGAGGGCGTCCTCTCAGAGCTGCGTGCTGCCGCGACCTCATCGCGCGACCTCGGCGACCGGTTCGAGCGGCTGATGGCCGAGTACCTACGCCTCGACCCGCTCTATGCCGAGCGGTTCTCCGAGGTCTGGCCGTGGCACGACTGGCGGCGCGGCGCACCGAAGTCCAGATCCCTAGCGTGAGCGACGGCGCACCTCGAGACGCAGCGTCGACCACCGGGACGGACGAGTCGCCCCAGCCGTACCTCGGGCCACACCTATGGCTCAACTGGCAGGGCATGCTCGTTGGCCAACCCGCACGCAGCAGCTCGAAAGACGAGTCCATCGTCATCCACCCGCTGTGGGAGGAGCACGCTCTCTATTCGGACGCCGACGTCACAGGCGAGGTTGAGTTCGGGCCCTACGCGCTGCTGATGACCCTTGCGGGTAGCGGTCGTGTGGGCCGGGCGTCCCCGACGCTGGTGTTTCGCCACCGCGATCATCTGATCGAAGAACCGCCAGGCCAAATGCGCGACGCGCTCGATCTTGGGGGGTGGACCGGCGGGGGCATCGGCGACCAGGCCGCCGCTGTGCTCTCGCTCGCCCTTGCCCGTCGCGTTCGCTCGGGCGGCGTCGTGCGCCAGGGGTTCGAGCCGGGCGATCCGCTGGGACGCCCGTTCGCACCGACTCACAGCGCTCCAATCCTCGCCGAGCCGGTCAGAACGCCCATGCTGCCCGGCATCGTCCGAGCCGCGATGGTCCAGGAGGCCGCTCCACGACTCGAACGCTATGGCAGGTTGACCGGTCCCGATGCGACAGCACTGACCCGCGCGGCCGGCCAGTACGCCGACGCGTTGTGGTGGGCCGATGGAGACCCGCGCGTCAGCTGGATCAAGCTCGTCGGTGCGCTCGAAGTCGCCGCCAACCGCTGGGATCGCGCCCGGGACGGCGACGATCCCGTCCAATTGCTGAAGCGCCACCGGGGCCCGCTGTACGGCAAGCTCAAGAAGATCGATGTCCGCGCGGTCGATGTCGTCGCCGAGTCTCTCGCCGGCATGCTGAACGTCGAGCGCAAGCTGTTGGCCTTTACATTGCGCTACGCGCCGCCGGCGCCGGATCGACGGCCGGACGGAGCGCGAGTCGACTTCGACGATCTCGGGCCAGCGCTTCGCCAGATCTATGAATGGCGCTCGCGCGACCTGCACGACGGCATTCCCTTTCCCGCCCCGCTCTGCGAGCCGCCCGTTGGTCGCAAGGATCCCCCGTACGAGCGCTTCCCGGCGCTTGGGGTCTCAGGCGGGGGCGGGTACTGGCCCGCCGATGTCCTCCCGATGTACCTCCATACCTTCGCGCACATCGTCGGAGGCGCACTGCGCAACTGGTGGGACGACCTGCCGACCCCTGGGCCTTCGGAGATCGACGGCCGGTCGTAACGAGTTCATCAGCCTCTAGCCGGCGACGGCCTCGCTAGCCCTCGCGCGGAAAACGCTGTGGTTGCGCGCTTCGGCAATTCCTAGCTTTTAGACATTTGCTGTCTAAAATGTCTCGATTGTCTGCCACCATAACCAAGGGTCTTAATGCAAGCGCACGAGTTCGAACGCGAAGCGCTCTATCGCCTGCCTGGTCTTCTCGCCGAACTCTTCGACGAGTGTCAGGGTACCGGCTCGGTCCTGGTCGAACCGGCCGACAGCGGCGCGGACGCCGTGATCGACGCCGGTGGTCGGCGCTGGGCGATCCAGGCCAAGACCTCCAGCAGCCCAGGCACCGTGGCCACTGTTGGAGAGCAGCTCGACGCCGCACGGGGCGACGCGATCCCGCTCCTCGTCGTGCCCTACATGACCCCGGCCGGCGCGAAGGCCGCGGCGGCGCGGCGGCTCAACTGGATCGACCTGTCCGGCAACGCCTCGCTACGCGACGACGACCTCTACGTCTGGGTTCAGGGCCACCCGAACGCCTTCGCGGCGCGAGGGCGTCCGGCGTCGCCGTTCGCGCCCAAGAGCTCGCGCGTGGCCCGCACGCTCCTGCTCGATCCGGCGCGCTGGTGGCGGCAGAAGGAGCTCGCACAGCACGCCGACATCGACCGCGGCCAAGTCTCTCGCCTCGTTCACCGACTCACCGATGACGATCTACTGGACCGCGACGCCGAGTGGCTCCGGCCTCGGGACCCGGACCTGCTGTTGGACGCCTGGTCCGACGACTACCGTTTCGACCGCCACGACGTCCTCACCGGCCATGTGTCAGGCAGCGGCATGGAGCTAGCTCGGGAACTCCACGAGAGGCTCGACGAGGCCGATGTGGACCATGCCTTCACGGGCCTGCCCGCCGCGTGGGCGCTCGACCCGTTCGCCCGTTTTCGGCTGGTCAGCGTCTACGTCGCTGGCAATCCCCGCGCGGCCGCGGACGAGGTCGGGCTACGACGCAACGAGCGCGGCGCCAACGTCCAGATCATCGGCCCGGATGACCGCGGCGTCTTTGATGGCCGGCGCGACGCCGACGGCCTACCCGTCGTCGCCCCGGTCCAGGTTTACCTCGACCTCGGCCACCTGCCCGAGCGCGCGTCCGAAGCCGCCGAGCACCTGCGCGCCGACCATGGCCTCTGGCAGCGCGATGACTGAGAAGCCGCGCCACCGCTCCGGCTACGGGGCCGAGGAGCTTGAGCAGGTGAAGGCCGCATGCCTGACCGTGGCAGTCACGCTCGGCGCCTACCTCGACGACGTCTGCATCGTCGGCGGGCTCGTCCCGGCGCTGCTCATCGACAGCGCGCGCCCGGACGACGACGTCGACGAGCTGCATCCGGGCACCAACGACCTCGACGTTGGTTTGGCGCTGGCCGTGCTCGACGACGAGCGTTACGCAGAGATCGGTGCCCGGCTGCGAGCCGAGGACTTCGAGCCCGACACCAACGACGCCGGCAACCCGACCGTGCAGCGCTGGCGACTCGGCGACCTGAAGGTCACCGTCGACTTCCTCATGCCGCCGGCGCCCGGCCACGGCGACCGTGTCCGGGTGCAAAACCTCGAGGGCGACTTCGGTGCGCTCATCACCCCCGGCCTGCAGCTGGCCTTCGACGAGCGGGTGGCCGTCGAGCTCGACGGCTACACGCTCAAGGGGGAGCGCGTCCGCCGCACGGTTCCGGTCTGCGGGCCGGCGGCCTTCGTAGTCCTCAAGGCGCTGGCCTTCGGTGATCGCGGCGAGCCAAAGGACGCCTACGACCTCGTCTACGTCGTCCGCCACACGCCAGGACGTGGGCGGGCAATCGCCGAGCGCCTCGCCGGCCACGCCGAGAATGATCCTGTGATCGTCGATCAGGCCTTGACGTTGCTAGTTCGTGACTTCGACACCGTCGACGGCCTCGGACCGACACGCGCAGCGCGGTTCAGCGTCGCCGAGCCCGCGGCGCGAGAGGAAGTCGACGAGGCCGCTGCAGACGCGCATGGATTCGTCGACGATCTTCTTCGCTCGTGGACAACAATTCGCTCATAGGCCGACATCCGACTTGCCGCGTACCGTGAACTATCTGGACTGATCTCGTGAGCCCGATCGAAACCCCACTCTGGCCGGATAACCCGACCGCTCAGGACCTGCTCGGCTTCGCCGACATCGCCGAGCCGATCCAAGACGCACTCCTGCGCGAGCGGCTCGACCCGGTGGCGGTCGGCATCTTCGGCGACTGGGGTTCAGGCAAGAGCACAGTGCTCGAGATTCTGCGACAGCGGCTGACCGAGCGCGGGCGCGTGGTAGTCGTTTACACGCGGCCGTGGGAGTACGACCCTAATATCGACCCGAAGGCGACCTTGATCGCCGAGGTGCTCACCGCGGTGCGCACGGAGGTCGCCAAGGACGAAAGTCGTATGGCCCAGCTCGCTGATCGCTTCAGAGGGCTGGTCGCGCGCGTGCAGTGGTCGAAGGCCGTCACGTTGGTCGCGAACTCGGCACTTACGCTGAACATCCCCAAGATCGCTGACGTCGCGGGCATCTTCGGTGACGGAGACGACGGGCTCGCAGATCCGACCCTGCAGGGATTCCGTGAGGAGTTCGACGAGCTCATGAAGGAGCTCGAAGAGATTGACCGTGTCGTCGTCCTCGTAGACGACCTTGACCGATGCCTGCCCGACACCGTTGTCGCCGCGCTTGAGGCAATCAAGCTCTTCCTGTCGGTGCGCAAGATGGGCTTTGTAATCGCGGCCGACCGCCGGCTCGTCACCCTCGCCATCACGACCCGCTACGCGCAGTCGGCGCAGGGCGCGCTGATGGCTCGCGAGTACCTCGAGAAGATCGTTCAGATACCCATAAGCGTGCCGACTCTCGGGCTCGCCGACACAGAGGCATATCTCGCGATGATGCTCCTGGACCGCCACCTCAATGACGACACGTTGTCCGCGCTCGCCGCGCACTGCGACGCCCGCCGGCGCGCTGGCGAGGCGCGCACGCTCGACGACCTGCCAGAGGGTCTTGTCCCGTCCGACGCGGCGGACGACCTGCAGCTTGCGGGGGTTCTTGCTCCGGTCCTCTTCCGACGCCTATCAGGCAATCCACGGCGGCTGAAGCGCTTCCTGAACGCCTACTGGCTGCGCTCGGCGATCGCCCAGCAGCGCAGCGCCGCGCTCCAGCCCGCGGCGCTCGCCAAGCTCCTCGTCCTCGAGGAGCTCGAGCCTGACGCCTTCTCTCAGCTCATCGCCTGGCTCGGCGACGGGGAGCTTAGCGTCAAGCTCACCGACCTCGAGGATCCCAAGCGAGACTCCGGCGACCCGACGCTACGCGAATGGGCGGCGACGCCACCGGCCCTGGCCTCCGAGGATCTCGAGCCGTACCTCCGCCTCGCTGCGTCGCTGCGGAGCCTCGCGGCACCGGGCAGTGGCCTGCGCTCTGACCTTCGCGTCCTGCTCAATGACCTCAAGGCTGACGCCCAGAACACGCGCAAGAGCGCTCGCAAGCGCATGAACGCGCTCAGCGGCGAGGACCGGGTGCTCGTTGCCCGTGAGCTGACCGAGCTCGTGCGCACCGAGCCCGACAGCCGCGACCGCGTCGCGGAGGCGCTCGAGGAGCTCATGGCCGACCGGCCAGCCGGCGAGGAAATCCTCCGGCGTTTCGAAGAGCTCGACCCCGCCGCGGTGACGCCAGGGCTTGTGGTGCGCCTCACGCGCGATGGGCCGCTGAGGAGCGAGGCGATGGCGCTGCTTGGCCGCTGGCGCGATTCCGAACGGCTCGGCGAGGTCGCCGGCGCCGCGGTCGATCAGCTGATCGACGCGGACGGGGCGCTGGGCTGAGATGGGGACGTCAGGTGCCTACGGCGGAAGTGGTGGCCGGGACTGGCGGGCGGCTCGCGATGCCGTCGCGGACCTTATTGCCAAGCCGGTCTCGGCAGAGCAGCAAGCCGATGTCATCTCCCAGCTCGCCGACGCCCTGGACTGGGATGGTGACGCCCCCGATCCGCCGGCCCCTGAGCACCCACCAGGACAACAGCCGCTACCTGGCGTTGCTCCCGTTGCTCAGCCGCCGTTCGGAGGTCTCGTCCGGCCGCGCGGCGGCAGCGGCGACGGACCCGGCGGCGGCGCAGGCGGACGCGGAGGAGACGGCGGAGGCGGCGGCGGCGGCTCCGCTGGCATTAGCGGAGGCGGCGGTCGACGA
>JALHRF010000234.1 GCA_022841545.1 Bauldia sp. | reverse complement strand
GCGAGGTTGCCGTAGAGGACGGCGAGGCCGCCGTCCTGCGAGAAGGCGTGCTCGGTGCCGCGGATGACGCCCTTCTCCCGGTCGAGGTCGAGGCTCTCGTAGCGCCGCTCCTGGCTGAAGGCGGTCTGGGTCGGCACGCCGCCGGGCGCGGCCATGAAGAAATCGCGCACGCGCGGGCTGTCGGTGCGACGGATGTCCCACTGGCCGAGCGCATGGCCGAGCGTCTCGGAATGGACCGTCGGCACCGAGGCGTCGAGCAGGCCGCCGCGCTCGAGCTCACCGAGGATCGCCATGATCCCGCCGGCGCGGTGGACGTCCTCCATGTGCACGTCCGACTTCGACGGCGCGACCTTGCAGAGGCACGGCACCCGCCGCGACAGCCGGTCGATGTCGGCCATGGTGAAGTCGACGCCGGCCTCGTGTGCGGCGGCGAGGAGATGGAGCACGGTGTTGGTCGATCCGCCCATGGCGATGTCGAGCGTCATGGCGTTCTCGAAGGCGGGGAAGCTGGCGATCGCCCGCGGCAGCACCGACGGATCGTCCTGCTCGTAGTGGCGGCGGGCGAGATCGACGATGAGATGGCCGGCCTCGACGAAGAGGCGGCGGCGGTCGGCATGGGTGGCGAGCGTCGAGCCGTTGCCCGGCAGCGACAGGCCGAGCGCCTCGGTGAGGCAGTTCATCGAGTTGGCCGTGAACATGCCCGAGCATGAGCCGCAGGTCGGACAGGCCGCGCGCTCGATCGCCTTCATGTCCTCCTCGGACACCTTGTCGTCGGCGGCGGCGACCATGGCGTCGACCAGGTCGAGGGCGACCTCCTTGCCCTTGAGCACGACCTTGCCCGCCTCCATCGGCCCGCCGGAGACGAACACCGTCGGCACGTTGAGGCGGAGCGAGGCCATCAGCATGCCGGGGGTGATCTTGTCGCAATTCGAGATGCAGACCATGGCATCGGCGCAATGCGCGTTGACCATGTACTCGACCGAGTCGGCGATCAGTTCGCGCGACGGCAGCGAATAGAGCATGCCGTCATGGCCCATGGCGATGCCGTCATCGACGGCGATGGTGTTGAACTCCTTGGCGACGCCGCCGGCCGCCTCGATCTCGCGGGCGACCAGCTGGCCAAGGTCCTTGAGGTGGACGTGGCCCGGCACGAACTGCGTGAACGAATTCACCACCGCGATGATCGGCTTGCCGAAGTCGCCATCCTTCATCCCCGTCGCGCGCCACAGGCCGCGGGCGCCGGCCATGTTGCGGCCGTGGGTGGTGGTGCGGGAACGATAGGCGGGCATGGTTTTCCTCCGGGCGGGTCGGCTGGGCCTTGACGGCCGTTCGGAGGTTATTGCCCGCGCGAGCGGGTCGACGCAAGGGCAGCAGCGTCATGCCGGCGGGTCGGGTCAACTCCAGGCGCGGAGAACCATTTTCGATCCGCGCCGGAGACCCGACGCGGGCAAGCCGGAGCGGATCAGGCGGCGTGGCTCAGGGAGAGGCCGACCCGTCCGTCCTTCGACGCCTGAAAGGCGATTTCGTCGCGCAGCCGGTCCAGACCGAGGGCAGCCGCCTCGGGCATGCTTGCGGCGAGCATCGCCGCTGACGCCGTGACGTCGACGATCGGAATCTCCGAACCGTTGGCCTGGTCGATCAATCGACGGATCGCCTGCGATACGCTGTCGGGAAGGGAAACGGCGTGGTCAAGGACAATGTGCATCGTAGTCTCCACGACAAATGCGATTCAGCGCCCACGCTCGCTTCCCACCAAGGCTATCGCCGGCATCGCCGCGCTTCCAGAATTTTATAGTGATGATCTGGCGCTGCTGGCAGCCCTGACTCCGGCAGCGCCGCTGACCGCAAGTGCGTTTGTGGCGTCACTGCAGGAAAATGAGTAGAAAACGCAATGAATGCCGTATCCCCCATTGACGCCGATTGCGCCCTTTCCTACCTTTCCGCAGTTCGGTTTCTGCAGGAGAGCGACGATGGGAGAGCTGAGTCGCGGCGAGCGCCTCCAGATCATGTTGAGCCATGAGGAACTGAGGGCGCTGGACGATGGCGCTTCGAGAAACGCATGCCGAGCCGGGCTTCCGCGATACGAGAACTTCTGCGGCGCGGTCTGGCCTCCGACGGTTTCACGGCGGCGGAATCGGACGAGAAGTCGAAGGACTTTGGCGTGGTCGCTGCACCAGCAAAGGGCCGGGCTGCGCGTCAGCGCAACGGCAGAAACGGATCCGCAAACCATAGCGACAGAGACCGCTGACCGGCCCCACGCGCGCAAGTCACGCGCGCGCAGCGCACGAAACCGCGTCCTCCGCCCGTGCCGCGCCGGACCTCACTCTGTCACACGCCAAGATCACTTCGGCGTGAACCAATCCCGCAGCGAAGGAAGTGGGGCGCCGGCTCAGAACGGTCCGGTGAAGTCGGTCTTGGTCAGCGGCACGCCGTTGTGGCGGAGGACGTCGTAGGCGGTGGTGAGGTGGAAATAGAAGTTGGGGAGCGAGAAGCCGCAGAAATAGGCAAATCCGGTCATCGTGCGTTGCTCATCGCCCATCGGGAAGGTGATCTCCCGCGCCGCGCCGGCCTCGATCGCGGCCCGGTCGGCGCTCTTGATGAAGGCGATGGTCTCGTCGATGCGGGCCTGGAGGTCGGCGAAGCTTGAAGCCGCGTCGGTGATCTGCGGGATCGGCAGGCCGGCGAGCCGCGCGGTGCCGCGGAAGGCGTGGTTGGTGGCGGCCTGGATCTGGCGCTTCAGCGGCCACATGTCGGGGAAGAGCCGGGCATCGAGCAGCGCCGCCTCCTCGAAGCCGCCGGCCTTGGCATAGTCGGCCGCCTTGTCGAGTTGGCCCTTGAGGGCGCCGAGCAGCTTCACATAGACGGGGACCGAGAGGTCGTAGATCGATACGTTCATGGGGATGTCCTGGGCGGCAGAAGCGAAAGGTCGCGGACCATAGCACTGCCGCCTGGAATCAGGCCATTGCCATCGCGCGATGGCCTGATTCAACGGAAGCCGGTGCCGAACCGGGTGAAGGCACGCCTCAGAACGAGCCGGTGAAATCGACCTTGGCCAGCGGCACGCCATTGTGGCGGAGGATGTCGTAGGCGGTGGTGGCGTGGAAGAAGAAGTTGGGCAGCGCCAGCGCCTGATAATACGCGAGCCCGGTCATCGCCTTCTGCTCGCTTCCCCAGGGCACCGTCAGTTCGCGCGCCGGACCGGCATCGACCGCCGCCTTTTCGGCGGAGCGGATGAAGGCCAGCGTCTCGTCGATGCGCCGGTGGAGATCGGGGAAGGTGTCGAGCGCCTCGCTGATCGCCGGCACCGGCACGCCGGCGAGCCGGGCGATGCCGCGGACCGCGAAGCTGGTCGCGCCGGCCACCTGCTGCCGGAGCGGCCACATGTCCGGATAGAGCCGCGCCTCGAGCAGCACGGCCTCGTCATAGCCGCTGGCCTTGGCGTGCGCGACGGCCTTGTCGAGCATTCCCTTGAGGGACTCGAGAATGCGGACATAGAGCGGCACTGCAAGCTCGTGCATCGACAACGACATGACGGAATCCTTGGGACGAAGTCGGAAGGGGCGCGGACCATAGCACCGCCGAGCGCCGCCGCAAGACGGGTCGCCCGCTCATCTTTCCCTCTTCACCAGCCCGTCCCACGCTTGCATGGCGCCATCGACGATGGCGCAGAGCGCCTGCGCCGACGCGCCGTCGCGCGCCTGGATCGACAGGCCCTGGGTGACGGTGGTGTAGAAGGCCGCGATCACGGCCGCATCGCTGCCCGCCGGAACGTCTCCCTCCGCAATTCCGCGCTCGACGCGCTGCCGCATCGCGGCCTCGCCGGCGTGGCGGCTCCGGGCCAGGAACTGCCGCACGGCCGCGTTCTCGGTGGCTCCGAGCAGGGAAGACAGCACCACCATGCAGCCACGGGGCTTCCGCGGCCGGACATAAGCGCGGGCATTGTAGCGGAGCGCCGCCGCGATCCCCTCCCGCGCGGTCGGCGCCTCGTCGAGCGCGCGCTGGACCGGGGCGCTCTCCGTCGCGTCGTAATAGTCGATCGCCTCCCGGAACAGCGCCTCCTTGCAGCCGAAGGCGGCATAGAGGCTCGGCTTGTTGATGCCCATGGCAGTCGTCAGGTCGTCGAGCGAGGCGCCCTCGTAGCCGCGCGTCCAGAACACCGTCATGGCGCGGCGGAGCGCTTCGGTTCGATCGAACTGTCTCGGCCTGCCGCGTTCGGCCATGACGCCTCCGTTTTCATGTACCGGAAGGTACATAATTCACTTGACCATGGCCTGCAAGCGGCGTACGAGCTCCGTTACCCTACCAATCGGTACATAATTGAGGCGGGCGATGACGGCGGAGTTGCGGGGCAAGGTGGCGCTGGTCACCGGAGGGAGCCGCGGCATCGGCGCCGCCATCGCGACCGCGCTCGCCGGACGCGGCGCGGATGTCGCCATCACCTATGCCCGCTCGGCCGAGCGGGCCCGTTCGGTGGCGGGCGCGATCGAAGCAGGCGGCCGGCGCTGCCTGATCATCCGTGCGGACAGCGGTGACAGCGACGCGATCGTCGGCGCCGTCGACGAGACCGTAGCGCGGCTCGGACGGATCGACATCCTCGTCAACAACGCCGGGGTATTTCCCTTCGGGCCGCCGGAAGCGGTCACGGTCGAGGAGGCCGACCGCACGCTAGCCCTCCATGTGCGCGCGCCCTTCCTCGCCGCCTGCGCCGCCATCCGCCACATGCCGGATGGCGGGCGGATCATCTCGATCGGATCGTCGCTCGCCCGCCGGGTGCCGCAGGCGGGCGTCGCGCTCTACGCCATGAGCAAGTCCGCGCTGATCGGCATGACCAAGGGCCTCGCGCGCGACCTCGGGCCGCGCGGAATAACCGTCAACGTGGTCGATCCGGGTTCGACCGATACCGAGATGAACCCGGCCGACGGCGGAGCGGCCGATGGCGAACGCGCCCTCACCGCGCTCGGCCGCTACGGGCGGCCGGAAGACGTCGCGGCGGCGGTCGTCTTCCTCGCCGGTGAATCGGCGAGCTACATCACCGGCGCGTCGATCGCCGTCGACGGCGGCGCCAGCGCCTGAAGGCATTGCGGTCCTGCTCCGCGGCGGCGGAGCTGGACGTCGTGGACCCGACCGCGACCTACCCGAAGGTCTTCTCGCCCGCGACCCACGTCTCCGAGATCTTGATGCTCATGATCTCGTCCGGCGCGACCTTGAACGGATCCTGCTCGAGGATCACGAAGTCCGCCTCCTTGCCCGCTTCCAGCGAGCCGAGGCGGTCGGCCTGGCCGATCTGCTCCGCGGCGGTCACGGTGATGGCGCGAAGCGCCGCCTCGACGGGAATCGCCTGGTCGGGACCGATCACCGACTTGTCGACGTCGCACACCCTCGTTACTGCCGTCTGGACAAGGCGGAGCGCACCGAGCGGCGAGCACGGGCCGTCGGTGTGGAGGGTGAACGGGATGCCCTCGCCAAGGCAGGCCCCGGCGGGGTCCATGAACGCGGTGCGCTCCGGTCCGAACAGCTGGTCGCGATAGGCCGCGCCATAGAAGAAGACATGGTTCATGAGGAAGCTCGGCTGAACCCCGAGCGCCTTCATGCGCTTGAGCTGATCGGGCCGCGCCATGGTGGAATGCTCGATGCGGTTGACCCCGGTGGTCGGGTTGGCACCGTAGGCGGCCTCGATGGCGTTGAGCGCATCGTCGATGGTGGCGTCGCCGTTGCAATGGATCTGCACCGGCCAGCCCGCGGCCTTCACGGCGGCGACCATCGTTTTCAGTTCGTCCGCCGGGTAGTTGGTCGCGCCTTTCTGGTCGGTGTTGAGATAGGGAATGGTCTGCGCCCCGGTCAGGGTCTGGTTCGAGCCGTCGCCGATGATCTTGATGCCGTAGAGCGAGAAGCGCGAGTTGGGAAAGAATGACGGCTTGGCGCCGCGGCCGAGATCCTGGTAGGCGTTGGCTGCCGCCATGTCGGAGTACTGGAGGCTGGCGCTCAGCCGGCTCGTACCGCTCGCGGTGAGCTTGGCGAGGCCCTCGATCCAGGCGGGCTGGACAGTGCCCGGTTCGTGGGTGGTGGTGTAGCCATAAGACGCGGCGGTCTTGAAGAAGTCCTGCATCGCCTTGGCGAAGATCTGCGGCGTGACCGGGGGCAGCGCGTGCGGCACGAATTTCAGCATCGCGCTTTCTTCGTAGATCAGGCCGTTGAAACTGCCGTCGGCGTTGCGGCCGAAATTGCCGCCGCCCGGAAGCACGCCGACATTCGACGGGATGTCCGCAATCTTGAAGGCGGCCGAGTTCGCCGCCCCGTCATGCATGTTGATGTACCACACGAGAATCGGCCGGTCCTTGGAGACGCCGTCGAGTTCGGCCATCGACAGGTCGCCGCCCTGAAGCAGGTTGTCGAAGTTATAGGCGGCCAGCCACGCGCCTTGCGGGAGCTTCGCGTCGAGCGCCTTGAGCCCGGCGATCAGCTCGGCGCGGGTCGGGTAGGTCGTGTAGCCGACATCGGCGAGGAGCTCGGCGAACAGCGCCACGAAGCATGAATGCTGGTGGGGATCGATGAAGCCGGGAAGAAGCGTCCGCCCGCCGAGGTCGATCACCTGGGTGGCGTCGCCCTTGAGCCCGTCGATGTCGGACTTGGACCCGACGGCAACGATCTGCCCGGCCCGCACTGCCAGCGCCTCCACGGCGCCGGCACCGGCCGAAGCCAGCGGAATGATGGTGCCACCCTCATAGATCAGGTCCGCGGAGGCGTCCGCCTGGGCGAAGGCGCGTCCGGCGGTGAGCCCTAGGCCCGTCGCGCCGGCCGCGGCCCCGGCCAGCGCCATGAAGGTGCGGCGGGACGGCGCCTCGCGGAACCAGGAGCCGGCGTCGGGATCCGACCAGCCGCTGAAGAGGCTCGGGTTGTTGAACAGGTTGCCCACGCAGAAGCGGCACATAGGCGTTTCCCCCTTGTTGCGCGTTTGTCAGGAGGCCCGGACTGCCAATCAGCCCGTAGCCCTACGCACGCCGATGGGAGAATGGGCCTCGCCGCGAGCGAAGTCGAGTAGACGAACGGTCTCGCGCCAAGTCGCGAGTTCGCGGCCTCTGGCCATGCTTCACGGATCGTTAAGTCCGGAGGACCTGGACCGGCGGATCGCGACGAGCATCGCGCAGCCAGGTTCTACTACTCCGTGTCGAGGAGCAGGAAGTCGTTGGGGAGCGTGAGCGGCTGGCCCTCTGCGTCGATCATCGGGATGTTCTCCGGCGGTATCGGGCCGGTCGGATCGGCGAACTGCGGCGTGAGCTGGATGGGCTGCTGCGCGCTCGGCGACAATGCCGGCGGGGTGGAGCCATCGCTCTCGGCGAGGGTCCGTTCGATCCGGGAAATGAAGTCGTCGTCGGCCGCCGGACTGGCGGGGGCAGAGGCCGTCTGTGGGACAGCCGGGGCGGTCTGGGCCGGCGGCAAGGGCGCCGCCTGGTCGAAGTCGGGCGCCACGGCGGTTGCGGCCGAAGCCGGCGCATCGGGGCGGGCGCGTGGCGCCGGCGGCGC
>JALHRF010000233.1 GCA_022841545.1 Bauldia sp. | reverse complement strand
ACATGGATAGCGGTTCCATCGTCGTCATCATGCAGCGGGTGCACGACGCCGATGTCTCGGGCGTCATCATCGCCCCGCCGCCGGCCGCGGCCGCCGCCGCGCTCCGGGCGTTGGCCCGCAACGACCGGCTCGCGATCTCTCCCGCGGTCGACCGGTTCGAGGCCCGGCTCGCGGCCTTCGCCGCGCGCGGCATCGCCCTCGACCGCCTCGCCTTCGCCGCCGAGTTCGGCCGCCGGCTCGACTATTACACCGGGTTCGTCTTCGAGATGTACGCGACGAAGAGAGCGGCCCGTCCGATCGTCGGCGGCGGCCGCTATGACCGCCTGGTCTCGCTCCTCGCAAGACTCCGCCACCAGACCGCCGTGACGGTTCCCGCCGTCGGCTTCTCGATCTGGCTCGACCGCATCGGGGCGGCCCCATGACCGCACCGATGGTGCTCGCCATTCCCTCCAAGGGCCGGCTCCAGGCCGACTCCGCGGCACGGCTTGCGGCTGGCGGACTCGACCTCGTCCAGGCCGGCGCCGGGCGGAGCTACCGGGCGCGGATCAAGGGCATGGCCGGGGTCGAGGTCGCGTTCCTCTCGGCGCCCGAGATCGCCCGCGAGATCGGCGCCGGGGCGGTCCATCTCGGCATCACCGGCCGGGACCAGGTCGAGGAGACGGTGCCGCAATTCGGCGCGCGGACGGCCGTCCTCCTTCCCCTCGGCTTCGGCCGCTGCGACGTGGTGGTGGCGGTGCCCGAGGCCTGGATCGACGTCGTCACGATGGAGGATCTCGACGACGTCGCCGCCGATTTCCGCCCCCGCCACGGGCGCCGGCTGACGGTCGCCACCAAATACATCAACCTGACCCGCCGCTTCTTCGCCGGCCACGGCATCGCCGACTACCGGATCGTCGAGAGCCTCGGCGCGACCGAGGGCGCGCCCGCCACCGGAGCCGCCGACCTCATCGTCGACATCACGACGACCGGGGCGACGCTCCGCGACAACGGCCTGAAGATCCTCGCCGACGGCGTGATTCTCCGCTCCGAGGCGAGCCTGGTTGCGAGCCGCACCGTCGCCTGGACCGAGCGCCAGCGCGAGGCCCTCGGCCTGCTCCTCGCGCGCCTCGAGCCGAAGGCCGCGCGGCGGGCCCTGAAGCTCCTGTCGGCGTAGCGACGCCGGGGTCCGCGCGCGATAGGCGACCTATTGCACCACGGGTTCGTCGGTCGGGCGCGGAATGACCACGAGCACCTTTGTTCCATCCCGGAAGGTCAGGATCGCCGCCTTGGGCGACCCGTTCAGCCGCCGGTGAACGACCGTGGGGATGGGATGGGGCAGCCCCCCGATCATGCATGTCGCCTTGGTCCTGGTCGCCGACTGCCCGAAGAGGCTTATCTTGCCGCCGGAAAAGGTGGCGGTGCACAGCGTTCCGTCCGGAAGCGTGACGGAGAAGCTGCCCGCGCCGGTTTTCGACGCGGTCCCTGTCCCCTGAAGCGTGAGGGCGGGTTCGGTCTGACCGGAGGCGGGATCGACCAGCGCAGCGCAGACCGTCAGGACTGCAGCGCACTGCAACCATGGAAGCGCGGGCTTCCTATTGCGGTCGGCGCCTGCCGGTGGGCTGATTCGTCGTGCCATGCGACGCTGCCGGTCCTGCCGTGCGGACTTGCCTGCGTCTATCCGCGACGAGCATCGACGGATCGTTCGAGCGCGGGCAAATCACCGATCACAGGAACACTGGAATTGCGTACCGGCGATGTCAAGAAGCGCGGCCACGCATCCCGCACCCGCCGCGATCGCCGATAGCGAGGCAGGCGAAAGTGTCGGCTGCCGCCTATTCCAGCCGGGCGAAATTGGCCGCCGCGATGACCTGCCAGCCCTCGGGCGTCATGCGGAAGACCATGAGTTGCGGCGAGACCCGCTCGGCGACCTTGCCGTTGATCGTCTCCTCGATCTCGATCATCAGCCTGACCACGACGATGTCGCCGTTGCGGGTGACGGCGAGGTCGCGGAACGTCGGCATGGCCGCGATCTTCGGGATGCTCAGCGCGAGGTAGGATTCCTTGTCGTAGCCTTTTCCATCCGAGCGCTGCACCTGGTATTCCGGCGCGAGCCAGGGCCGGACCTGCTCCGGATCGCCGGTCATCAAAGCGGCGAAGATGGTCTGCAGCGTCTTCTGTGCCTCGCCCTCGAGCGCCGCCGTGTCGTCGGCAGCAGTTGCTGCGCCGCCCGCCGCTACCGCGGCAGCAAGGGCGACGAACGCGACCAATCGCGCGATAGGGGCAATGACCATGACACCGGTCTCCTTATCGTGGCCTCGCAAAGACCTTCCGCTCCGCCTCCACGTCCTTCCGGCAGAAGCAGCCGTCGAGATGGTCGTTGACGATGCCCACCCCCTGCATGAAGGCGTACATCGTGGTCGGTCCGACGAAGCTCCAGCCGCGCTTCTTGAGTTCCTTGGACAGCGCCAGCGATTCGGGCGTCTTCGGCATCGCCCGCAACGTCTCCCAGTCGAACCGTTTCGGGCGGGACTTCGGGTCAGGCTCGAAACGCCACACGAAAGCGGCGAGCGAACCTTCCTTCTCGATCAGTTCGACCGCGCGCCTGGCATTGTTGATGGTCGATTCGATCTTGCCGCGGTGGCGGACGATTCCCGCATCGGCGAGGAGCCGGGCGACGTCCGCCTCGCCGAACCGTGCCACCTGGTTGAAGTCGAAGCCGGCGAAGCCCTTCCGGAAGTTCTCGCGCTTGCGCAGGATCGTCAGCCAGGACAGGCCGGACTGAAAGCCCTCGAGACAGATCTTCTCGAACAGGCGAAAGTCGTCCGAGACCGGCCGCCCCCATTCGCCATCGTGATAGACGGCGTAGTCGGGCGTGCTCGCGCCCCAGAAGCAGCGCTTCTTCCCGTCCTCGCCGGTCACCAGGGCTTCGCGTTCCACCATGGCGGCGATCCTTGCACGAATCGCGCTGGGTCCGGAAGGGAACGGGACGATCTCTGCTGACAGACGGATCGCACCTCACCGCAACTTTATCCGAGACCGGTTGCCACACCGGGCCGGCGCCCATATCGTAGCAGCATCGGGGTCGGGCTGAACGGGCTGGCCGGGATGGACGGAACGTCCGCCCCAGCCGGCGGGGAGATTTATCATGTTCGGACGACGACTCGCCTTGGCACTGGCTTTCGCGGCAGCAATTGCCACCGGAATACCGGCAGAGGCCGGCTTCTTCCGCGATCTCGTCGACAACATGGGCCTCAACACCGCCCCGTCGGGCGGCGGCAACGGCGCCTCGGTCAGCGGCGGTCCGCGGCTCAGCCTCACGCCGGGCGGCTCGTTCTTCCCTGAACAGGTCAATCCCAATCGCGTGGCGCCGCGCCAGTACAGGCGACAGGTCGTCGCCTACAAGACGAAGGAGAAGCCCGGCACGATCGTCGTCAACCCCCGCCAGCACTTCCTCTACTACGTGCTCGGCGACGGCCAGGCGATCCGTTACGGGATCGGCGTCGGCCGCGAGGGCTTCGGGTGGAGCGGCGCGGTGACGGTCGGCCGCAAGGCCGAGTGGCCGGCCTGGGTGCCTCCGCCCGAGATGATCGAGCGCGAACGCCAGCGCGGCCGCATCCTTCCGGCCCGCATGGAAGGCGGCGTACGCAATCCGCTCGGGGCGCGGGCGCTCTACCTCTACCGGGGCGGCAACGATACCCTGTACCGCATCCACGGAACGTCGGAGCCCTGGACCATCGGCCTCAACGTCTCCTCGGGCTGCATCCGGATGCTCAACAAGGACGTGGTCGACCTCTACAATCGCACCAGGGTCGGGGCCAGGGTCGTCGTTCTTTAGAGCTGCGCGGCGCTCACAGGCATGGAAGCCACGGACTATCAGGGCTGCGAGACCCGCCATGGCTCGCCCGGCTGAAGCCCGCGCTTCCGCGCTTCGTCTTCGGTTTCCGGCGCACCCATTCGCGCCTCGATATGGTGCGGCTGGAATCGAAGGTGCGTCGAGACGTCCCGAACCGCATCGGCCGCCGTGGCGGCGATCACCTGCCACTGCTCGCTGGCCTCGGCCTCGTCCTCGACCCATGTGGCCTTCACAAACCAAACTGGCATGTCGCTCCGCTCAACTTAAGTAGGACTCGCTCTGATACGGGGCATTGGGCAGGCCCAGCGGCCCTGGGGCCTTGATCCCTGTCAATGCTCCTTACGTTTCGCCGTGATCGGATCGAACACCGTCCGATGACATGCATGGAGCGCGCCTCATGAACCCGGTTCGCCAACGAAATCGCCTGCTACCCTGGTACATCGGCATCGCGATCGTCATTCCGGCGGTCATCTATGTCGGCTACCAGTTGCGAGCGTCCGACTGCACCGTGCCCACGCCCGCGGTGTTCCTGGTGCTTGTGGCCATCCCCATTGTCTATCTGGTTCTGATGTACCTGACGCTCACCAGTCAAAGATAGGAGCACACCGCTTTCGACCGGCTCGGCGGGAGTGATTGGCGGAGATGAGAGATGATCAATCGTCAGCGGTCCATAGCGAGTGCGGCGGCCGCCTGCGTCATGGCCGCAGCGTTCACCACCCACACTTTCGCCGAAGATAAGCCGGCCGCGCCAATAAACGGACTGATCTACCTCATCAACACCGATGCCGAGGCCGAGATCGACGGTCTCCTCAAGTGGGAGTCGGAACTCGCAGCCCGCGGATTGACCGCGATGATCAAGGCTTCGAATCCGGTGCTTGAGACCTATCCCCAGGTCTTCCGGCGACTCGCCGAGGAGGGGCACGAGATCATCGGCGGCTACCCGGGTATCTGCTGGGACATGCCTTACGAGGCCCAGTACGAAGCGATGAAGTCGGTGAAAGACTATATGGAGGGACTCACCGGCCAGCCCATGCGGGTGTTCGCCTGCTCGTACTCGTCCTATGACGAGAACACCATGCGGGCGGCCGAGGCGCTTGACGTTCCCTACGTGCTGGCCCGCGGCACCGAGGACGTGCGGGCGCTCATCTATCAGCCCGAGGAATACGACGTCGGCATCATCGAGGTTTCCAACGTCGAGTTCGCCGAGATGGGCAAGGGCTCGCTGTGCGACATCAGCCTCTATTCCCGCGGTGCGAGCGAAGAAGATTTCGCCAGGGTGTTCGCCGAGAGTGCCGCGAAGAATCCCGATAGCATGATCCTCGTTTCGCACCCGCATATCGGCGGGACGAAGGTCGGGTATTGGAAGGTCTATGAGGAGGCGCTCGGTTCACCAGCGTTCAAGTGGCGAACCTTCGACGATTGGCTCGCCAGCGCGGCGATCGTCAAGCGCGCCTATGCCGACATCCCCGAGAACCGGGAGGTCGAGTACCTTGAACCCAAGCCGGCCGCCCCGCTCGAAGCGCTCGAGAACCTGCCGGATGTCGGCAACAAGATCGTGATGTTCCACAATGGCGAAGGACCGATGTGCAGGGACGCCAAGGCCTTCCTCGACGGGCTCGACTATCCGGTCGAGGAGCATTTGACAGGGGAGAAGCGGTTCCTTGCGATGTTGGACAGCTACCGCGTCAGGTACCAGGAAAGTGAAGGCATCTCGGATTCGTTCGAGTACTTCCCGATAATCTTCATGAGGGACAAAGCCTTCTCCGGCTTCGACGAGGATGTGAGAAATTCGATCCTGCAGCAGATCGGAGGCCGGTGACGGCGACTCGATGAGAGTGATCTGGCGGGCCTAGCCTGCCTCCTCGCCAGCCCTGCCCTGATAGCGCGCCAGGAAAGTCTCCACCGCTTCGTCGGCGACACGGCCGATCTCGGCCTCGTTGGGCGTGTTCCGAACGCCGTAGAGAAGCTCGTTGATGACCCCGGTGTGGAACAGGACCTGCAGCTGGCGCGCCGCCATGGCGCAGTCTTTGATTCGGAGCCGGTTGGCCGCGACCTGCGCCTCGAGATAGCTCTGCAGATAGTCGAGGCCGCGCTGCGGCCCATCCCGGTAGAACTCCTGGCCGACCTTGGGGAATTTCTCCGCGATCGCGATGACGGTACGGACCGACTGGATGTTCCGCGGCCGGCTGATATAGCCGAGCAGGCTTCGGCCGTAGCGGCGGAGGTCGGTGGAGACATCCGGGCTTTGCGGATCGAGGTGGAACTCCCGTTTGGCATGCTTGCGCTCATCGGCGATCAGCGCCGAGAACAGTTCGGCCTTGTTCTCGAAATAGACGTAGAGCGTCCCTTTCGACACCCCGGCCGTACGCGCGATGTCGCCCATGCTGGCGCCATCGAAGCCGAGATTGAGGAAGACCTCCCGGGCGCCGTCGAGAATCTGGCGGACCTTGGCCGGGTCTTCGCCCACGCCAGCGGGTGGGGAGGGTGGGGACTGCGGCGGTCGTTCCGACATTGTTGATCCGAAATGCTTCGACGCTTGATCTGCCCTTTCCCTCGGTGCTACGTCAAGCATTGACCGAACGGTTCGGTCAAGCGAGAGCGATCCCATGAATGCCCCAGCCTCAATTCCCGCGCCTCCGGCGCGGCTGTCCGATGCCGACATCCGCATCATCCTCGTCGGCGTCATGCTGGCCATGTTCCTCGGCGCGCTCGACCAGACGATCGTCGCGACCGCGCTGCCGACGATCGGCCGCGAACTTGGCGACGTGCAGAGCCTCTCCTGGGTCGTCACGGCCTATCTCCTGACCTCGGTCGTCGTGACGCCGATCTACGGCAAGCTCAGCGATATCCACGGCCGCCGGGTAATGCTTCTGATTGCCATCGGCGTCTTCCTGGTCGGGTCGGTCGCCTGCGCCCTTTCCCGCGACATTCTCAGTCTGATCGCGGCCCGCGCCTTGCAGGGTCTTGGCGGCGGAGCCCTGGTCTCGCTCGGCCAGACCATCATCGGCGACATCGTCGCCCCTGCCGATCGTGGCCGCTACCAGGCCTATTTCGCGACCGTGTTCGTAACGTCCTCGGTGGGCGGCCCGGTCCTCGGCGGCTTCTTCGCCGAGTACCTTCATTGGTCCTGGATCTTCTGGATCAACCTGCCGCTGGGGCTCGGCGCATGGCTCCTGACCAATCGCGTGCTCAAGCGCCTGCCGCGTCACGAGCAGCCGCACCGGATCGACATCCTCGGCGCCCTTCTCATGTTCGCCGCGACCGTGGCGCTTCTCCTCGCGCTCACCTTCGGCGGGACGAACTATCGCTGGACCTCCCCCGAGATCCTCGGGCTGCTCGCCGCGTCGCTGGTCGGCTGGGTGCTGTTCGTCTGGCGGCTCGCCACCGCCGAGGAGCCCTTCATCCCGCCCAGCGTTCTCGCCCACCCGGTGGTCCGGAACGGCGTCATCTCGCTGTTCTTCGCTGTCGGCGCGCTGATCGGCCTGTCGGTCTTCATTCCCCTCTATTTCGAGGCGGTGCTCGGCCTCTCCGCCGCGGGCTCGGGCACGGCGCTGATCGCGCTGATGGGCGGCGCCGTCGCCGGCGCCACCTTCGCCGGCCAGATCATGGCCCGCTTCGCCCACTACAAGCGGGTGGCGGTGATCGGCCTCGCGCTTGCGACGCTGGTCACCTTCGTTCTCGCGGTCTTCCCGACTTCGCTGCCCTTCATCGGCGTCGAGATCGTGCTCGCCGTGATCGGGCTCGGCATCGGAACCGTGTTC
>JALHRF010000232.1 GCA_022841545.1 Bauldia sp. | reverse complement strand
GCAGGCTCAAACAGTTTCGTGCCATCGCCACCCGCTACGACAAAACCGCACGCAACTTCCTCGCCGCAGTCCATCTCGCTGCCGCTGTCGCTTGGCTCAATTGAGGACACGCCCTAGCCTGCGGGAAAGGGGCGGCGGGCCTCCTCGCCGCCCTCTTTGGGAGGGGCGTGCCGCCGCCGGCCGGCTCGCCCCGCGCTTTGCACCGCCCCGCGGACGCGTGTAGCTTCACGCGAACGCGAGCAGGGGGAAGGCGGCGATGGCGCACTGGCTCTACAAGTCCGAGGCGGACGTATTTTCCTGGGACGACCTCGTCAAGGCGGGCAAGGCCGGCACCGAGTGGACCGGGGTCCGCAACTACACCGCCCGCAACCACATGCGGGCGATGAAGAAGGGCGACCGCGGCCTCTACTATCACAGCGGCGGCGAGAAGGCGGTGGTCGGCATCGTCGAGGTGGTGAAGGAAGCGCACCCCGATTCGACCGACGACAGCGGCCAGTGGGATTGCGTCGACATCCGCGCCGTCGAGAAGCTGCCGGAACCCGTGACGCTCGCCGCGGTCAAGGCCGACAAGGCGCTGGCCGAGATGGCGCTCGTCCGCTTCAGCCGGCTCTCGGTCCAGCCCGTGACCGACGCGGAGTGGACGGCGGTGTGCAGGATGGGCGGGCTCTGATCCGGCGCCAGGAGCCGGTCGCGTCCATCGTCACCGCCAAAGGCGCCGGGGCATATTGACCGGAAGCGCTTCGCCGCACTTGCCACCGGTCCCGTTGGCGCGTTTATTTCGCGCCGGGAGTGCCGCCGCCGTCCAAGAAGCGGCCGGCCGCTGTTTCGGGAGGAAGCATGTCCGAGAAGGTCTATCCGGTTCCGGCGGAGTGGGCGGAGCGTGCCTGGGTCGACGAGGATGACTACCGCGAGACCTACGCTCGTTCGGTGAGCGACCCGGAGGGGTTCTGGCGCGAGCAGGCGGGCAGGATCGACTGGATCAAGCCGTTCACCAGGGTCAAGAACACCCGCTACGCGCCGGACGTCTCGATCAAGTGGTACGAGGACGGCACTCTCAACGTCGCCCATAACTGCCTCGACCGGCACCTCGCGGAGCGCGGCGACCAGGTGGCGATCATCTGGGAGGGCGACGACCCCAAGGAATCGCGGCGCATCACCTATCGCGAGCTGCATCGCGAGGTCTGCACCTTCGCCAATGTGCTGAAGCAGCTCGGCGTGAAGCGCGGCGACCGCGTCACGATCTACATGCCGATGATTCCGGAGACCGCGGCAGCGATGCTTGCGTGCGCCCGCATCGGCGCGATCCATTCCGTGGTCTTCGGCGGCTTCTCCGCCGACAGCCTCGCTGGGCGGATCGACGATTGCCGGTCGAAGCTGGTGATCACCGCCGACGAGGGGCTCCGCGGCGGCAAAAAGGTGCCGCTCAAGCACAATACCGACGAGGCGCTCAACAAGTCGCTCAGCGACGTCCAGGTGCTGGTGGTGAAGCGGACCGGCGGCGAGGTCGCCATGCACGAGGGCCGCGACTTCTGGTACCACGAGCTGGCCGCGGGCGTCTCCGCCGACTGCCCGGCGGAGGAGATGGGCGCCGAGGATCCGCTGTTCATCCTCTACACCTCGGGCTCGACCGGCAAGCCCAAGGGCGTGCTCCACACCACCGGCGGGTACCTGGTCTACGCCTCGCTCACCCACCAGCTCATCTTCGACTACCATGACGGCGACATCTACTGGTGCAGCGCCGATGTCGGCTGGGTGACCGGGCACACCTACATCGTCTACGGCCCGCTCGCGAACGGCGCGACGACGCTGATGTTCGAGGGCGTCCCCAATTACCCCACCACGAGCCGCTTCTGGGAGGTGGTCGACAAGCACAAGGTCAACATCTTCTATACAGCGCCGACCGCGATCCGCGCGCTGATGGGCGCCGGCGACGGGCCGGTGACGAAGACGTCGCGGCAGTCGCTCCGGCTCTTGGGCACCGTCGGCGAGCCGATCAACCCGGAGGCCTGGGAATGGTACTACCGGGTGGTCGGCGACAGCCGCTGCCCGATCGTCGACACCTGGTGGCAGACCGAGACCGGCGCGGCGCTGATTTCGCCGCTCCCCGGGGCGACGCCGCTCAAGCCGGGATCGGCCACGCGCCCCCTGTTCGGCATCAAGCCCGCCCTGGTCGACGCCGAGGGCAAGTTCATCGAAGGCGCCGGCGCGGGCAATCTGGTCATCACCGACTCGTGGCCCGGGCAGATGCGCACCGTCTACGGCGACCACGATCGTTTCGTGCAGACCTATTTCTCGACCTACAAGGGCATGTACTTCACCGGCGACGGCTGCCGGCGCGACGCGGACGGCTACTACTGGATCACCGGCCGGGTCGATGACGTGCTTAACGTCTCCGGCCACCGACTCGGCACGGCGGAGGTCGAATCCGCGCTGGTCGCGCATGACCATGTCGCCGAGGCGGCGGTGGTCGGCTACCCCCACCCGATCAAGGGACAGGGCGTCTACGCCTATGTCACGCTGATGCACGGGGTGACGCCGGACGAGGCGTTGCGGAAGGACCTTGTAATGTGGGTGCGGAAGGAGATCGGCCCCTTCGCGGCGCCCGACATCATCCAGTTCGCGCCGGGCCTGCCCAAGACCCGCTCGGGCAAGATCATGCGTCGCATCCTCCGCAAAATCGCCGAGGACGATTTCTCCAACCTCGGCGACACCTCGACGCTGGCCGATCCGGGCGTGGTCGCCGATCTCGTCGAGAACCGGCGGAACAAGGCACCGGGATAGGTCAGACGCGGGGCTGCATCGACTGTCCCTGAGGGAAAACAGCGCAGGGTCGCGGCGCCGCGTGGACACCCGCGATTGACACGCAGTGCGTGTTGGTAGTTTCGTCGCGGGTGCCAGGAGGAGGCGGTTCCGACCGGAGCGTTCGACTGCCTGGCGGCTAAAGGGAGGAAGATACTGTGATCTACAAATCCAGCCTGCTCGGAAGTTGCGTCGCCGGCGCCGTCGCGCTCGGCGTGTTCGGGGTGGCGCCCGCGATGTCCCAGGAGGAGATCATCGTCGGCCTGGTGACCAAGACCGAAGGCAATCCGTTCTTTGTGAAGATGCGCGAGGGCGCCCAGGCAAAGGCCAAGGAACTCGGCATCACGCTGCAGACCTATGCCGGCAAATTCGACGGCGACAACGAAGGCCAGGTGGCTGCCGTGGAAGGTCTCATCGCCGCCGGCGCCAAGGGCTTCGCCATCGTGCCCTCCGACTCGGTCGCCATGGTTCCGACCATCGAGAAGGCCCGGGAGGCGGGGCTGCTGGTGATCGTGCTCGACACGCCGCTCGACCCGATCGACGCCGCCGACGCGACTTTCGCCACCGACAATCGCGAGGCCGGCCGCCTGATCGGCGCCTGGGCCAAGGGCACGCTCGGCGATGCCGCGGCGGATGCCAAGATCGCCTTCCTCGACCTTGCGGTGAACCAGCCGACGGTCGACTACCTCCGCGACCAGGGCTTCATGCAGGGCTTCGGCATCGATGTGAAGGATCCCAATCGCTACGGCGACGAGGAAGACCCCCGCATCTGCGGCCACGAGATGACCGGCGGCGCCGAGGATGGCGGCCGCACGGCGATGGAGACGCTTCTTCAGAAGTGCCCGGATATCAACGTCGTTTACACCATCAACGAGCCCGCCGCCGCCGGTGCATGGGAAGCCCTCAAGGCGGTCGGCAAGGATGACGGATCCGTGCTGGTCGTCTCGATCGACGGCGGCTGCCCGGGCGTGAAGAACGTCGAGGCCGGCGTCATCGGCGCGACCTCGCAGCAGTACCCGCACCTGATGGCGTCGATGGCACTCGATGCAATCACCGCCTTCGCCAAGGACGGCACTAGGCCCGCGAAGACTCCCGGCCTCGACTTCTACGACACAGGGGCCACGCTGATCACCGCCAAGCCGGTCGACGGCGTGCCGTCGATCTCCGTGGAAGAAGGCCTCAAGCTCTGCTGGGGCTGATTTCCTTCGGCGTCGAAATACGCTTAGACTGAATCGGAAGAAGGGGAGAGCAATCGGCAACGATTGCTCTCTTCGTCCTGTCAAACAGAGTCGGCAGGGGTGGGGGGAAATGCAGAACGAGACAACCGGCCAGATCGAGTCCAACCGGTTCGAACAGGGGCTTCCCGCGGCAGATCCTACCGTCGCGGTCTTCGAGGAAGAAGGCCGCGGTCCGATCCGCCGCCTCCAGCATTTCCTCCACGCCTACCCGACGATGATACCTTTCATCATCCTCGTCCTCAGCGTGCTGATTTTCAGTTTCTTCGCCGGCAGCCGCTTCTTTGCGCCGCTGAACCTGTCGCTGGTCCTGCAGCAGGTGACGATCATCGCCATCCTGGGCATCGCTCAGACGCTCATCATCCTGACCGCCGGCATCGATCTGTCCGTCGGCGCGATCATGGTGCTGTCGTCGATCGTCATGGGGAGGCTGGCGGTGGAGAGCGGCGTGCCGGTGTGGCTGTCGTTCCCGATCGGCCTTGCCGCCGGCATCGCCTGCGGCTGGGTCAACGGCATCCTGGTGACGCGACTCCGGCTGCCGCCCTTCATCGTGACGCTCGGCACCTGGAGCATCTTCGGCGCCCTCATCCTGTTCTACTCGCGAAGCGAGACCATCCGCCAGCAGGAGGTGCAGGACGTCGCCGCGTTCCTGCAGTGGACCGGCTACGCCCTCAATGACGGGCTCCGAGACGTCTATGCCTTCGCACGCGAGACGATGGGCTCGGAGACGTGGCCGGAATGGCAGTTCCGCTTCAGCGGGGCGCGAATCACCTACGGCTCGATCCTGATGATCGCGCTCGCGTTCGTAGTCTGGTACATGCTAAACCGTACCGCCTTCGGCCGCCACGTCCACGCCACTGGCGACGATCCGGATTCGGCGCGGCTCGCCGGCATCAATACCGACCGGGTCCTGATTGCCGTCTACACCCTCGCCGGCCTGATCTGCGCGATCGGGGGATGGGTGCTGATCGGGCGCATCGGCGCGGTCAGCCCGCTTTCGGGCGCCACCGCAAATCTCGATTCGATCACGGCCGTGGTGATTGGCGGCACCAGCCTGTTCGGCGGGCGCGGATCGATCATCGGCACGCTGATCGGCGCCTTGATCGTGGGCGTGTTCCGGAATGGCCTGGCGCTCGCCGGGCTTGATGCACTATGGCAGGAATTCGCGGTCGGCGTCCTGATCATCGTTGCCGTGGCGCTCGACCAGTGGATCAGGAGGGTCTCGGCATGAGTGTGGTTGGGGCCACGGACGGCGTCATTCTGCAGGCGCGCAACCTCGTGAAGCGTTACGGGCGCGTCACGGCGCTCGACCATGCCGATTTCGAGTTGAAGTCGAACGAGATCCTGGCGGTGATCGGCGACAACGGCGCCGGCAAGTCGACGCTGATCAAGGTGCTCGCCGGTGCGGTGACGCCCGATACCGGCGAAGTGGTGATGGATGGCAAGCCGATCCATTTCCGTTCGCCGCTCGAGGCGCGCCAGGCGGGCATCGAGACAGTGTACCAGAACCTCGCATTGTCGCCAGCGCTGTCGATCGCCGACAACCTGTTTCTCGGGCGTGAGCGGCGGAAATCGGGTTGGAGTGGACGCTGGTTCCGCGCGCTCGATCGCGCGTCGATGCGCCGGGATGCGCGCGGGCATCTGAATTCGCTTGGCCTGCTCACCATCCAGAACATCAACCAGCCGGTGGAGACGCTATCGGGCGGCCAGCGCCAGGGCGTGGCCGTGGTTCGGGCAACCGCCTTCGGCAGTCGCGTGATCATCATGGACGAGCCGACCGCGGCGCTCGGCGTCAAGGAATCGCGGAAGGTGCTCGAGCTGATGCTCGACGTGAAGAGGCGGGGCCTGCCGATCATCCTGATTAGCCACAACATGCCCCACGTGTTCGAAGTTGCCGACCGCATTCACATCCACCGTCTCGGGCGGCGGATCGCGGTGATCGACCCGAAGCGCTATTCGATGTCGGACGCGGTGGCGATCATGACCGGCGCCATGCCGCCGCCTTCGTCGGAGGACTGGGCGGCGTAGTGTCGGCGCTATGGGCAGACTTGGTGGCCCCTTATTGCGGAGTATCGCATGCGCGCACTTGTACTTGAGCGGCAGAGGGAACTCTCCCTCCGCGACATAGAATTGCCGATCACGCCCGCGGCGGGCGAAGTGAAGATCAAGGTCCACACCGTAGGCATCTGCGGCAGCGACGTGCACTACTACACCCATGGCAGGATCGGCCCGTTCGTCGTCGATGCGCCGATGGTGCTCGGCCATGAGGCTTCGGGGACGGTGGTCGAGGTCGGGCCCGGGGTCGGCGGCCTCAAGGTCGGCGACCGGGTGTGTATGGAGCCGGGTATCCCCGATCCGAATTCCCGCGCCTCCAAGCTCGGCATCTACAATGTCGATCCGAGCGTCACGTTCTGGGCGACTCCGCCGATCCACGGTTGCCTCACGCCCTATGTCGTCCACCCGGCGTCCTTCACCTACAAACTGCCCGACACGGTGTCCTTCGCCGAGGCCGCGATGGTCGAGCCCTTCGCCGTTGGCCTGCAGGCCGCATCGAAGGCGCGGATCGCGCCCGGCGATCTCGCCGTCGTCATCGGCGCCGGGCCGATTGGCATCATGGTCGCGCTCGCGGCCCTTGCTGGCGGCTGCAGCCGAGTGATCATCTCCGACCTCCAGCCGCAGAAGCTCGCAGTCGCCGGCCGCTATCCCGGCGTCGCCACCGTCGACATCACACGGGAGAGGCTCGCCGACGTGGTCGCCCGCGAGAGCGACGGCTGGGGCGCCGACGTCGTGTTCGAGGCGAGCGGTAGCCCGAAGGCGTATCAGGATATCTTCGCGCTGCCACGGCCGGGCGGCCGTCTGGTCGTCGTCGGCATGCCGGTCGAGCCGGTCGATTTCGACGTGGTGTCGGCGGCGGCGAAGGAAATCCGGATCGAGACCGTGTTCCGCTACGCCAATGTCTACGACCGGGCGATCGCCATGATCGCGTCCAGCAAAGTCGACCTCAAGCCGCTGATTTCCGAGACCTTCCGCTTCGACGAGAGCATTGCCGCCTTCGAGCGCGCGGCGGAAGGCCGGCCGGGGGACGTCAAACTGCAGATCGCGATGACCGAGCCGGCGTAGCGGCCGCTGCCCCGGTCGTGCGACTGCAGCGCCGGCTCGACGTAACGGTGGCATGCGGAGGGCGCGCGAACCTTTGCTTGACCTTCACCCTCAGGGACCGGCAAATGGCCCGAGGTGGCGGTGGAGGCGGCGGGTGAAGGCAAGGGATCTGCTCGGCAAGGCGACCTTCTTTTCCGAGGTTCTCGACGGGCCCGACCTCGATGCGCTCGCGCTTGTCGCCGTACGCGCCGAATATGATCGCGGCGAAAGCCTGATGCGGGAGGGGGAGGGTGGCGATTCGCTCCTCGTCATGGCCAGCGGTACGGTCGACGTAACCGTCGCCGGGCGGTCGCAGACCGTGGCGACGCTAGGCCCCGGCAGCGTCGTCGGCGAGATGTCGCTGCTCACCGGCGCGCCGCGGTCGGCATCGGTGGTGGCGCTGATGCCGGTGGTCGCCTACCGGATCGGCAAGGAGCAGCTCCAGCC
>JALHRF010000231.1 GCA_022841545.1 Bauldia sp. | reverse complement strand
ACCGGATCGGCAAGGAGCAGCTCCAGCCGATCCTCGACCGCTCGCCATCGCTGTACGACCGCTTCGCGGGGATGGTGGAGAAGCGCAAGGCTGAGGTTGAGCGCGTCTACGGCCCGGGTGTCGGGAAGCTCTATCTGTCCTCCCGCGCCCAGCTTGCGACTGCGATGCGCGGGTTCTTCGGGAGGGCGAACTGACGGAGGCCTATGCCGCTAGCGTGGACCGCGGCGCGGTGGTCTTGGTTCGCCGTTTGCGGGTCATGGCGAAGCCGTCGCGGATGTTGAGCGACATGAGCGTGATGTTGACCGCGCCGGCCACCAGCTCGAGCCCCTGCACGGCATAGAAGGCGGCGTCGAACCGGCCTGCCCCGGCGCGCGCCGCGAGGAAGAACGCCGCCGGTACCAGGATGAGGAGGCCGTTGAGCGCAATCACCGGCATCCGCCGGCGCTTCGCGGCTATGACCGGCGCTGGGCTCTTGCCGCCGAGGCGGAACCCCGTGCCACCCACCGCGGCCATGGCAGGGATAAGGAATAGCATCCCCCACGGAATCGCCTCTTTCACCGCGGCTACCATCAAAGCGCTGCCGAACGCCTCCGACACGAGCGTGCTCGTCCAGAACGTGACGATCAGCGCAAAGGCGAGGATGCCGGCGGCAAGGTGGACCTTGCTGATGACGTTGCGCGACATGCTGAACTCCGATCCATAAACATAGCATGCTATGTAACATTGCATAGCGTGCTATGCAAGGCCATTGTCGTGAGGCGGCGCCAACGGAGCTGCCTTTGCGTGTCCTTCGAAAAGAACGACTCCGCCGGCTACCTGATCAATCACCTGGCGCGCATCTTCGCCCAGGCGCTAGCCCGCGAGATCAAGCCGCTCGGACTCGCGCCCGGCCAGTTCATGGTGCTCCTCGAGCTGTGGCGCGGGGACGGCCTGACCCAGCGGGACCTGGTCGCCCGGCTCGACGTCGAGCAGGCGACACTCGCCAATACGCTGTCCCGGATGGAACGCGACGGCCTGGTGCGGCGCACCCCCCACCCGGGCGACGGGCGAGCCCAGGTCATCCGGCTGACCCCGCGGGCACGGCAGCTCGAGGGCCCGGCGACCCGAGCCGCCGACGGCGTCAACCGTCAGATGCTCGCCGACCTCCCAACCGCTGATCGCGGTCGTTTCGTCGAGATCATGCAGCGCGTGATCGCGACCGGGACGCGCCACCCCGGCAGCGATGAGACGTGACGCCGCCAGGGAATGGAGCCCCCGGTCGGGAACCGCTTGCTTGACCTTTCGCCCCGACCGGCGACAATGGCGGTTGCTGTCGAAAGGAGCCGCTCGTGAATTCTCGCGAGGTTCTTGCCAAGGTGCCCCTTTTCGCCGAGACGCTGGACGAAGCGGAGCTCGACGCGCTTGCGGCGAGTGCGCGGCGCGTCGAGTTCGACCGCGCTGCCACGCTGATGCACGAGGGCGATCATGACGATTCGATGCTCGTCATCGTCAGCGGAACCGTCAACGTGAGCGTCGCGGCGAGCCCGCAGACCGTGGCGACGCTCGGCGAGGGCGACATGGTCGGCGAGATGTCGCTGCTTACGGGCGCGCCGCGCTCGGCCACCGTCACCGCCGTGCGTCCCGTGGTGGCGCTGGAGGTCACCAAGGCGGATGTCGAGCCGTTGCTCGTCATGTCGCCGTCGCTGTTCGAGCGGTTCGCGGCGGTGGTCGAGAGCCGTCGCGCCGACCTCGACCGGGTCTACGGCCCGAGCTTCGCCGACATGTACCTGTCGTCGCAGGCCCACCTCGTCGGCTCGATGCGTGCCTTCTTCGGGAGGTAGGAAGGGAGTCTCGGGGAGCGGACCCGGCTATCGTTTCGGCGGTTGGGCAGGCCTTCGCTCCACGCACGAGTTCCGCGATGCTCCCGTCGGCATCCACGCGACGCCCGAGCCTGCGCCTCAGATCAACCCGCGCTTCGCCAGGTTTCGCATCAAGGCCCCGGTCCCGAACGTCCATGGCTCGGCGTCGGCGCAATGGACAATGCGGTTCTGGAGTCGCCCGAGCTTCGGCGAGGCGATCGTCACAACGTCGCCGACCTTATGCGTGAAGCCTTGACCCTTCGTGTCGCGATCCTCGACCGGCGCGAACATCGTGCCGAGATAGAGGACGACGCCGTCGGGATAGCGGTGGTTCTCGCCGATGGTGGCGGCCATCAGATCGGCCGGGTCGCGGCTGATCTTGCTCATCGCGCTCGCGCCGTCGAGGCGGTAGCCTTCAGGCCCGTCGACGCTGAGCCGGATCTCGGCATCCCTTACGTCGTCAAGGGAGAAGTCCCGGTCGAAAAGGCGGATGAAGGGCCCGAGCGCAGCGCTCGCATTGTTGTCCTTGGCCTTGCCGAGGAGCAGCGCCGAGCGGCCCTCGAAGTCGCGGAGATTGACGTCGTTGCCGAGCATCGCGCCGACGATCACGCCGTTGGAATTCGCGACCAGCGCCACCTCCGGCTCGGGGTTGTTCCAGCTCGAGTCGGGGCGGATTCCAGCTTCGGCCAGGTGGCCGACGGCGGACATCGGCGGCGCCTTGGTGAACACCTCGGCGTCCGGACCGATGCCGACTTCGAGATACTGCGACCACATCTTCTTTTCGATCAGGAGCCGCTTCAGCGCCATCGCCGGCTCCGAGCCGGGCTTGAGCCGGGCGAGATCGTCGCCGATCGCCGCCGTCATCTCGGCGCGGATCGCGGCGGCCTTCTCGGGGGCGCCGCGCGCCTGTTCCTCGATGACCCGCTCCAGCATCGATATCGCGAAGGTGACGCCCGCCGCCTTCACCGCCTGGAGGTCGACCGGCGCGAGCAGCCACGGCTTGCCGGGGTCGCGCGTGTCGCGCGGCGTATTGGCGAGAACCTCGGCGAGCGTGGCCACCGGCTCGCCCTTTATGTCGCGGGCTAGACCCGCAGGCTCGGGCGCCTCGCAGAGGTCGCGCATGGTCGGAGCGGCGGCGCTGATGTCGACCAGCTCGGCGCCGCGCAGGGTCACGACCGACGGGCCACCGGCCTCGGGCCTGAAGATGCGGCCCACCAGCGTCGCAACCTCGGAATCCTCGGGAAGGGCGAAGGCGGCGCTCACGTCGAGCGGCATGGCGTTTCCTCGTCTGGCTGTTCTTTTCGGGACGGCATCTGTCAGGGCCGGGAAGATCCCGTCAAGCCCGGCGCGCGAAAGCCGCTGCCGCGGTCACTCCGGGACGGCGTCGGGCGCCGGCGGATCGGGCGCGACCTTGCTGTCGCCGACGACGCGCTTGAGATCGCGCTCCTCGTCGGCGAACTCGCCCACCTTCGCCGCAACGTCGCCCCAGCTCGGCGTCGGCCCGGCGCCGGCCCGCACCAGCAGTTCGTTGCCGAAATGGCTGAGATGACGGCGAAGATTGCCGTCCTCGGCAAGCCACCACGCGCCGGTCGCGGCGATCGTCACCACGGTGACCATAAGCAGCCGCCGCATCGCCTCACATCCCCGGCTGCAGCATCAGCCCGTCATTCACCTCGTCGACGATCTTCATCAGGTCGGTCCAGGACTTGACGAGGTCGGTACGGAGCGAGTCGAGGTCCTCGACGCTGCCCAGTGTCGAGAGCGCGAGGTTGAGCGAGTTCGCCATGTTGAGGGTGCGGGCCGCCGAATCGTAGACCCGGGCGTTCTCCTTCAGCGCATGGAAGAAGACATCGAGGTTGGCCGACTGGTCGCCGAGCCGGCTCATCACGTCCACATGGCGTTCGGAGAAATAGCCCCAGGCGGCCACTGCGGCCTCGAGGCTGTGCATCTCGGCGTCATTCGCCTGCCGCGTCAGCCGGCGCTTCTCGATCTCCGATGGCGTTAGGGTCGCGGTTCGGACTTCCGAGTCGATCTCGGCATTGCTCTCGCGCAGAGCCTCGAGACGGGCCTTGGCGTCGGCGATCCTGAAGCCGACCTCCTGGCCGATCGCGTCGATATTGCCGAGTTCGGTGAGACGGCGCTCGAATACACCCGGCGCCAGGTCGGCGATGGCGCCAAAGGACCGCGCGATGACTGTGATCTCGGCCGCGATCTCGGCCATCTGTTCCTCGGTCACCGGCGTGTCGCCATCGACCAGTTCGCGAAGTTTTCGCGTCGCGGCGATGTTGGCGTCCAGCGCGTCGAGGATGTCGGGAATGGTCGGATCCGACTGGGTCGCCTCGATGCTCTTGCCCAGCGTCTCGCCGAGGAGCTTCAGGGCCTCGTCATGCGGCAGGTTTCCCGCCTTCTCCCGGATGATGCCGATTTCGTCCTCCGCCACGGCGGATGGGGGCGACGCGGCGACCGCGCCGGTCAGAAGGAGTAGCCCCATGAGGGCGGTAAGGGTCCTCGACATGACGGCCTCCGTCGGTGTGATGCCTGCTCGACGAGCATAGCAGAGACGATGATGTGGGGCGATTCCGTCCGGAATGCGACCCCGGGTCCGTCTTCAGCCCGGCGCGGCGGCCCCGGCCGGCGCGGCGGCGCGCGGCTCGAGGCAGGCCGGGGCCTGGGGCGGCATCCCGGGCACCGCGGCCGCACGGCCCAGATCTTCGCGAGCGCTGCGGGTCAGGGCGTTGCTTTCCTCGATCAGCCGCAAGGGAATGCGGCCCGCCGCGACCGCCCCGGCGATCGTCGCGGTGATCCGGTCGAGGGCCCCCCGATCTTCGGTCAGGAGGTTGGCGAAGATGAGCACGTCGGCGCCGGCGCGGATCGCCATTTCCGCCGCCTGCTCGGGCGTGTAGCGGCGGCCGATCGCGTCCATGCCGAGATCGTCGGTGACCACCAGCCCCTCGAAGCCGAGCGCGCCGCGGAGTTCGTCGGTAATCGCCCGCCGCGAGAGGCTGGTCGGTCGGTCGCCGTCGGAAAAGCGCGGGTGGATGAGGTGCCCGACCATCACCATCGGGATGCGGTCCTCCGCGATCAGCTCGGCGAAGGGGGTGAGTTCCTCGGCCTGCCATGTGTCGCGGATGTCGACGATCGCGATGTGCGGGTCGCGAAGGGCCGAGCCGTGGCCGGGAAAGTGCTTGACGGCGGTCAGGACGCCGGCGGCGCGGTGGGCGCCGATGAATTCCTCCGCATAGGCCACCACCCGCGCCGGATCGCGGTCGTAGCTCCGCGCCTTCAGGCCGATCGCGGGGTTCCGCGGATTGATGTCGAGATCGACCACGGGGCCGAAATTGACGTTGATATGCGCCGCCGCAAGCTCCTCCGCGGTGCGGAGGTAGAGCGCGTAGGCCTCGCAGAGCGGCTTCTTGCCCATCGTTCGCGCCGATGGCAGCGGCTGGAAGCCCTTGCGCCGGTTGAGCCTCTGGATGCTGCCGCCCTCCTGGTCGACGGCGATGAAGGGCGGCGCCGCCCCTCCGGCGCGCGCCAGCGCCGCCGTGAGCTTGCGGAGCTGCGCGGGGCTCCGGATGTTGTCGGCGAAAAGGATGACCCCGCCGATCCGCCCGTCGCCGATCATGCCGGCGACGGTGGCCGGCCAGCGCTCGTCCGGGCTGGTGCCGGGGAAGCCGACCATCAGCATCTGGCCGATCTTGCGCCTTACCATCTCGATCTGCCGGTCGGGATGCGGGCCGGAGGCCAGCACGGGGCCGATGCGATAGCCGATGCTCGGCCGCGTCGAGGACGGAGCGCCGGCCATCGCTACGGTGACCGAGAGAATCAGCGCCGCCGCCGAGAGCAGGACAGAAGGGAACCGCAGGGACATCGTGCCTCCGGAAAAAACGGCGGTCATACTGCCCGCGAAACGCCCCGGCGTCGATCTCGAACCGGTCGATGGCCCGCGGCAACCGGTGGAGGGGCAGCTACCGTCTCAGCGAGCCGGTGCTCGAGATAGGGAACGAGCACCTCGATCGCCTCGCGGCGGAACGCGCGCCATGGCGGCCTGGTCCGGTCGCGATTGGCGAACAGCGCCGAGGTCCCCTCTACCACGGTGCCAAGCACATAGAGCGATTCGCGGAGCCGACGGGCGCGGGCGGAGCGGGGCGGAATGCCGAGGGCTTCAATGCAGGCGTCGATCGCATCGTCATAGAGCGCGTTGACGGCTTCGGCGACGGGCGGAAGGTGCGTCGCCATCGCCCACAGCTCGAGGAAGATGCCGGCGGTCGATGGGTCGACTGCATCGTCGATCAGAAAGGTGACGAGGGCGCGCACCGGGCTCCCGCTGGTGCGCACGGCCGAGGCCAGCGTGGCGAAGCGGGTGCGATATCCTTCGAGGATCGCGTCCAGCATCGCTTCGATCAGCCGATCGCGGGTGCCGTAATGGTGCGTGACGCTGCCGAAGAGCACGCCGGCGCGGTCCGCGACCGCCTGCAGCGTGAAGCCGGAAAACCCCCGCTCGGCGAGAACCGCGATCGCCGCCTCGACGATCCTGCGCCGGGTCGCGGCGCCGGTGCGGTTGGGGCGGATGGTGTTCCTCGGCGTGGGCGGCATCGGCGGACGGTCCTCGGAAGGCGGAGTCTCTGGCGGTCCGGCGCATCCGGCCGTCGCGGCAATACTTGGTGAACTTACCAAATTCTGGTAATCTTGTCGTAACCGGCTGGTGTCAGGTTTTCCCAGAATCGCGCGGGAAAGGGAAATACGACATGAAGCTCTCGAATGTCACGGCTGCCGTTGTCTGCGCCGCGATGGCGGGTTCCCTTGCGGTTGCTCCGGCGCTGGCGCATTCGGATCACCGCCCGCGCATCGGCGCGAGCCACCTTACGCCCTCGGGGGCGCCGGAGGATTGGGGCACCTATTGCGTCACCGAGCTCGCGCCGCTGTTCCGCGAGGCGATCGCCCTCAACGGGACGATGCTCGCGTCGGCGGCCCCGGCCGCGACCGACGCCGCCACGGTCGTGCCCCCGGCGAGCCAGAATCTCGATGCCGTCGGCACCAGCCCGGTCAAGCCCTACTCTCCCCCCGCCGATGACGCCACGCCGTCGATCCCGCTCCTCGCCCCGATCCCGCCATCGCTGATGGATGCACCTGAAGCGCAGACCGACGGAATCACCGTCTTCACCGCCAGGCGGATCGTCACCATGGACCCGGGTTGGCCCGAGGGCACGGCCGTCGCGGTCAAGGACGGCCGCATCCTCTCGGTCGGAACGCTCGACGATCTCCAGCCGTGGCTGAAGCGGTTCCCCTACAAGATGGACGAGACGTTCAAGGACAAGGTGATCTATCCCGGCTTCGTCGAGGCGCACGGCCACCCGGTGATGGGCTCGATCGCCATCAGCCGGCCGCCGCTCAGCTTCTTCCCGCTCCGCAATCCCTATGGCGATGACTTCCCCGGCGTGAAGACGCGCGGCGATGCCTTCGCCGCGCTGAAGAAGTATGTCGCGGCGGCGACGTCGCCGACCGAGACGATCATGACCTGGGGTTATGATGTCGTCGCCATGGGCGGGGATTTCCCCACCCGGGACGAGCTGGACAAGATCTCGACGACCAACCCGATCTTCGTCTGGGACGCGTCTGAACATTACGTGTTCGCCAATTCCCCGGCGATCGCTCTGTCCGGCGTCACCAACGAGCTGGTCGCCAAGACCATCGGCGCCGGCCACAATCCCGACGGCAGCTCCAACGGCCAGTTCCTCGGCACCGAGGCCGCCAAGATCATCATCCTCAAGCCGCTGTCGGCGCTCCTCACCCCCGACGAGGGGATGAAGGCGCTCCGCTATCTCGGCGCGCTGATGCAGCAGGCCGGCGTCACGACCACTGGCG
>JALHRF010000230.1 GCA_022841545.1 Bauldia sp. | reverse complement strand
GGCTGGGCGGCAAGCGCCCGGACGGCGTTGCCGACCTGGGCGAAGGTGCTGCCGGCGCCGATCGCCGTGACGTTGCCGCCGGCCGAGGCCGTGGTGCGGGCGGGGGCAGCGACGGCGGAACCGCCAACACCACCGACCGCAGCGGGACCTGCGGCGACCGTCGAGCCGGCCCCAGCTGGGTCCCCGCTAGCGCGGGGACGAGCGGGGGTGGAGCTGGCGGAGCCCGCGGATGAACCGGGGTTGCCCGCCGATCCGCTGCCGCCCGCATCGACCACGGCGAGGCGCTTGCCGCGGACGAGGCCGTGGGAGACGGAGGCCTCGGGCGGCGGCGCCTTGCCCTGGTTCTCGCCGGAGCCCATCACGGTCGCGCCGATCTCGTCCGGGTTGATGTGGGCGAGGTCGTTCCGGCCGAGGTAGGAGACGGCGAGCTCGCGGAAGATGTAGTCGAGGATCGAGGTGGCGTTCTTGATCGCCTCGTTGCCCTGGACGAAGCCGGCGGGCTCGAAGCGGGTGAAGGTGAAGGCCTCGACATATTCCTCGAGCGGCACGCCGTACTGCAGGCCGAGCGAGATGGCGATGGCGAAGTTGTTCATCAGGCTGCGGAAGGCGGCGCCTTCCTTGTGCATGTCGACGAAGATCTCGCCGAGCCGGCCGTCGTCATACTCGCCGGTGCGGAGATAGACCTTGTGGCCGCCGACCACGGCCTTCTGGGTGTAGCCCTTCCGCCGGTTGGGCATGCGCTCGCGGGCGCGGACCGCGCGCTCGATGATGCGCTCGACGATGCGCTCGGCCACCGCCTCGGCGCGGGCCGCGGCGGGCTTCTGGACGATCTGCTCGACCGCGTCCTCCGCCTCGTCCTCGTCGTCGGCGAGGAGCTGCGAATTGAGCGGCTGCGACAGCTTCGAGCCGTCGCGGTAGAGGGCGTTGGCCTTGGTGGCGAGGCGCCAGGACAGCATGTAGGCGTTCTTGCAGTCCTCGACGGTGGCGTCGTTCGGCATGTTGATGGTCTTCGAGATCGCGCCCGAGATGAAAGGCTGGGCCGCCGCCATCATCCGGATGTGGCTCTCGACCGAGAGGTAGCGCTTGCCGATCCGGCCGCAGGGATTGGCGCAGTCGAACACCGGCAGGTGTTCCGGCTTGAGGCCGGGCGCGCCTTCGAGCGTCATCGCGCCGCAGCAGAAGAGGTTCGCCGCCTCGATGTCCTTCTTCGAGAAGCCGAGCCGGGCGAGGAGGTCGAATCCCGGGTCGTTCATCTCGGCCTCGGCGATGCCGAGGGAGTGGAGGAAGTCCTCGCCGAGCGACCACTTGTTGAAGGCGAACTTGACGTCGAAGGCGGTGGCGAGGCCGACCTCGACCTGGCCGATCTTCTCCTCGGTGAAGCCCTTCGCCTTCAGCGTGTCGTGGTTGATGCCGGGTGCGCCCCTGAGCGTGCCGCGGCCGACGGCGTAGTCGATGATCGCCTTCGTCGCAGCCTGGTCATAGCCGAGGATGCGGAGCGCCTCGGGGACGCCCTGGTTGATGATCTTGAAGTAGCCGCCGCCGGCCAGCTTCTTGAACTTGACCAGCGCGAAGTCGGGCTCGATGCCGGTGGTGTCGCAATCCATGATCAGGCCGATGGTGCCGGTCGGCGCGATGACGCTGGCCTGGGCATTCCGGAAGCCGTGGATCTCGCCGAGCGCGACGGCCCGGTTCCACGCCGTGCGGGCATGCTCGACCAGGTCCTGGTCGGGCGAGGCGGCGGCGTCGAGCGGCACCGGCGCAATGTGCACGCCGTCATAGCCGTCGGTGTTGCCATAGGCGGCGCGGCGGTGATTGCGGATGACGCGGAGCATCTCCTTGCGGTTCCGCGTGAAGCCGGGGAAGGCGCCGAGCTCGCCCGCCATCTCGGCCGAGGTGGCATAGGATACGCCGGTCATCAGCGCGGTGATCGCCGCGCAGAGCGCCCGGCCTTCCTTCGAATCGTAGGGGATGCCGGAGGACATCAGCAGCCCGCCGATGTTGGCGTAGCCGAGGCCGAGCGTGCGGTACTCGTAGCTGAGCTCGGCGATCCGGCGCGACGGGAACTGGGCCATCATCACCGAGACTTCGAGAACGACGGTCCAGAGGCGGACGGCGTGTTCGAAGGAGTCGATGTCGAAGATTCCCGCCTTCGCAGCCGATCCCACCCCGTCATGGGGAGACTTCTTCTGGAACTGCATCAGGTTGAGCGAGGCGAGATTGCAGGCCGTGTCGTCGAGGAACATGTATTCCGAGCACGGGTTCGACGCCCGGATCGCGCCGGAGGCGGCGCAGGTGTGCCAGTCGTTGATCGTGGTGTGGAACTGGATGCCCGGATCGGCCGACGCCCAGGCGGCTTCGCCGATCTTCTCCCACAGCTCGCGGGCGGGCAGCGTCTTCGTCACCTTGCCGTTGAGGCGGGCGGTGAGCTTCCAGTCGCCGCCGGTCTCGACGGCGTTGAGGAACTCGTCGGTGACGCGGACGGAATTATTCGAGTTCTGGCCGGAGACGGTGCGGTAGGCTTCCGAATCCCAGTCGGTGTCGTAGACGGGGAAGTCGATGTCGGTGTAGCCCTGGCGCGCGAACTGGATGACGCGGCGGATGTAGTTCTCCGACACCTGCGCCTTCTTCGCGGCGCGCACCTCGCGCTTCAGGGCGGGGTTCTTCAGCGGATCGAAGCAGGCGTCGCCGTCGCCCTCGCAATTGATGCAGGCCTTCATGATCGCCTTGAGGTGATGGGCGATGGTCTTCGAGCCGGTGACGAGGGCGGCGACCTTCTGCTCCTCCTTCACCTTCCAGTCGATGTAGTCCTCGATGTCGGGATGGTCCACGTCGACCACCACCATCTTGGCGGCGCGGCGGGTGGTGCCGCCCGACTTGATCGCGCCCGCGGCGCGGTCGCCGATCTTGAGGAACGACATCAGCCCCGAGGAGCGGCCGCCGCCTGAAAGGCGCTCGCCCTCGCCACGGAGCGCGGAGAAATTGGTGCCGGTGCCCGAGCCGTACTTGAACAGGCGCGCCTCGCGGACCCAGAGGTCCATGATGCCGCCCTCGTTGACGAGGTCGTCGCTGATCCCCTGGATGAAGCAGGCATGGGGCTGCGGGTGCTCGTAGGCGGTTTCGGAGGCGACGAGCTGGCCGGTGCGGTAGTGGACGTAATAGTGGCCCTGGCTCGGCCCGTCGATGCCATAGGCCCAGTGCAGGCCGGTGTTGAACCACTGCGGCGAGTTCGGTGCGGCCTTCTGGGTGGCGAGCATGTAGCGGAGCTCGTCGTAGAAGGCCTCGGCGTCCTGCTCGCGGTCGAAATAGCCGCCCTTCCAGCCCCAGTAGGTCCAGGTGCCGGCAAGCCGATCGAAGACCTGTCGCGAATCGTGCTCGGAGCCGCTCCGCTCGGATTCGGGAAGGTCGGCGAGGGCGGTCTCGTCGGGGACGGAGCGCCAGAGGAACGAGGGGACGTCGTTCTCCTCGACGCGCTTCAGCTTCGCCGGCACGCCGGCCTTCCGGAAATATTTCTGGGCGAGGACGTCGCTGGCGACCTGGCTCCATTGCGCCGGCACGACGATTCCGTCGAGCTTGAAGACGACCGAGCCGTCAGGGTTCCTGATCTCGCTTTTGGTCGTCCGGAACTCGATCCCGGAATACGCGCCTTCGCCCGCCGTGGTGTATCGCCGATCAATCCGCATTTGGTCCCCACTCCTCAAATAGCGCTGTCACGCGCCCGTCATCCACGTGCGCGATTCTCTCCAGTGAGAGATTCGGCGCATCCTGCCCCCGTTTGCCGCCATCCCTGCGGGCGATCCGGTTGATTCCGGATGTTGTATCGTAGCCTCGCGCAGAACACTAAATATAGTGTTACCCGGGCACGCTTGTCACCCCGCATTTTGGGGTGTCGCGTCTTTTTCCCGCCTCGGGAGACACGGATTCCCAAACCTTCCGGGCATGCCGAAACCCGCCCGGAAAAGAGCACTCGAAACGCTTCTACTGGTTGGAAAAAAGCCGGAGGCTCGTGCCCGCGGCGCGTCGCTCAACCCTGACGCCTGAGTGACGCTAAGCCGAGTCGCGGGGAGGGGTCAACGACGTTTGGCCGGCAATCGACCGACCAGAGCCGGGGATCAAGAAAACCGGGGATTGTCGGGCGAAAACGCTTCCGCGAGCTATTCGGTGATGATGGCGCCGCGCGGCTCGGGCTCGTTCGGCGCATAGCCGAGCGGCACCGACAGCTCCATGCCCGGCGCCCCGGGAGCGAAAGCGTCGAGAAAGCGGAGCGCCAGCGTGCGGTTGAACGCAGGGGCGGACTCGCCGAATGCCGGCGGGCGGGGCCGGGGCAGGGGGATGTCGACCAGCGCCGCCACGGGTCGCGCGTCCTCGAGGTCGTCGACCTGGGGTTCATCGGTGAAGGATGCGGTGCCTGTTCCAGTGGATTGCGCGGCCGGGCGGGTCGGCCTGGGGTCGCCGCTGGCCTCGTCGTACTGGACACGCGCGACGAGGACCTTGCCGGAGCCGGTCGAGCCGGCCGGCTTCGATTCGTTCGGCGACGGCGTCGCGGCGACCGTTCCCGGCGCCGCCGGCGCATCTTCAACCGCGGCGGCGTCCGTGTCGGCGGAGTCCGGCTCGGCGATTGCCGCGGTCAGCGACTCCGCCGGCTCGGCAGCGGGCTGCGCCTTGGCCTTGGCGTCGCTCGCCACGGCCTCCGCGGTGATGACCCGCGGCGCGGGGTCCTCGCAATCGTCGAGCTTCGCCTTGCCGTCGACGACGGAGACCCGGACCTTGGCGATGCCGGACTTGATCATGCCAAGCTCTTCGGCGGCGGCGCGAGTCACGTCGATGATTCGCCCGCCGACGAACGGACCGCGGTCGTTGATCTTGACGATGACCTCCCGGCCGTTCGACAGGTTCTCGACGCGAACCCTGGTGCCAAAGGGCAGCGTGCGGTGGGCGGCGGCAAGGGCGGAGCCGTCGGAACGCTCGCCGCTCGCGGTCTGGCCGCCGAGGTCGTACCAGGCGGCCTTGCCGCATTGCGCGGCCGCCGCGGCGCCTGCGAACAGGACGACGCCGGCAAGACCAGCCAGCAATGCAAGAACCGAGACCCCTCTCGACTCCACCCGGCGCCACTCCCCTTACAGACACACATCGACGGTGTGCAATCGGGCCTGGAGACTGCCGACACGGTTCGGGGAAAATGCGGCCGGAATGCGGCCCCACCGTCACCAGCGGCAGACAAGGGGTGAACAGCCTCCCGAAAGATCGGAAGGAAATGGCGGTGGAGTCGACAATTTTTCCGCGTCTGGCGTCTTTTTGCCATTGGCCGGGGGCCGTGGCGGGGGCACAATGGCGCCCACGTCCTCTCATCGTGAGGTATCGCCATGATCCACTTCGCGGCCAGGACAGCGATCGTCGCCGTTGCGTCCGGCCTCCTTCCGGCCCTTCCCGCCATGGCGCAGTCGTCGGATCCCCTTCATCTCGAATGTGCGGGACCGTTCGGACCGCAGAGCAGCCAGGCTTTCCTCGAGGAATTGTTCGGAGGCGACAACGTCGTCTCCGAAACCATCGACGGACCCGAGGGCACGACGCTGGACGCAACGCTCGTCTTTCCGAACGATCCGGCTCGACGGCTGGTGATCCTGTGGCAGGACGAAGCGCAGCGCGCGCAGCCGGCGGCGATCATCATCCGCGAGGACTCGGACTGGATCGGACCGGGCGGGGTGCGGCTCGGCTCGGCGCTCACCGAGGTCGAGGCGCTGAACGGCGCGTCCTTCAACGTGCTTGGCTTCGGCTGGGACTATGGCGGCGCCGCGGGCTTTCCGAGCGGGGCGCTCGCTGACATTCCCGGCGGCTGCATCATGAGCCTGTCTTTCGACCTCGACTGGTCGAAGGAATACGGGCCCGAGTTCGATGCGATCATGGGCGACCAGCAACTCGGTTCCGACGATCCGCTGCTCAGGGCGGCCGCGCCGACGGTCTCCGAGATCGCGGTGGGCTATCCGCAGGAGTAGGCGGAGGTCGAGCGATCGTCCAGCGGGCGAAGGTCCCCCGTCGACACTTCGCCGAGGACTTGGCGCGCATCAGCACGCGGTTCCCGCATAGGAGCGCGAAGAGGGAGTGCGCTTCCTTTGACGATCGCTTCCGTCGGACGAGTCGAAGGGGATCACTTGTAGGGCGGACGGCGGCGCGGGATCGGCTTCAGGTACGGCTGGCTGCCGCCCAGCCGCGCAAGCCGCCGCGCGGCTTCGCGTTCGACCAGCGCCTTCAGCGACGCGTTGATCAGAGCCGACTTCTTCGTGATGCCGGCAAGTTCCTGTGCATCGGCAAGGAGGCCTCGTCGATAGTGATCGTGGTGCGCATGAAATCCTCCCGCCGAATCAAAAAATGGCATCCAATGTTGGCGAATTCAATTCTGCGATCAGGTGCTTGCCGCAGGCTCGATGAACTCGAGGCGGTTGCCGAAAGGATCGGAGACGTAGATGCGGCGATAGCCGGGAAGCGGTTCGTCGTCACGCGGCGTGTGGCCGGCTTCCGCGAGGCGGTTCCGGAAGCCGTCGAGATTCTCGACGCGCAGTGCGGGGTGGGCTTTGCGCGCCGGGCGGAAGTCGTCCTCCACCCCGAGATGGACCTGCCGGTCGCCTGCGGCGAACCAGACGCCCCCGCGCGCCGCGAGGTTTGCCGGCTTGGGTAGTTCCGCCATGCCGAGAACGTCTCGATAGAAGGCGCGGGCATCGTTCTCACGTCCCCTCGGCATCGCGAGCTGGACGTGGTCGATGCCGACGATCTTCACGCTACACCGCTTCGCGGAAGCGCTCGGCGGTCTCGAGGTCGACGGAGACGAGCTGGGAGACGCCGCGCTCGGCCATGGTGACGCCGAACAGGCGGTTCATCCGGCTCATGGTGATCGGGTTGTGGGTGATCACCACGAAGCGGGTCTCGGTGGTCCGGTTCATCTCGTCGAGGAGATTGCAGAAGCGCTCGACATTGGCGTCGTCGAGCGGCGCGTCGACCTCGTCGAGGACGCAGATCGGCGCCGGGTTGGTGAGGAACACCGCGAAGATCAGCGACAGCGCCGTCAGCGCCTGCTCGCCGCCGGAGAGGAGCGTCATGATCTGCGGCTTCTTGCCCGGCGGCCGCGCGATGATCTCCAGCCCTGCTTCGAGCGGGTCGTCGGATTCGGTCAACCGCAGCTCGGCCTCGCCGCCGCCGAAGAGGTGGGTGAAGAGGCGCTGGAAATGGGCGTTGACGGTGCCGAAGGCGGCGAGCAGCCGCTCGCGGCCCTCGCGGTTGAGGCTGCCGATGCCATGGCGGAGGCGATGGATCGCGGCGACCAGGTCGTCGCGCTCGGCAACCAGCGCATCGCGGCGGGCGGCGGTCTCGTTGGCTTCCTCCTCGGCGCGGAGATTGACGCCCCCCAGGCGCTCGCGCTCCTGCCGGTAGCGCTCGAGCCGGGCCTCGGTGTCGCCGAGGTCGGGCAGGGCCGCGCCGGGCTTCAGCTCGGCGATCTTCTCCGCCTCCTCGGGCGGGCAGGTCAGCACCTCGTCGATGCGCTGCACCGACTCGGCGAGCCGCTCGCCAGCGGCGACGACGCGCTCCTCCTGGCGGACGCGGCTCTCGCGGGCTTCGGAGAGCGCCTCGAGCGCGGCGCGCGCGGCGCGGTCGGCCTGGGCCTGCGTCTGCTCGCCGACGGCGAGCGCATCGCTCGCCGTGGCCCGGACGGCCTCGGCCTGTTCGATCTCGGTGAGGAGGGCGCGGCGCTTC
>JALHRF010000229.1 GCA_022841545.1 Bauldia sp. | reverse complement strand
TGCTCCCGATCACATCGGCGGCGGCATAGTCGAACAGCCGTTCGGCCGCCTTGCTGAAGGAGTGCATCACACCGGCTTCGTCGATCACCACCATGGCATCCGGCACAGTGTCGAGGATTGATTGGAGATGGGCCTCGCGGGAAATGAGGTCATCCTGCGTGGCCCGGCTTTCGATTCCCGCGCGCCGGAGCCGCTCCCCGAGCCACGCCACGGCGATGCCCACGATCAGGAAAGCGCCGTGATTCACCATCTCGGCGGTCAGCGTCCATGTGTTGGGCGCGATGAAGATCGCCGACACGACAAGACTGAGGACGACGGCGAGCATCCCGGGCCAGAAGCCACCCAAGAGGGTGCCGACGCCGACGGCGGGCATGAAGAAGATGAAGAGCTGGGTGTCGCCGAGAATGGGATCGAGAAGCAACCGCATGCCGAGGGCAACCGCGACCGCCGCCACCGACAGGACACAGACGACGACTGGGCTGCGAAGACCCTTCGCCCACTCGCCCTCCGTTGCCGTATCGTCTGCCATTTCGACCATCTTACGCCCGTCCCGGGTGTCGGGGGCTATCTCCTAGTGGAGCGAATTTGACATTTAGGTCCCAGTTGGGTTTCGGGCAGTTCTCAAATGTCAGATTCAAAAGACTCCACTGGAAACATAAAGTTGCTAGTGGTCCTTCTGACTCCGGCATCCGCCCTGAACCTGCATGCAACGGGTAGCGACGGGTGGCGAATGTCGGAGTCGGACCACTAGCGTCGACTCTCCGCATCATCCCCTAAGGGGTTCTACGTAGGGGTAATACCTGAATTTCGCCTGAAGCCGGCCACTCATAGGTATGGCTCCAATGAAGCCATCCTTGGAGGATCGAGCCATGCAGACGCAGACCGTCGCCGCTTCCACCCGCCCTCTGCCGAGCCGTCCGGCGCCGACGCAGAAAGTGACCTTGGGTGCGTTGAGTTCGGCATTCGCGCTGCATGGCGCTCCTGTCCGCTTCGCCCGCAACACGGAAGTCTACGGCGAGTCGGAGCAAGCAGAATATTTCTATCAAGTAGTGTCAGGCGCCGTCCGTACTTACAAGGTCATGCAGGACGGTCGCCGGCAAATCGGTGCCTTCTACCTCCCCGGCGATGTCTTCGGCCTCGAAGCGGGTGAGGACCACGCCTTCAGCGCGGAAGCGATCGTCGATTCGATCGTGCGTGTCGCGCGCCGTTCGACGATCGTCGCCCACGCCGCGCGCGACGGTGAGCTCGCCGCTGATATATGGACCCACACGGCCGGCGGCTTCCGGCTGGCGCAGGAGCACATGCTCCTTCTCGGCCGCAAGAACGCCGAGGAGCGCGTCGCCAGCTTCCTTCTCGACATGGCCCGCCGCGAATCCGCGATCGAGGTGGTGGAGCTACCCATGTCGCGGCAGGACATCGCCGACTATCTCGGTCTGACCATCGAGACCGTGTCGAGGACGCTGACCCAGCTCGAGGACAAGGAGGCGATCGAACTGCCGAGCTCGCGGCGCGTTCGGCTTCGCAGCCGGGCGAGTCTTCAGCGGTTGAACGGCTGAGCTTCTCTGGTTCGGACGGAGGACGCGATGAAGGTTCCAGGCATGCTGGTCGCGGCGCTCGCCGTGGCATGGGCGGGCGGTGCAAGTGCTCTCAGCCCCGCCGCGCAGCGCGGTTTCGTTTTCGTCGACACCAATTGCTCGAAGTGTCATGCCGTCGGCCGGTTCGGCGACAGTCCGCTCGCCATTGCGCCGCCGTTTCGCACGCTGCACGAGCGCTATCCGGTGGAGCAGCTCGCCGAAGCGTTCGCCGAGGGGATCGTGGTGGGCCATCCGTCGATGCCCCAGTTCACCCTCGATCCCGCGCAGATCGATGACGTCATCACCTATCTCGAGACGCTCGAGTAGCGCGTTCATGGTGCTGGTGCCTGCCACCCTGGCCCGCAGAGCGGGCTGCATGGTGGGCGAACCAGGCGTTCGGATGCGACCCGCGAAGTCGCCGTCGCCATAACATCGGGGAGGCAGCATGGCTGCCCCTTGCGTCTCTCCGCCATGAGGCGACCGATGCGGTGAAGGCCGCCCTTTAACGGTGGTCGGCCCACCTCGACTGGTTTCTCCCCCGCGTGTCGATTCGATCCGGGATCGTTCGTCGTCCCCTTGACGCCGGCTGATGCCGCCGGCTTTTGCCCGGACACACCGGGTACAGAGAGGACAAGACGATAATGCGCTTCATGATGCTGGTGATCCCGAAGGGATACGAGACCGCGCCGCCAGGGATGATTCCGGACGGCGAGAGAATCGATGCGATGACCCGGTACAACGAGGCCCTGCAGAAGGCCGGCGTACTCCTTGCCCTCGATGGCCTGCATCCACCGTCCATGGGCGCCCGGGTCTCGTTCGCGGCCGGCGTGCCGACGGTGCGGGATGGTCCCTTCGCAGAGGCGAAGGAAGTGCTCGGCGGCTATTGGCTGATCCAGGTCAAGTCGAAGGAAGAGGCCATCGAGTGGGCGAAGCGCTGCCCCGCCTCCGACGATGAAGTCATCGAGATCCGGCAGGTTCAGGAGATGGAGGATTTCGAGCCAGGCGTGGGCAAGGCGCGCTACGAGCGCACGCGGGCCGCCCTCAAGGCGACAACCTAGGCCGTAACGTGGAAAGGGGCACGCGATGCGATTCATGATGCTGGTCAAGGGCAACTCGGACTACGAGGCGGGCAAGCCGCCGAGTCCCGAGCTGATGGAGGCGATCGGCGCACTGGCCGAGAAAGGCTTCAGGGATGGCACGCTCATCGAGCAGGGCGGGCTTCTGCCTAGCTCGTCCGGCGCGCTGATCCGCGTCAAGGACAGCAAGGTGAGGGTCATTGATGGCCCCTTTGCCGAGGCCCGCGAGCTGATTGGCGGCTATGCCATCATCGAGGCGGCGTCGAAGGCCGAGGCGATCCGCATGGGGAGCGAGTTCATGAGCCTCCATGCCGGAATCCTTGGTCCGTCCTTCGAGGGCGAGCTCGAGGTGCGCCAGCTTTTCGAGCCTCCGCCGGGCACCCACTTCTAGCTACGGCCGTCGCCGAGAGATCGCACGGCTTGCACTGAGACGGGGATGGTGGTGTATCGGCGGCCGTGACGGCAACCGATACCTATCGCGCCATCGACGCGGTCTGGCGCATCGAGCAGGCGAAGCTCATCGCGGGCCTCGCGCGGATGGTGCGCGACGTCGGCCTGGCCGAGGAACTGGCGATGGATGCCCTGGTCGTCGCTCTGGAGAAATGGCCGGAGACGGGCATTCCGCGCAATCCCGGCGCCTGGCTGATGGCGACGGCGAAGAACCGTGCGATCGACACGCTCCGCCGTCGGAAGCTCGGCGAGCGCAAGTACTCGGAACTCCTTCATGAGATCGAGAGCGACCAGCCGGACCCGGTGACCGAGCTCGAGACTGCCCTCGACGACGACATCGGCGACGATCTCCTCAGCCTGATCTTCACCGCTTGCCACCCGGTGCTGCCGACGGATGCACGACTGGCGCTGACGCTTCGGCTGATCGGGGGGCTGACCACCGGCGAGATCGCGCGGGCCTTTCTTTCCACGGAACCGACCATTGCGCAGCGCATCGTCCGCGCCAAGCGGACGCTGTCCGAGGCCGGCGTGGAGTTCGAGGTGCCGCGAGGCGCCGAGCGGGCGGAGCGGCTCTCCTCGGTGCTCGAGGTGATCTACCTCATCTTCAACGAAGGTTACGCGGCCACCGCCGGTGAGGATTGGATGCGGCCCCAGCTCGTCGAAGAGGCGCTTCGGGTCGGCCGGATCCTCGCCGAACTGGCGCCGCGGGAACCCGAGGTCCACGGCCTCGTGGCGCTGATGGAAATTCAGGCGTCGCGAACCCGGGCCCGGACCGGGCCCGAGGGCGAGCCGATCCTGCTCCTCGACCAGAATCGGTCCAAGTGGGACCGCATGCTGATCGGACGAGGGCTCGCTGCGCTTGCTCGCGCAGAATCGATGGGCGCGCCGCCCGGGACCTATCAGCTCCAGGCCGCGATTGCCGCCTGTCATGCCCGCGCCCGCGTGCCCGAGGAGACCGACTGGATACGGATCGCGGCGCTTTACGAGGCGCTGGGCATCCTTGCGCCAAGTCCGGTGGTGGAACTCAACCGGGGGGTGGCGGTTGCCATGGCCTATGGTCCGGAAGCGGGGCTCGCCATCGTCGACGCGCTCACCGGCGAACCGGCGCTCGCCCGCTACCACCTGCTACCGAGCGTGCGCGCCGACCTGCTCGCGAGGCTCGGTCGCTACGACGAGGCGCGGCGCGAGGCGGCCCGCGCGGCGGAGCTCACCCAGAACGCGCGCGAGAGGGCCATGCTGCTCGACCGGGTGGCCGCCTGGGCGCGCGCTTCCGGGATTCCGCCTTCGGACTGAGGTCGGTTCAGCCTTCGGGAATCAGTCGCCGGAGCGTCCAGCGGACGGTCTCTTCTCCAGTGGCGTAACGGACCCGCATCGCCCGGTGGAGGATCGCCGTGTACCAGTGGCGGGTGGTCCAGCTGCCGCCGCGAGGAAAGCCATCGGCGAGGATACCGCTGATCGTCTCCCCCGCCGAGACCTCGATCCGGAACGTGCCGGCGCCTTCGTCGAGTGCCAGGAGTTCACATTGCCGATCGACCTCCTCGACCGTCTCGTCGCTCACCGCGTCGATCGCGGTCCTGAAGAGGAGGGCGTCGCTGTGCGACAGCGTGAGCACGCGCTGTTCGTCGCTGGCCTTCCGCCACGCGATCGTCGTGGTCAGTCCGTACTGCACGGCATTCTCGGCCCAGGCATGGGCGGCCGTGACCGTGGCGATGCCGCCACGCGCCGCGATATTGCGCAGCATCGTCTTGGCCCGCGACATCAGCAGCTCGAAAACAAGGCTGAACGCCTCGTCGAGGTCGCTGGCAAGCACGAGCAGGCGGTCGTTGGGGATGGTGAAGTGAATGGCGGCGTTTCCCCCCGGCGCGCGCGCGAAGCTCAGCGACGACATGCGGACGTTCTCGTGGGAGGGATGGTAGAGCCGCTTCGGCGCGGTGCGGATGGCATCGAAGGCGGCCGTGACCAGCGTCTGGAACAGGACGATCGAGCGGGCAATGGCGATGGCGGGTGGTGCGCTGCCGTCGAACAGCTCGACCCGATACCGGATCAAGTCGAACTGGTGCACCGCGAGTAGCGTCCCGAGTTCACGCTCGAGGTCGGTGCGCCGCCGCTTCACGGCGTCAAGATTGATCGCGACGATCTCGTCGCGAGGATCGGCCTCCGCCAGCCGGCGGAGCTCGTGGGCTACGGTATCCGCCTCGGCCAGGTCGTCGAGAATCTCGCTGACCCGGCTCATCCGCTGGCGACCATCGGTAGCAGGATCTCAGGAATTCCCTGCTTCCGCTTTTCGTCATGGAAACCGAACTGACGAAGCCAGAAGCTGTTGACGGCCTCGTAGTCAGGCCGCTCCGCGTCGAGGATGATCGCGTAGTTGTCGCAGCGATACTTGTCGTTGAGCGGCACGTCGCGGAACCAGTCGAAGAACTCGCGCTGCTCTTCCGACAGTCGCCGGAAGACCGATTCGACCAGCACCAGGGTCACCGAGCAACTCTCGGGGTTATCCTCCTCGGTCAGGAAGGCTCCGCCGACCCAGAGGCGTGATGGGATGCTCACCCGGTTGACCAGCGACACCACCATCGAAACCGTATTCATGAGCTTTGGCCTGGTGCGCGACTTAGGAAAATAGTCGACGCAAAGCCGCTGCAGCCCCGCGATATCGGTGTTGTGAAACCCGACCGGGAGAAGCGGCGGAAACAGGACACGACTGGCCGGAGCAGCCAACTGGGCACCCCCCAATGCCCGATAAGGCGTCCGCCCCGCCCCTCGGAAACTATGGTTGTTGGTAATCGATTTCTTTCGGCGGGACCATAGTCAGGAACCGCGTCTCAGACAAGCGTAAGGAAGCACTATAGTGAACTTCTGTGACGAAAATATCCGCGAGATGCGCCTGTCTTGCAGAAATTGCCGAGCCTTCAATAAAAGCGCCAACCGACATGGATTGGATAGACAGCTAAGCTATACAAATCAGGGTAGTCGCCTTGCGAAGACTGGAACGACTCAAAGAAGTTTTTGCCTTGGTCTGGAGCAGCCGTTGGCGGCTCAAGGTGGAGGCCGCCACCAAGATGGCCTGACAGGGATCGCCGGGAGGGGTCCATGCGGCGAGCGATGTCCCCTTCCGGGCCGATGTGTCGGGAGTCCTTTGCGCACCGGACGGCTGAAGCAGGCTCGGTCGGCCCGGGCCGAATTCAGCATCACCGTTGCTGGACTCCGCACCGTCGAATATCGCCTGGATCGATGAGGGCGACGAGGTCGCACACGAGGTGTGGGACTGAGGTCTCCGTCGAGTAGGGCGGGTCACGCCTCGAAGAACACCGTCTCCTCGCCGCCCTGCAGGCGGATGTCGAGGACGTAGCGGGGGAGGCCGTCGCGGTCACCGTCGCGCCGCGCGATCAGCGTCGCGCGCCGCTCGGCCGGGACCAGGCCGAGGATCGGGTCGCGGGCGTTGTCCCGCTCGTCGTCGAAGTAGATGCGTGTGAACAGCCGCTTGAGGATGCCGCGGGCGACTATTCCGACGTCGATGTGCGGCGCCTGCGTCCTGCCGTCCGGTCCGGGGACCGGGCCGGGCCTCACCGTCGTGAAGCGCCAGGTCCCGCCGACCGTCTCGGAGCGGCCAAAGCCCTTGAACCGGGCATTGGCGAGGGCCGGCGATGCGCCGGGGTAGCGGCCCTTCCCATCAGCCTGCCAGACTTCGATCATTGCGTCCGGCACCGGATCGCCAACGGGCGCAGGTCGATATGTAGTCCGCATGAAAGTAGGGCGGATCGGCGATAAGCGCCGCCCGCGGATAGTCGGTCATCCGACACGCTCCATCGCCATCGCCACACCCTGGCCGACGCCCACGCACATCGTCGCGAGGCCATATCGCCCCCTGCGCCGCGGCAACTCGCGGGCGACGTCGGCCGCGATCCGCGCGCCCGACATGCCGAGCGGGTGGCCGAGGGCGATCGCGCCGCCGTTCGGGTTCACATGCTCTGCGTCGTCGGCCACGCCGAGCTGGCGGAGGCAGGCCAGCGCCTGACTGGCGAAGGCCTCGTTGAGCTCGATCAGGCTCAGATCCGTCATTCTCAGCCCGAGCCGGACCAGCAGCTTGTCCGTTGCCGGCACCGGACCCACACCCATGATCCGCGGCGGCACGCCCGCGCTCGCCATGCCGAGGATGCGCACGAGCGGGTTCAGTCCGAGCCGAGCGGCGGCGTCCGCGGACGCCAGGACCAGCGCTGCCGCCCCGTCGTTGACGCCGGAGGCGTTGCCGGCGGTCACGGTGCCGCCCGGCCGCGCGATCGGCTTCAGCGCGGCGAGCGCTTCCAGCGTCGTGTCGGCACGCGGATGCTCGTCGCGGTCGACGACCGTCGGGCCCTTCCGGCCCGGAATCTCCACTGCGACGATGCGCTCCGCGAATACGCCCGCGTCGATCGCCCGGGCCGCCCGCTCCTGCGAGCGGAGGGCGAACAAGTCCTGGTCGGCGCGGCTCACATGGAAGTCTTCGGCCACGTTCTCCCCGGTTTCGGGCATCGAGTCGACGCCGTATTGCGCCTTCATCAGCGGGTTGATGAAGCGCCAGCCGATGGTCGTGTCGTGGATCTCGGCGGTCCGCTGGAAGGCGGTCTCGGCCTTGCCCATCACCAGCGGCGCGCGGCTCATTGATTCGACGCCCCCGGCAATGGCAAGCTCGATCTCGCCGGCCTTGATCGCCCGCGCCGCAGCGCCCACCGCATCCATGCCCGAGGCGCAGAGGCGGTTGAAGGTCACCCCCGGCACGGTCTCGGGAATCCCGGCGAGGAGCAGGGCCATCCGGGCGACGTTCCGATTGTCCTCGCCCGCCTGGTTGGCGCAGCCGAGATAGACCTCGTCGACCGAATCTGTGAGCGCGGGATGGCGTCGCATGAGTTCGCGGATCGGGATCGCGGCGAGATCGTCGGCGCGGACCTTTGCCAAGGC
>JALHRF010000228.1 GCA_022841545.1 Bauldia sp. | reverse complement strand
GGCCGCGGCTGGGTCATGATCGGAACCGCCGGCCGCCTCGTCGGCCACTTCTTCATCCACAACGGCGACGACTCGGGCTTCGTCGCCGAGCGCGACTGAGTTCTTCAACAGCCTGCTAGAGGAGTCACAATGCCGCCGCAAGCGCCAACGACCGCGCCTTGATCCGAACCCCCACCACGGCGTCGCCAACCGGATCGCGTGAATGACAGGGATGGCGACGTAGGCGTTCGGCGGAGCGACCACACAATAGGTCACGCTCATGGCCTTGGTCCGGGGCGGAGTCACCCACCGGCACGCAAGTTCAGCTGGGCGGTCGTCTCGCGCGACATGAAGGGCCTCAAATAGCCGTTCTCAGGTACGTCGCCTCGACCCTGGCGACCCAGTTGCCGACATTCCACGAACCGTAGGCGCCCATGCCGCCGACCGGATCTCCGCCCCCATAGACAGGAACGTGGATCAGGGACAGGCCACCATGGCCGCGCGCTGTCTCCAGCGCGGCGCGGAGCGACTGCGGCGCGTCGCCGCCATGGAGCGCGAGCACGCCGGGAAAGGCGCTCGCCATGCGCACATAGTCGACGGCGACGCCGTCGCTGGTGCGGTACTCGGCGCCATACTGCGCCTGTTGCAGGCCGCTGATCGCGGCCATGCGCCGGTTGTCGAAGAGGACGATCGCGGCCTTGAGGCCATGCTCGACCGCATCTAGGAGGATCTGCGGGTTCATCATGAAGGACCCATCGCCGGTGAAGGCGACGGCGTAGCGCGGCCGGTCGGCGACCGCGGCGGCCATCAGGGCGCTCACCGCATAGCCCATGTAGGAGGCGCCGGATTCGGTGAAGGTGTCGAAGGGTCGGTCATCCTCGACGATCTGGAAACCGTTGGCCTGGACGTCGCCGGCATCGAACAGCTTCGCCGCGCCGATCTCCTTCGCAAAGCCGGCGACGACGCGGATCGCCTGCGGCTGGGTCATCACCCGCCGCTGCCAGACCGGGTCGATCGGCGCCGTGGCGGCGAAGCGCGAGAGCTTGAGGAGGCCCCACTGGCGCTTTTTCTCCCCGCAATCGGCGAGCCATGCCGCCTTGCCCGCGCTCCATCGCCCGGCCTGGGGGAGCGCGGCGATCAGCAGGGCGAGATTGGCGCCGATATCTCCGGCGATCGGAACGGTGCGATTGTAATGCGTAAGGTCGTCGAGGTCGCCGTTGAGGTTGATGACGGCGCCGACCTTCGGGTAGCCGATGCCGGAGCAGTCCGACTGGCACACGGCGCGGGTGCCAACGGCGACGAGGAGGGTGGCCTCCTCCATGGCGAAATTGCCGCTGACCGAGCCCTTCGAGCCGCCGACATGGAGGTTCTGCGGGTGGGCGTCCGGGAGCACACCGGTCGAGCCCGGCGACAGCACCGCGACCGCGCCCGTGCGCTCGACGAACGTGCGCACCTCGTCGGCGAAGCGGCGGGCGCCACCGCCGACCTTGACCACGATCCGGTCGTGGGCGGCGATCAGCGCCGCGGCCTCGGCGAAGGTCTGATCGTCGGCGCAGGCGACGGGCGCCGCGGCGTGTCGGCCCGGCAGTGCCGCGAGATTGACGCCGACCGCAGCGGGCTGGGTGTTGATCGGGAGAAGGAGGAAGAACGGCCCGGGCTTGTAGGGGTGCCCGACGGTCGCCGCGCCGTGACGGAGCGCCTCGCGGAGGGCGGCCGGCGTGTGCAGCGTGTAGCTCCGGCCCATGACGCCGGTCAGCGCGCCGAAGGAGCCCTGGCCGGGCCGGGGCACCTGCTGCATGTTGTAGCCCTCGCCGTGGGTGGTCTCGTCGCCGTAGAGATGCCACACGCCGACCCCGTTCGAGGCGGCGACCAGCGAGCCGGCGAAGGCCTGGAGCGCGCCGGGGCCGATCGAGGTGACCACCGCTGCCTGTTCGCCATACTGCCAGGCGAGCTGGGTGGCGGCATGGGCCATCGCCACTTCGTTCCGGAACTGCCATGTGCGGGTGACGCCGGCGGCCTCGTAGATGCGGAGCACCTCGCCGAGGGCGGTGTTGCCGTGACCGAAGACAGCGAGGTACTTGCGCACACCCTGCCGGAGCAGGCCGAGCACCAGCGCCTCGACCAGCGGCATGGTGGCGATCGCCGGCAGCGCGCCGGCCGCCAGCGCGGCTTCCAGGCCGCCGGCCGCCGCAATCGCCCGCGCCCGTTCCGCGCTCCCGTCGATCCCCGCCGCCCCGTCGCTCATGGCGCGAGCCGGCTCACCTCGTCAACCCGGACGGCGCGGCCGAGTTCGGCCGAAAGCTGGGCGGCGAGGGTGAACTTGAGGATGTCGCGGCCCTCCTCGCCGGTGAGATGCGGCGAGGCCCCGGTGCGGAGCGCCTCGATCCAGTGGCGGGTCGAGTGGATGAAGCTCGCCTCCCAGCCAAGCTCGGCATCGGGGAAGCTGAAGCCCACCGACTTGCCGTCGGCATAGAGCGTCAGCGCCGGTCCCTCGACCAGCCGCCCGTGGCCGCGCGCCATGGCGATGACGCCCGAGGTCCCGGTGATCTCGAGCCGGTCGTCCTGCGCGTAGTGCACCGTGACCAGCTCCAAGTCTGGCGAATAGGCGATCTCGAGATGGCCGAAGCGGTTCCGAGGGAACTTCCACGAGATGATCGCCGGCGCGTCAACGACGCCGCCCTCCGGCCGCGGCGTCTCGCCGATCCAGGCGTGGACTTCCTCGGCGAGGCCCATGAACAGCCAGGCGAGGGCGAACTTGTGATGGCCGTCGTCGAAGGCGATCGGCCCGCCACCGTTTCTGGCGCGATCCTGCCGCCACGCGTCGGCATAGGCCGGCACGGCCCAGGCGGTCCGGCTCCGGCCGGAATTGCTCTTGACGCGGATCGACACCGGCTCGCCGATCGCGCCTTCGGCGATCAGCTCCTTCGCCTTCATCACCGGCGGGTAGAAGATGAAATTCTCGAAGACGCGGAAGCGGCCCGAAGCGGTCTTCGACCGCTCGACCAGGCGGTCGGCGTCGGCGACCGTGGTAGTCATCACCTTCTGCAGCGAGACGTGCTTGCCGGCGTCCATCGCCGCAAGCGCCGCCTCGCAGTGGAGGTGATGCGGGAGGAGTATGTCGACGGCGTTGACGTTCGGGTCGTCGAGGAGCGCGCGATAGTCGGTATAGATCTTCGCGTCGGGAAATCCCCAGGCTCGCGCCCGCTGCTCGGCAAGGTCGCGATTGACGTCGGCGATGGCGACGATCTCGGCGTCCGGATTGGCGATGTACTCGAGGGCGTGCAAATCGGAAATGCGTCCGGCGCCGATGAAGCCGGCGCGGACGCGGTCAATCGTTGCGGTCATTCCCTGATCCTGTCGGTTGTGATCGAGATTTCGGCGCTGCGGTCGCGCACCAGGCGGCCGAGGTCATGGAGGCGCTTGAGGTCTAGCCGCGCCGTCGGGCCGGAGAGGCCGACCGCAGCGACCATGCGGCCGTTGGCGTCGCGGATCGCGCTGGCGACGCAGCGGACCCCTGGCGAGAACTCCTCGTCGTCGCGGGCGTAGCCGAGTCGGCGCGCCTCGGCGAGGTCGGTCTCGAGCGCGGCGCGGTCGACGATGGTCTGCGCGGTGAAGCGGGCGAAGGTCCCGGGCACGATGCGCGTGCCGAAGGCGAGATAGGCCTTGCCAAGGGCGGTGCAGTGGAGCGGCGCCAGCGCGCCGACCGGGTGATCGACGCGAAGCGCGTGCGGCGACGAGATCTTGTCGATGTACCAGACCTTGTCGGCGACCAGCACGGCCATATGCGCGCACTCGCCGGAGGCCTCGACCAGGCCTTCGAGGAGCGATCGTGCCCGTTCGCGGAGCGCGATCAGGCCTTCGAGCTGGCCGCTGCCCTGATCGCCGTTGAATTTCGGGCCGAGCGTGTAACGGCGGTCCTCGCCCCGCTCGGCATAGCCGGCGGCGTGCAGCGTCGTGAGCAGCCGCGATGCATTGGCTTTGTCGATGTCGAACCGGCTGGCGACGTCGGAGGTCCGCACCGGGCCGCCGCTCTCGACCAGGAAGTCGAGCACGGCGAGGCCGCGCTGCAGCGACTGGACGATCCTCATTCCCGCCGTCCACGACGCCGAAAAGTTGCCTTTAAGGCAACATCAAATTCCCTATGTTGCCCTATGTAAGCGTAGATAAGAAAAATCACGGCTCTTCATCCGATTTTGTTGACACAAATGAGCACATCGGGAACAGATGGGCAAGACAGGTCTTGCACTATTTCATATAGGGCAACTTGTTCTTGTGGAAGCCGCCCAAGGGAGGAAAAAATGAAGCCCTGGCATCTCATCAAGGCGTCGCTGGCCGCGACCGCGCTCGCCGTTCCGTTCCAGTTCGCGCCCGCCTCCGCACAGGAGGAGACGATCACCATCTCGCACTACTTCACCGGCGAAATCGGCCTGAAGGGGATCACGGAGATCTTCGCCGACTTCAAGGAGAAGACCGGCACCACCATCGCCGACAGCCCGATCGGCCATGAGGACTTCAAGACCGGAATCCTGGTCCGCGCCGCCGGCAACAGCCTGCCGGACGTGTTCAGCTACTGGGCCGGGGCCCGCACCCAGTTCGTGGTCGACGCCGGCAACATCATGCCGATCGACGACATGTGGGCGGCCAGCAAGCTCGACGAGGTCGTCGCCAAGTCGGTCGCCGACGGTGCCACCATGTATGACGGCAAGCGCTACCTGGTGCCCTTCGGCTACCACTATGCCGGCATGTTCTATAATCCCAAGGTCATGGCCGATGCCGGCATCGCGACGATGCCGAAGACCTGGGACGAGTTGCTCGCCGCCTGCAAGACGCTCAAGGACAAGGGCATCGACCCGATCGCGCTCGGCTCGAAGAACCGCTGGCCGGCGCAGTTCTGGTTCGACTACCTGCTCCTCCGCACCGCCGGCCCGGACTACCGGGCGAAGCTGATGTCGGGTGCCGCGTCCTACACCGATGCCGAGGTCAAGGCCGCGATGGGCCTGTGGAAGGACCTCGTCGACGCCGGCTGCTTCGCGGCCAACAGCAACGCCAATGACTGGACCGATGCGTCGGACCAGGTGGCGCGCGGCGACGCGGCGATGACGCTGATGGGCACCTGGATCACGGGGTACTGGAACGGCCAGGGCCTCCAGCCGGGCACCGACTACGACTTCTTCGAGTTCCCGGTGATCGCCGACGGCGTGCCGAACGCCGTGGTCGGCCCGGTCGATGGCCTGTTGATCGCCGCCAATGCGGCGAACCCCGAGGGCGCGAAGGAGCTCCTCGCCTGGCTGGTCTCCGACCCGGCGGTGCAGGCGAAGTGGGCAGAGGCGCAGGGCGCGCTGTCGCCGAACGTCAAGGTCGACAGTTCGACCTATACGCCGGTGATGCAGCGGGCGCTCGCGGCAGTGAACAATGCCGACGCCTTCGCCTTCAACTACGACCTCGCCACGCCGCCGCCGGTCGCCGAAGTCGGGCTCAACATGTTCGCCGAGTTCATGAACGACTCTTCGAACATCGACGCGCTGATGGAGAAGACGCAAACCGCCGCGGCCGACGCCTTCAAGGAGTGAGTCGCTTCCTCCTGACTGAAGCGGGCGGACCTGTCACGGTCCGCCCGTTCTTTTCTGAACACACATACTGTCATCCCCGCGGAAGCGGGGACCCAGTATCCACTGGCGCTAGAAAACTAGTCCCGGCATCGTTTACTGGGTGCCCGCTTTCGCGGGCATGACAGGCGGGGTGAGCAGGTACGTGAATGGAACGGCGTGAAAACTTCTGGCGGATCGTGCTGCTGGCGCCGGCGGTCATCGTCTTCGCCGTGTTCGTCATCTGGCCGCTGTTCGATTCGTTCCGCTACAGCGTCACCAACTGGAACGGCTTCGATCCCGACTACGACTTCGTCGGCCTCGACAATTTCGCGAGGATCTTCCGCGATCCCGAGTTCCTCAACGCGATCATCAACACCGCGATCTGGATCGTGGCGGCGCTGGTGGTCCCCGTGGTCCTCGGGCTCGCGCTGGCGCTTCTCCTCAACACCGGGCTTCGCGGCGCCAACGTCTTCAAGTCGATCTTCTACCTGCCGATCTGCCTCGCCGCGGTGATCGTCGGCCAGATCTGGATCTGGATCTACCAGCCCGACTGGGGGCTCCTCAACACCGCGATCGAGGCCGTCACCGGCGTGCGCCGCTTCAACTTCGCCTGGCTCGCCGAGCCCTCGACCGCGCTCGGCTCGGTGATCGTCGCCTGGTCGTGGCAGCAGACCGGCCTCGCCATGGTCATCTTCCTCGCCGGGCTCACCTCGATCCCGCGCGACCTCCTGGAGGCCGCCGACATCGACGGGGTCAAGCGCTGGAAGCAGACCCTCCACATCGTCCTCCCCATGCTCCGCCCGGCGACCGTGGTGGTGGTGGCGCTCTCGGTGATCAATGCGCTGAAGGGCTTCGACATCCTCTACATCATGACCGGCGGCGGACCGTTCCGATCGTCCAACACCCTCGCCTTCTTCATGTACGAGGAGTCCTTCAAGAAGTACCGGATGGGCTATGGCAGCGCCATCTCGGTGGTGCTGTTCCTGATCGCGCTGTCGGTCATCTTCATCTACTTCCGCCAGCTCCGGAAGCTGGACGAGATCTATGACTGACGTCGCGATCGAGGCCCCGCGCGAGACCGCCTTCGGCCCGGGACGGGTGGCGCTGGTGGTCTGCCTGGTCGTGCTCGCGGTCCTCTTCCTGGCGCCGACCGCGGGCGTGCTTCTCTCGGCCTTCAAGACCACCCGCGACATCGCCCTCGGCGACCTGTGGTCGCTGCCCGACACGCTCTATCTCGGCAACTTCGCCGAGGTGCTGGCCAACCCCGCGGTCAAGATCTACTTCCTCAATACGCTCCTCGTCACCGCGCCCGCCACCGCCGCCTCGATCACGCTCGGCATCCTCGCCGGCTGGGTGTTCGCCAAGCTCCCCTTCCGCGGCAGCGAGACGCTGTTCCTGGTCATCGTCTCGGGCCTGTTCTTCCCGCCCCAGGTCATCCTCATCCCGCTGTTCAAGCTGTTCAACACCCTCGGGCTGATCGACACGCTGTGGCCGATGATCATCGTCCATACCGCGATGGGCATCCCGATCTGCACGCTGCTCATGCGGAACTTCTTCTCCGCCGTGCCGAACGCGCTCCGCGAGGCGGCGCTGGTCGAGGGCGTCAACGAGTGGCAGGTGCTGACCCGCGTCGCGCTGCCGATCTCGCTGCCGGCGATCGCGGTGCTGGCGACGCTCCAGTTCACCTGGATCTGGAACGACTTCCTGTGGCCGCTGATCTTCACCCAGTCGGACGACGTGCGCACCGTCATGCTCGGCATCGTCTTCCTCAAGGGCCAGTACTCTGTCGCCTGGGGGGTGCAGGGGGCGCTGGCGCTGCTCGCGAGCCTGCCGACGCTGGTCGTCTTCCTGTTCTTCCAGCGCTACTTCATTCGCGGTCTCACCATGGGGGCGGTCAAGGGATGAGCGAGGTCAGGCTCGAGGCCGTCCGCAAGCACTTCGGCGCGGTCGAGATCATCAAGGGCGTCGACCTCGAGATCGCGAGCGGCGAGTTCGTCGTCTTCGTCGGCCCGTCGGGCTGCGGGAAGTCGACGCTGCTCCGCATGGTTTCGGGGCTCGAATCGGTGAGCGCCGGGCGCATCTTCATCGACGGCCGCGACGTGACCCGGCTGCCGCCGGGCGAGCGCCAGGTGGCGATGGTGTTCCAGTCCTACGCGCTCTACCCGCACATGAGCGCGCGCGAGAACATGTCGTTCGGGCTCCGCATGACCGGCGCGCCGCGGGCCGAGATCGAGGCGCGGGTCGCGGAAGCGGCACGCATCCTCCAGATCGAGCCGCTCCTCGAACGGCGGCCGAAGCAGCTCTCGGGCGGCCAGCGCCAGCGCGTCGCGATTGGACGGGCTATCGTGCGCCACCCTAAGGTCTTCCTGTTCGACGAGCCGCTCTCCAATCTCGACGCGGCGCTCCGCGTCCAGATGCGGGTCGAGATTGCCCGCCTCCATGCCGAGATCGGCGCGACGATGATCTACGTCACCCACGACCAGGTCGAAGCGATGACGCTGGCCGACCGGATCGTGGTGCT
>JALHRF010000227.1 GCA_022841545.1 Bauldia sp. | reverse complement strand
GACCGCAACTCGGACGACCCGCTTCAGTTCAGCGTCGCCTATTCGATGCGGGCGGTCTCGCCGGGCACCTTCACCCAGCCGGCCGCGACGGTCGAGGACATGTACCGTCCCTACCTGAACGCCCGCACCGCGACCGGCACGGTCGAGGTCGTCGGCCCGACGCGGTAGGGCTGACGAAGCGAAAAGGGCGGCACGCCGAGCAGGCGCGCCGCCCTTTTCAATGCAAACCGCGAAGGCCTATTTCGGCTGCGGCACGATGCGGATGTAGGGCTTCGGCTCCTTCCAGCCCTGCGGCCAGATCTTCTTCGCGTCGTCGTTCGACACCGAGCCGGCGATGATCACGTCGTCGCCTTCCTTCCAGTTCACCGGCGTCGCCACCTTGTGCTTGGCGGTGAGCTGCATCGAATCGACCACGCGGAGGATCTCGTCGAAGTTCCGGCCGGTGGTCATCGGATAGGCGATCATCAGCTTGATCTTCTTGTCCGGGCCGATGACGTAGACGGTGCGGACGGTCTGGTTGTCGGCGGCCGTCCGGCCCTCGGCGCTATCGCCAGCGGCGGCCGGCAGCATGTCGTAGAGCTTGGAAACCTTGAGCTCCGGATCGCCGATCATCGGGAAGTTCGGCGCGTAGCCCTGCGTCTCCTCGATGTCCTTCGCCCAGCCGCTGTGGCGGTCTACGGGATCGACCGAAAGCCCGATCACCTTGACGTTCCGCTTCTGGAAGTCCGGCTGAAGCTTGGCCATGTAGCCGAGCTCGGTGGTGCAGACCGGCGTGAAATCTTTCGGGTGGGAGAAGATGATGCCCCACGAGTCGCCCAGCCAGTCGTGAAACTTGATCTTCCCCTGTGTGGTGTCGGCCTCAAAGTCGGGCGCGGTGTCGCCGATGCGCAATGCCATGATCTGAACTCTCCTGTTGGTTCGGCGTTGATGTAGGTCCCGGAACCCCGCAGGATCAAGCGAGCGGTTTCCGGGCAATTGCCGAGCCGCGAAAAAAGGCTCTAACCCGCAGCAGCGGCGGAGAATATCGGTTCGGAACTACCGGACCGCGACGACCTGCACAATTGCGCGACCTACTCCGCGGCGGCGGCGACAGAGAGATTGTCCAGCGATGACACGATGTGTTCGGCAAGCGCCCGCACGATGGGCGTGTCCGCCCGGCGCGACGAGCGGATGATCCCGATCTCGCAGTTGGGGAGGCGCGGCAGCCCATCCGCCTCACCCAGCACCCGCATCCCGCGGCGCAGCGCCGATTCGGCGAGGATAGACACCGCCAACCCGGCGAGGACCGCGGCCGAAATGGCGCTGGCATTGGCGCTCTGGTAGAGGACCCGGTACTTGCGACCCACTCCGGTGAGCGCACCGATCGCCTCATCCCGCCACATGCAGGGCGGTTTGGACAGCGCGAGCGGAAGTACCTCCTGGTCCGCCACCTCGTGCTGCGCGGAGCCGACCCAGAGCAGCGGCTCCTGCCGAACCACCTCGACATGACCCTCGCCGCAGTTGGTGACGATGGCGAGATCGACCTCGCCGATCCCCGCCTGGCGGATCAATTCCATCGACGGCTCACAGGTGACCGACACCTCGACCCGTGGGTTCGAGCGCGAGAAGCGGGCAAGCACCTCGGGCAAGAAGCGGTCGGCATAGTCGTCCGGCGTGCCGAGGCGGAGGCTGCCCGACAGTTCCGTATCGTCGAAGGCGGCCACGGTTTCCTCGGCGAGCCGCACCATGCGGCGCGCATAGCCGAGAAGTCGCTCGCCCTCCTCGGTCAAGCGGGAGCCCCGCCCGTCGCGGACGAAGATCGGCTTGCCGATCCGCTCCTCGAGGCGCCGCATCTGCATGGAGACGGCGGACTGGGTCTTGAAGACCATGTCGCCGGCGCGGGTGAAGCTGCCGGTCTCGGCGATGGCGACGAAGGTGCGGAGCTGGTCGAGATCGAGGCTTGCGGCCATGGGTCTGACTCCGGCGATGCATCACGGTTCTTGATTGAAGACATTAGAAACATTCGTTGGAATGATCAATCGGGTCGGCGCATGTTTCGGGTGTCGAAGGAAGCGAACGCCTCCGATAGTGGCATCGAAGACCGGCCAGCGCTCTCCGGCCACCCGCCTCAAGGAACACGACCATGGCCACCTATGACGACGCCCGGAGCGGACCCAGCACGGGTTTCCTCCTCCCCCTGGCTTCCGCCATATTCCAGCACGCGGTTGCCTACGTCGAGGCGGTGCGCAACCGCCGACAGGTGGCGAAGCTCCTCACCTGGGATTCCCGCATGCTCCGCGATATCGGCCTGACACCGGGAGACGTCCGTTCGGCCATGGCATCGCCGCTCGGCGACGATCCATCCTGCCGGCTCGATTCCATGGCCCGCGAACGGCGGAACGCCTTCCACGCCGCAGCGCGCGAACGCGTCGCACGCGAGCGGCTCGCCCGCGGCCGCTTCTGATCGAAATTTGACTTCTGGCGGAGCCGTCAGTCCCCTGGGGCTCCGAGTCAAACTGGCCCGCCTTCGTGGCGGGCCTTTTTTCTTTTGCTTGCGGTGGCCGTCCGCGAGGCCTATCGGCGGGCATGGCAAACGAATCGAAACTGCAGCGGCTGTTCGTCCGCGGCGTGTTTGCACCCGGCGCCCGGGTCGAGCTCGACCGCTCGCAGGCCCACTATCTGGTGAACGTGCTCCGCCTCGGCGACGGCGATTCCCTGCTTGTCTTCAACGGTCGCGACGGCGAGTTTCGCGCGACGCTCGCCACGGAGAGCCGGCGGAGCCATGCGCTCGATATCGGCGAGCAGGTGCGGCGACAGCCCGCCGCACCGGACCTCCGCTATCTCTTCGCCCCCCTCAAGCAAGCGAGACTCGACTACATGGTCGAGAAGGCGACCGAGATGGGCGTCGCTCGCATGACCCCGGTGCTGACGCAACACGGCCAGGTCGGCCGGGTGAACCGCGAGCGGATGGAAGCCAACGCGATCGAGGCCGCCGAGCAGTGCGGCATTCTCACCCTGCCCAAGGTCGATGAGCCACTGGCGCTCGACACGCTCATAGATGCGTGGCCGCAGGAGGAGCCGGCAAGGCGAATCATCTTCTGCGACGAAGCGGACGGGCGCGCCGACCCGCTCGCGATTCTCGCCGCCCTGCCGGCGTCGCCGCTCGCGGTGCTCGTCGGCCCAGAGGGCGGATTCTCGGCAAGCGAGCGCGACAAGCTCCGCGGCCTCGCATTCGTCACGGCGCTGCCCCTCGGTCCCCGCATCCTCCGCGCCGACACCGCCGCGGTTGCCGCGCTGGCGCTGGTCCAGGCGGCCCGTGGAGACTGGCGAGACCCGACGGTGGCGCCCGCCTGACCAAGCGTCTCGCGCCCGCAGGCTTGGTTTTCTCGCCGCCTTGACCTGGCGTCGGAGTGGCCAGCGCCGAACAGCTGCCGGGCGGCGACGTTGAGGCTTCTGAAGGGCAAGACGTCCTTGCGTCGGAATGACCGTGGCGGAGTTTCGTTTTGGCCCGCCTCATGGCGGCCCTCGTCGCGCCAGGAGGCCTTGCGTCTCGAACCCTAGTATTCAGCCATTTCTGACGCGATTGCGGGCGGCGCGGCCGGCGGCTAGATTGCCGCCCCGTTCCCTTTCTTGAAAGATCACACAGGAATGGCCCGCGACGTTTCCGACGCGACGCCGATCGAATCACGCGACCAGCTCGTCGAGGCGCTTTCCTCCGGCGCCAAGCCGAAGAGCGCGTGGCGCGTCGGCACCGAGCATGAAAAATTCGGCTTCTACGAAGCCGATTGCAGCCCCGTGCCCTATGAGGGCGAGCGTGGCATCAGGAAGCTCCTCGAGCTGATGGAGGGACTCCTCGGCTGGCACCGGATCGAGGACAAGGGCAACATCATCGGCTTGACCGACCCGACGGGCATGGGCGCGATCTCGCTCGAGCCGGGCGGGCAGTTCGAATTGTCCGGCGCGCCGCTCGAGACGATCCACCAGACCTGCCGCGAGACCAATGCGCACCTTGCGCAGGTGCGGGAATGCGCAGCGCCGCTCGGCATCGGCTTCCTCGGCCTCGGCGGCTCGCCGCTCTGGACGCGGGCCGAAACCCCGGTGATGCCCAAATCGCGCTACGCGATCATGTCGAACTACATGCCGAAGGTCGGCGGCCTCGGGCTCGACATGATGTTCCGGACCTGCACCATCCAGGCCAATCTCGACTTCGGCGACGAGCCCGACATGGTGCAGAAGATGCGGGTCGGCATCGCGCTCCAGCCGATCGCCACCGCGCTCTTCGCCAACTCGCCCTTCACCGACGGCCGGCCGAACGGCTTCCTGTCCTGGCGCTCGCATATCTGGCTCGACACCGACGCCGACCGCACCGGCATGACGCCGTTCGTGTTCGAAGACGGGTTCGGCTTCGAGCGCTACGTCGACTGGGCGCTCGACGTGCCGATGTACTTCATCAAGCGCGGCGACCATTACCACGACGTCGCCGGGCTCTCGTTCCGCGACCTGCTCGACGGCAGGCTCAAGGCCCTGCCGGGCGAGCGCGCGACGATGTCTGACTGGAAGAACCACCTCTCGACGCTCTTCCCCGAGGTGCGGCTCAAGAACTACCTCGAGATGCGCGGCGCCGACGGCGGCCCCTGGCGGCGGATCTGCGCCCTCCCCGCCTTCTGGGTCGGGCTGATGTACGACCAGGCCTCCCTCGACGGCGCATGGGACATCGTGAAGACCTGGACGGCGGATGAGCGGCAGGCGCTCCGCGATGCTGTGCCGTCGACTGCGCTGTCGACACCGTTCCGCAACCGCACCGTCCGCGACATCGCCCGCGACGTGCTGGCACTCGCGCGCGATGGACTGAGCCGGCGGCGACGCCTGAACGAAGAGGGCATGGACGAGACGATTTTTCTCTCCTCGCTCGAGGAGATCGTCGCCACCGGTAAAACGCCGGCCGAGACGATGTTGCGCGAATACGAGACGGTGTGGCATGGCGACGTGCGGCCGGCTTTTCGCGAGTATGCGTTTTGATCGAGGTCAATGACGGCGGCATCGGCAGTGCGGACTGATCGTCGCCGGGAACAGGAAGTGGAGCCGGAGATGGCAAAGAGCGGACTGAAGGACATCAAGGTCATCGTCGACAATGTCGGCGAACGCCGCCCGGCAAAGGTGGCGGCCGAGCTCGCACGCATCAGCGACGCCCATCTCACCGGCATCGCGCTCGCCATCGACCCTCTGGTGCCGATCTACACCATCGCGGCACCGATCCCGACCGATTTCATCGTCGCCGCGCACGAGCAGGGCGTCGCGGAGGGGAGGGCTGCGCTCGCGGCATTCGATGCGATCGGAACGGCGGCCGGCGTCACCACCGAAAGCCGGCTCGCTGAGTCGATTTCCGGTGACTTCTCCAGCGTCATCAGGAACGCGATCCTCACCGACCTTGCGGTGGTCGGCCAGGATGACCCCGATCATGAACAGCCCTTCAGGGCGGCGCTCATCGAGGCGCTTCTCTTCCAGGCTGGGGTACCGACGCTGCTCGTGCCCTATTCCGGCGCACGGGAGTTCAATGCTGACAAGGCGGTGATTGCCTGGAATGGAAGCGCGCAGGCGGCTCGCGCCGTGCGCGCCGCGATGCCGCTGCTCGCGATGTCGAAGTCCGTGCTGGTGGCGATCGTCGACGAAGGCGCGCCGCCCTCGGACGAGGCCCAGGGCGCCGACGTCGGCGCCTATCTGGCGCGCCACGGCCTCAAGGTCGAGGTGCGGACCGTCGCCAACGCCCATGAGGGCGCAGGGCGCGCGCTCCTCAATCTCGCCGTCGACGAAGAGGCGAGCTGGCTGGTGATGGGCGCCTACGGCCACAGCCGCATCCGCCAGTTCCTGCTGGGCGGGGTGACCCGCAGCGTGCTCGCCAACGCCACCATTCCGGTATTGATGGCGCATTAGCATTGCGGTCGGGCAAGCCGGTTTGCGGCTGCCCGCGTGCTTCGGGTCGACCGGATCGACAGGTACCAGATCCGCCGGCTCGTTTCAGGCAGTCAGGTGGGCCGCATGCTCACCCACGCCTTGACCCCAGTCCCTGACCGAGGCACGTCTGTGCGATGGTCGGTCCATCCCAGAATCTCGTAGAGTTCACCGTTTCCGAACTGTCGGCGGCGGTGAAGCGCGCCGTCGAGGACGGCTTTTCCTACGTGCGGGTGCGCGGCGAAATCTCCGGCTATCGCGGCCCCCACTCGTCGGGCCACGCCTATTTCACGCTGAAGGACGACAAGGCGCGGCTCGAGGCGGTGGTCTGGCGGCTCACCTTCCAGAAGCTCCGCTTCAAGCCTGCGGAAGGGATGGAGGTGATCGCCACCGGGCGGCTCACCACCTTCCCCGGCTCGTCCAAGTACCAGATGGTGATCGACGTCCTCGAGCCGGCCGGCGTCGGCGCGCTGATGGCGCTCCTCGAGGACCGGCGTAAGAAGCTCGCCGCCGAGGGCCTGTTCGACGCCAGCCGGAAGCGTCCCCTCCCCTTCCTGCCGCGGGTGATCGGCGTCGTCACCTCGCCGACCGGCGCGGTGATCCGCGATATCCTCCACAGGCTGTCGGACCGATTCCCGGTCCACGTCGTGCTCTGGCCGGTGAAGGTGCAGGGCGAGACCTCAGGCGCGGAGGTCGCCGCGGCGATCCGTGGCTTCAACGCGCTGCCAGAGACAGGCCGTGTGCGGCGGCCCGACGTGATCATCGTCGCCCGCGGCGGCGGCAGCCTCGAGGACCTGTGGGGCTTCAACGACGAGATCGTGGTTCGCGCCACGGCCGAGTCCGGCATCCCGGTGATCGCAGCGGTCGGCCATGAGACCGACACGACGCTGATCGACCACGCAGCCGACCGCCGCGCCCCGACGCCGACGGCCGCGGCGGAGATGGCGGTGCCGGTGCGGAGCGAACTGATCGCCGCGGTCGAGGCACTCTCCGGACGCCAGCGCGGTGCGGTCCTCCGCCGCATGGAATCCGGACGGCGCGATCTGCTCGCCGCAGTCCGTGCGCTGCCAAAGGCAGACGACCTCCTCGGCATCCCACGGCGGTCGCTGGACGAGCTGTCGGGCCGGCTGAAGGGAGCGCTCGGCGCCAATGCCAGCCAGCACCGGCTCGCTTACGAACGCTGCGCCGGGCGCCTCACCCGGGACGGCCTGCTCCGCTTCTTCGCCCAGCAGAAGCTCCGCCTCGACGGGCTGAGCGAGAGGAAGCATCGCGCGGCGACAGTCCGCCTTGAGCGGTGGCGGACCGACCTGTCGCTCCAGGCGCGGCGGCTCCGGATCGAGCCAATCGAAGCCCAGATCGCGCGCGACCGGCGGACCCTCGACGAACTCGGCCGTGGCGCGCTCCGCTCTGTGCGCGCGATCCGCTCCGCAAAGGCGACCGGGCTCGCTGGCCTCGACCAGTTGCTCCGCACCCTCTCCTATCGCAACGTGCTCGCCCGAGGTTTCGCGCTGGTGCGATCCGGCGACAAGCCGGTGCACGGGGCGCAGGTGACGACCGGGTCGCTGCTCGACATCGAGTTCCATGACGGTCACGTCTCGGCCGTCGCCACATCCGGCGCGGTGCGGCACCGCAAGCGCCGGACGGAGCCTGTGGCGGCCGGCCAGGGCAACCTGTTCGACGCGTGAATCCGGCGAAGGCGCCGTAGGAGGGGGAAGTCACATTGCGCGATTCGCGCGGAGGTCTTGCCGGCTGGTTCAGCCGCCACACCGCGGAAGTGCGCGTCGCGATTCGCGCGACGATCGCAGCGGTGCTCTCCTTCGCGCTCGCGACGCTGTTCCAGCTCCCGCAGCCCTACTGGTCGGTGATCGCCTCGTTGCTCGTCATCCAGGCGACGGTCGGCGCTTCGCTCCAGTCCTCGCTCGATTGGCTGATCGGCACCATCGGCGGCGCGATCTATGGCAGCATCGTCGGCTGGCTGGTCCCGCATGACCAAGCCCACACCGCTGGTATCGCCTTGATGGTCGCCTTGGCGCCCCTCGCATTTCTCGCCGCCATCAACGGCCGCTACCGCATCGCGCCCGTGACCGCGGTCGTCGCGCTGATCGTGCCGCGCGGCCCGGACGTCGACGCCGTCGCCTTTACACTGGAGCGCACGGCCGAGATCGGGATCGGGGCGCTGGTCGCCGTGGCGGTCGCACT
>JALHRF010000226.1 GCA_022841545.1 Bauldia sp. | reverse complement strand
TGCCGGCCGGCTGCGTCTACGGCAACTACTATGGCGGCATGTATTACGGCTGCGGCGGCGCCTACTACGAGAAGTCCGGCGACGTCTACGTCCAGGTCGTCTTCGAGTAGCGGCCGACACCAGTCCGCGGTCGAGAAATGGAAACCCCAGCAGGATGACCTGCCGGGGTTTTCTTGCTTCAGTCGCCGAGTGCCGCCGGGCCTACTCGACCGGCTCGATCTCGCTCGGCCGCCACGTCTTGTCGAAGAACGACGGCTTGGGGCTGTAGAGGCGCAGGATCGTGAACCAGCCCTTCTCGGGGTCGGTCTGAATCCAGTTGCCGCGGGCGACGCCCTCGGGCTGCGTCGGACCGAACCAGACGGTCGTGCTGCCGTCCGCGGCCGCCTCGGCCGCCGGCGAGGGGAAGCTCTGGCTGCCGGCGCGCGGATACTTCTGCGGCGTCTTGAGCATCGAGCGCGTCTGGTTGTCGTAGAGGGTGAAGGACCAGAACGCCTCCGCCGGAATGTCCTTGGGCAGCGTCACCTTGTAGGTCTTGGCGCCGTCGAAGGGGGTGCCGTCGGGCTCGAGGAAGCTCATCAGGTACTGCGACCCGACGCCCGGAATGCGCATGATCATGCCGGGCGAGTCGAGCGTGTAGCCGTAGTAGAAGGCGGTGCGCGAATCGAGGGTGCGGGCGCCCGTGGGCGGCAGCGGCTTGAACATGCCGTCTTCGAAGAGCGGCGGTGGGGTCTCGAAGAAGGCGCCGCCCTCCCAGAGCATGCTTCCCCACATCGAGCCGGGATAGTATGCCCAATCCGGGTGGGCGTCATAGGCGCGCCAGTTCAGCGCCCGTCCGGCTGCCTGGCCGACAGCGGCGGCGTCGGTGAGGATCTTCTTCATCCGCTCGTCGGGAGCGAACGCCTTGCCCTTGACGATGCCGATCGCGGCGAGCTGGCCGGAGAGCTCTACGTCATAGCTGGTGGCCGGTTCCGCCTGGACGTTCTCGTTGATCCACTCGTAAAAGCCGAAGTCGCTGGGCGGAATGGTGTTTAATGACACGCCACTGATCTCGACGAACTTGGTGTCGGGGATGCTCGGGTTTCCCCCAAGGCGCACCGCGCCGGTCAGCGCCTCCGCGATGCTGGTGCCATAACCGCCGGCCGCGTAGGGATAGATCTTCAGGTTGGTCTTGATGTTTTCGACCGCCGGCTTGGGATCGTCGTTCACCAGGTATGCGCGCGAGGCGTAAAGCGCGTGGTTCGTCTTCGAATGCGCGATGAAGTAGCCACCCTCCGGAAGCGGCCCATCGTAATCCGGGCCCACGATCAGGTATTTGCCGCCCAGTCCGCGATCCGGTCCCGGGCCGCCGACGTCGATGATCCACGAGAACCACATGTCGTTGATGGTGCCCACGCCATTGGAGGGCTGCTCGATCACAATCGGGCCCTTCGAAAGGTCGATGACCGAGATGTAGTAGATGGTGTCGGCGTTACCGGTCAGGAACAGGTTCGCCGAGTCCGCCAGTTCGGAGGTTATGACGACGTCGTTATACTCGGCGCCAACGCTCTGGAACCCCTTGTGGAACCCAAGCGCCGAAGCGCCGCGAAAGCTGTTGTTGTAGACATTGAGCGCATTGGTGAAGGCGAGCGCGTCGAACACCTTTTGCGCGGTCTCGGCGGTCGGCGCGCCGTCCTTGAACTCGAGCGTGCCAATGCTCGTCTCGATCCTGTCGGGGGCGCCGAGGGACTTGAGCGTCTCCTCGGATACGTCGGCGTAGGCAGCGGTGGCGCCGGCGAGAGCGGCGATCGACGCGGCGCCCATCAGCTTCATCAGCAGGTTCATTTCGTCACTCCTTGAATGATTGCTTAGGGCACAGGCTGCCGACACCGCTATCGGCGTCACTTCCCGGCAGTCACCAGTGTCGCAAGGGCGCGGCCGACCGAAACGGACGGCCGCGCCTGCAGTGTTGTGGTCAGCAGTAGTAGACGCCGACCGCGCAGCGGCGGACGGTGCGGCGCCCGACACCGGCGACGCTGACCGGGGTCAGCGGCCGCCCGACGATGGCTTCCGCCGACGAAACCGGGCCGTAGACGCCGGGAATCGACAGCGCCTCGCCGAGTTCGAGGCCGGTGAAGCCGACGGCCAGCGCGGCGACGGCGATGGCGATCTTCCTGGTCAATCGGGTCATCATTCCACTCCGGTTGTGCAGTTTGTCCCCGGCTGGGGGTTTCGTCAGCAGGTGACGCCTGCCGCGCAGCGACGTGCGACGCCGGCGACGCTGACCGGGGTCAGCGGCCGCCCGACGATGGCCTCCGCCGGCGCCACGGCGCTGTGGATGCCGGGGATCGACAGCGCCTGGCCGAGTTCGAGACCGGTTCCACCGATGGCCAAGGCGGCGACGGCGATCGCTATTCTCTTTGACAGCCTGGTCATCAGTTTGCTGCCGGTGCGAAGTGCTTCGGCAGTTCGTCGATATCGCCGAGCTGTCCCGGCTCCACCTTCTTCGCGCCTTCGGGCGGAGTGAAGGCGAAGTCGGCCCCGACGACGTCGCTGCCGGTCTTCCAGTTGCTGACGTCGACCGTGTATTGCGGCGAGCCCGCGATCTTGCTGCTGGTGACGACATAGCGGCAGGGATGGGGCGCGTCGCCGTGGGCGATCCAGATCTGGAGGTCGACTTCCTCGGTGCGGAAGGCAAGGTGATCGCATTCGACGCCGCCGATCACGCCGCTACCGAGATCCTTCACGTCGGTGAAGAGCGGCGTCAGCGTGTCGTTGACGTTGCTGGCCAGGAGGTCCGCGGCGGGCAGCGGCCGCTGGTAGGTGTCGCGGAGCGTGTCGATCAGTTGATCGACGGTCCCGGCCACCGGGATCTGGGCATAGGCATTGAGGTTCTTGCCGAGGATCGACAGCGTCGTCCCGTCATAGACCATCTCGACGTCGGCGAAGCCGCCGGTCCGCGTGGCGCGAAGCTTGTCGGGACGCTGGAGCGTGACCGCCCCGGAACTGGCGAGCCCGAGCTTCTGGCCCTCCTTGGTGACGACCTCCAGGGTCGAATCGTAGTCGAAGGAGATGGCGGTCTGCGCCGCAAGATAGTCGGACATGGCCTTGAACAGGTTCCGCGCGTCCGCCTCGTCTGCGTGCGATACGGAAGACAGGCCAAGACCGGCGGCAAGCGCCAGGGCGGCTGTCGCGAGCCTCGTCGAATGTACGGGGATACAATGCATTTCAGGCCTCCATGCCGGCATCGGCCGGCGGTATTGGTGGGTTGGCGGGCCGCCGACGGCGGCCCAGTATGTCGCCCGGGCTAGCGGGCGATGTAGACGACGGCGCGCGAGGTCACGTCGACCAGCACCTTGTTGCCGTTGACGATAGTGTAGGCGTAGGTTGCACCCGGCACCTGGTAGAGCTGGACTGCGGCGGGCAGAACTGCGCCGACCACCACTTCGCCCTGGACCGCGAACGGGTTGACCGGGGTCGCCGCGATGTACTCGAGCACCGCCGGCTCCGGAACGATGGCGGCGACATTGCCGGCCGGCCCGACGACCACGCCGACCGTCGCCCCGGCGACGACCTCGGCGACGCCCGCCGCCTCGACAACGGGGATGCCGGTGGCGGCGCCCTGCTCGTCGACCTGGAGGATCGATCCGTTCTGGTCGACCACGAGATACTGGGCCGAGGCCCAGCCGCTGAGCCCGGCGACGGTGATCGAGCACCAGGAGTAGTCGGCGAGGCAGCCGGTGATCTCGGAGCGCACATTATATTCCATGACGCCGGCGATCGGGTACTGCGTGCCGGGGCCGGTACGAAGATTGAGATGGGCCGTCGAGTAGCCGGGAATGGCGAGGGCCGGGCTCGCGACCAGCACGCCAACGACGGCGGCTGCCCAAACGGCCTTGCGGGCGGGATGCTTCATGGTCTCTGTCCTCTATCCTGATGAAGTACGGGTCCGGCATGCAGACGCGCGCATGATACCGGCGCGACCGTGACCGGACGATTACGCCTGGTCGCGCCGATCGGCTCGTATCCTCAGGTAGGCTACATGTTTTCTGCCCGTCGCGCGTGCGCGCTCAGTCCTAGCCTCCCGGCGCGGCGATTTCCGGTTCCGTCCGCGGTGGGATCGGCACCCCAAGCGTCTCGAGGCTCTTCACCATCCGCGCCTGGATGTCCTCGGGGATGTTGCGCTTGTCGAGTTCCGCCCAGAGATTGGGGATGAATCCGGGCGCCATCTCCTGGAACTGCTCGATCGCGGCGGTGCCGCGGTCGATCATGCCGTTCTCCGCATAGATCAGGGCTGCGACGGCGTGGAAGAGGGGCAGGCGTTGAAGGTCGGCCTGCTCGATCTCCCGGAGCGCCGTCGCGTTGTCGCCCTGCATGTAGGCGGCGATGGCGAGGACGCCTCGGTAGAACCCCGAATGACCGGGATTCCGCGCCAGCGCTTGTTCGAGCAGGCGACGGCCTTCCTTGGTGTATCCGGCTTGGCTCCTCAGCTGTCCGATCTGGCCGAGCAGCTCGGTATCGTTGGGGTTGAGGGCGAGCGCCAGGTCCGCGACCTTGAAGGCTTCGTCGAGCTTGTGGTCGAAGAAGAGCGCGGTGGCGAGCGCCTGGAGGGCCCGGACGTTTTCCGGATCGAGGCGGACGGCAGTGCGCGCGGCGGCGAGCGCGCGCACCGCCGGCGGTTCCTCCCCGGCGGCGAAGCCGGTGCGGATCTCGTCGATATAGATGTGGGCGAGAAGCGCCCATGCCGTCGCATAATCGGGAAAGCGCGCGACCGCCCGTTCCAGGCAGGCCTTTACCCGCGCGTAGCCTTCCGGCGTGATCGTCGCACGATAGCCATAGTAGCTCAGTGTGCAGAGATAGGCCTCGAGGTTGTCCGGCGGCGCCTGCGCCTCGCGCTCCGTCTCGGCCTGGAAGACGATGCCGTAGGGCTGGGCAACGGCTGCGGCGACCTCGCCCGCGGTCTTCGCTGGAAGCGAAAACAGGTGGTTGGGATCGATGGCGTTTTCGTAGGTGCGCGACCAGAGCACCGCCCCGCTCTCGCTGCTCGTCACCCGAACGCTGACGCGCACGGTGTCCATGTTCGCCCGCACGCTGCCCTCGAGCACGTACTGGACGCCGAGATCGTCATGCAGCTTCGCGATATCGGGGGCGGCCGGCAACGAGCGGGAGGTCTGGACGCCGAGAACGGCAATTTCCTTGAAGCTTCCCAGCGCCGTGACGATCTCGTCGGTGAGGGCCGCCGAGTAGAGAGCCGAGACCTCGCCGTCGCCAAGATCGGTGAACGGCAGGACGATGATCTGCGGTCCGGCCGGGACAGGCCTCGCCCCGGCAACGTTGGATGCCGGAGCGCCAAGCCAGAGCCATGCCGCAACTCCGGCGATCGCCACCATGAGCATCGCGGCCACTACGATCCATGGCGCGCGGTTCGGCCTCGAAACCGGAGGGTCTGCCGGGGGCGGATCGGGCACGGCCGGCGGTGAGGGCGCTTCCTCGGGCGGCGTCGACCGGGCGGTGAAGGTCGGGACATATCCTCCCTTTGGTATTTCGATGTAGACCGGGTCGTCCTTGCCGGAGAGAAGATAATAGTGCTCCAGCGCGCGGCGAAGTCGTCCCGCCTCGATGCGCACAACCGGATCGTTCTGCGGATCGAAGGACTCGTCCCGCCCAAAGACCTCTACTGCGACCGAGAATGCCTTGATGCGATCTGCCCGGGCGGACAGGGTCTCCTCGACGACATAACGCAGGAAACGGCGCGCCCGGTCCGAGGCGGTAAAATCCGGGCTCGCGACGATTCGTCCGACAGCAGCGCGCACTGCCTCCGGCAACGGGGGCATGGATTCCATCCCCCGCGGGAGGGACGGATCCTCGTCCATTGGCATGCTCACGCCGACCGTCTCCCCATTCGGTCACTCCCCCACGGGGCATGGTCCCCGCCCCAAGTGATTTTTGCAATGGCCTATGTCACAGGGCGGGCTATGATGCCGCGCTTCAAGGGGCGGGCGCCGCCCCTTTCCAGTATGTGTCCTACAGTACGCTACCTCACCACGGGCATCGCGACGGAATACCTTGTCCGGCAACGGCCACCCTGGTCGCGAAGGTGAGTCCCGCACGATGGACAGAGGAGTCCTTGCCGCCGCCCGGCGATTTCCGTTGAGGAGCCTCGAGATCAGGCGCATCGCGGTAACGGATGTGTCGTTTCGGTCGCTCTGTGAGGACCTGAGCGAGGCCGAGGAGGCGCTGGAGCGCTGGAGCCGGCTTCCGTCCGAACAGGCGGCGTCGCGGCGCTCCGAGTACGATTTGCTCGTGGAGGAGCTGGCGAGGGAAATCGAGGGTATTGTCGATCGCCGGGCGAGGGCAGAGAATGGCGGGATGAGTCTGGTATCTCGGCCGGAGGGCACGCCGTGAGAGATGTTTCAAGGTTCCGCTTCGCGGCGATGCTGATCGTCGGCATGGCGGCGGTGTGCATGGTTTCGGCAGCCCGTGCGCAGGAAGGCTCCGCCGAACTGGCGAAGCAGCTCGCGAACCCGGTATCGAGCCTGATCAGCGTGCCGTTTCAGTTCAACGCCGCCTTCGGTGGCGGCGCGGAGGATGAGGGCCAGTGGTACACCCTCAATATCCAGCCGGTCATTCCGATCAGCATCGCGCCGGACTGGAACCTGATCGTGCGCACCATCGTGCCGATCGTCGGGCGAGAGGACGTGGTGTCCCCGGACTCGAGCGAGTGGGGCTTCGGCAACACCCTCCAGAGCTTCTTCTTCTCGCCGAAGGCGCCGACTGCCGGCGGGATCATCTGGGGCCTGGGTCCGGCCTTCAACTACCCGACCTCCACCGATCCGCTGTTCGGTCCGAGCCAGTGGGGCGCCGGCCCGACCGGCGTCGTCCTGCTCCAGAAGGGGCCGGTGACCGCCGGCCTCCTGTGGAACCAGGTATGGTCGTTCGAGGACAGCAGCGAGCCCGACGGCATCAACAACACGTTCCTCCAGCCGTTCTTTGCCTATTCGCTTGGCAAGGGACTGACCTTCAACGCCAACATCCAGGCCACCTACAGCTGGAACACCGAGCAGTGGAACGCGCCGATGAATGTCGGCTTCTCTCAGGTGTTCAAGGTCGGCGGCCAGAACATGAGCCTCGCGCTGAACGGCACCTATTACCTCGCCGCTCCGGAGAACGGCCCTGAGTGGGGCGTGCAGACGGCCCTCACCTTCCTCTTCCCGACCGGCGGCAGATGAGCCGGACCGGGACCCGCCCCAGCCAATAGCCGCACCCCGCCAATGACCCTCATCCTCGGCGCCGTCGCCGACGACTTCACCGGCGCCACCGACCTTGCCGGCATGCTCGCCGCAAGCGGCATGCGGACCATCCTCGTCCTCGGCCTGCCCGCGCCCGATGCCCTGGCGCCGGAGGCCGACGCCGTGGTCGTCGCCCTCAAGACGCGGACCATTCCCGCCGCCGACGCGGTGGCGCAGTCGCTCGCCGCCTGGCGCTGGCTGCAGCGCTCCGGGGCGGCGCATGCCTACTTCAAGTATTGCTCGACCTTCGATTCGACCGACCAGGGCAACATCGGCCCGGTGGCCGAGGCGCTGTGGCGCGAGACCGGGGAGGGGCCGGCGGTTTTCGTCCCCTCGCTGCCGGAGAACGGCCGCACCGTCTTCCGCGGCCACCTCTTCGTCTTCGACCAGCTCCTCTCCGATTCGGGCATGCGCAACCACCCGCTTACCCCGATGACCGACGCCAACCTCGTCCGTGTGCTGGCGCGGCAGACCGCGCTCGGCGTCGGCCTGATCCGTTACGACACCGTCGCCGCGGGCCCGGCGGCAATCCTCGCCGCGGCCGAAAAGCTCGCGGCCGAGGGCAAGCCCTTCATCGTCGTCGATACCCTGACGAATGCCGATCTCGACGCCATCGGCACGGCCTGCCGCGACCTCAAACTGGTGACCGGCGGCTCCGGCCTCGCGCTCGGTCTTGCGCCGCAGCTTCGCCCCACCGGCGCGGCGGTGACCGCCCCGGCGCTGCCGGCGGTCGGCGGCCCGATCATTTGCCTGTCCGGCAGCGCTTCCGAGGCGACCAACGCCCAGGTGGCGCGCTTCGCCGCCGCGCACCCGGTGCTGAGGCTCGACCCCGTAAGCCTCGCCGAGGGGCGCCAGACCGCCGCCGAGGCGGTGGCCTGGGCGCTGGCGCGGCTCGACGACGGCCCGTGCCTCGTTTCCGCCACCGCTCCCCCCGCCG
>JALHRF010000225.1 GCA_022841545.1 Bauldia sp. | reverse complement strand
GAGCTCGATCAGCGCCAGATGCCGCCCGGAATATTCGAGAACCATCGCCTCATGCACCATCGTCAGCTCGAGATGGGTCGCCGGATTGTCGACGGGGATGCGGCCGTTCTCGGCAATGGCGACGAGGATCAACGCGATCAGCGCCAGGCCGAGCGAGACGCGCAAGCCCACGCCCGAGGTGGCGAGCACGGCGGATACGGTGGAGAGCTGGGTCGAGCCGGCGACCAGCGCCACGGTGAACACCATCATGATCATCGCCGGTTCCGCGAAGGAGGCGATCATCACCTCGCGGCTGGCGCCTATGCCTCCGAAGGCGGTGCCGATATCCATCCCCGCGAGGGCGAGGAAGAAGCGGGCGCTGGCGAGGAGCGCGATGATGGCGATGAGGTCGGCCGCCCACGAGAACAGGAGCCCGCTGGCGAAGGTCGGCACCAGCGCCGCCGCCACCCAGGTCGCGGCGAAGATGAGGTAGGGCGTGGCGCGGAACAGCCACGAGGCGTTGTGCGCGAGCACGACCTCCTTCCGGAGCAGCCGGGCAAGGTCGCGGTAGGGCTGGATCACCGGCGGACCCTGCCGGCGGAGCATCCGCGCCTTGACCTTCCGCACGAAGCCGGTGAGGAGCGGGGCGATCGCCAGCACCACGAGCATCTGCAGGCCCTGCACGGCGAGATCGAGGATCATGGCCACACGGCGAGCACCAGGAGAAGCGTGACCAGCGCCGCGAAGACGAGCGTCAGGTAGCGCCGTATGGTGAGAAACTGGAAGCGGTTCATCCGGTCGGCGATCCTGTTCACGCCCGTCGCCACCGGCTGGTAGAGCCCGTCCCAGATGCGGTCGTGGAGGTCGACGGCGAAGACCGCCGGCCGCATGTCTCCCGGCGCCGGCATGTCGACCCGCTCGCGGACCCGGAACACGACGCCGAAGACGCGGCGGAGCGGCTGGGAGAAGCTCTCCGCCGTGTATTGCGTCACCACGCTCGGGTCGGGGAAGCCGCAGTCCCAGGCCGGCGCGCGGCGGAGCCGGTTCGAGGCCAGGCGGTGGATGGCGAGCGCGGCAATTCCCGCCGAGGCGGCGATGAAGGCGAAGACGAGGAGGCCGTTATAGGAGCTCCGGCTCTCCGCCACCGGCACGATCGACAGCCACGGGATCGCCGCCTGGGCCGGCATCCGGCCGCCGACCATCGCCGCGGTCACCGGCGACAGCGCGTCGATGACGAAGCCGGGCAGGATGCCGAGGGCGAGGCAGAGCGCGGCAAGGCCGAACATCGCGCCGAGCGACCAGCGGTCGACCTCGCGCGCCTCCGCCGCTGCGGGCGAGCGCGGCCGGCCCAGGAAGGAAACGCCGTAGAGGCGGACGAAGCAGGCGGCGGCGAGCGCCGCCGACAGCGCCAGCATGGCGCCCACGGCGGGGACTATGATCTTGAGGTCCCACTGCGGCAGGTCGGGGCTGAGCAGGACCGCCTGGAAGGTGAGCCATTCGGAGACGAAGCCGTTGAGCGGCGGCAGCGCCGAAATGGCGACGCATCCGGCGAGCACCGCGAAGGCGGTCCGCGGCATGCGGTGGATGAGGCCGCCGAGCCGGTCCATCTGCCGGGTGCCCGTCGCGGTCAGCACCGCACCCGCGCCGAAGAAGAGGAGCGATTTGAACGCGGCGTGGTTGAGGACATGGAACAGCGCCGCGGTCATGGCGAGGGCGGCGGCGCTCGCCATGCCGTTGGCGCGGAACGCGAGCGCGAGCCCGAGGCCGACGAAGATCAGGCCGATATTCTCGATGGTCGAATAGGCAAGCACCCGCTTCAGGTCGGTCTGCATCAGGGCGTAGAGGATGCCGAGCACGGCGGTGGCGGCGCCGAGGGCGAGCACCAGGGTGGCCCACCACCACGACGTCGTGCCGACGAGATCGAAGACGATGCGGATGAAGGCGTAGACGGCGACCTTGGTCATGACGCCGCTCAACAGCGCCGAGACGTGGCTCGGCGCGGCCGGGTGGGCGAGCGGCAGCCAGGCGTGGAGCGGCACGATGCCCGCCTTCGAGCCGGCGCCGAGGATGGCCAGGCCGAGCACGGCCGCGGCCATTTCCGGCGACAGCGCGTTGAGGCGGATGTCGCCGAAGGCGTAGCCGCCCGCCGGCCCGGCAAGCAGCCCGAAGCAGAGGAGGAGCGCCATCGTGCCGGCGCTCGCCATGACGATGTAGACGTAGCCGGCGCGGGCATTTTCCGGGTCGCGATGATGCGTCATCACCAGCGCCCAGGAGGCCAGCGACATCGACTCCCACGCGAACAGGAAGGTGAAGGCGTCGTCGGCGAGAAGCACGAGGTTCATGCCGGCGAGGAAGGCCGGGTAGAAGGGCAGCACGCGCTGCGGCTCGTCTTCATGGCGGCCATAGCCGATGGCGTAGAGGCTCGCAGCAAACCCGCCGAGATTGACCACCACGAGGAAGAAGGCGGACAGCGCGTCGACCCGGAAGTGGGCGCCGAGCCATGGGATGCCGAGGGGCAGGGTTACGGCGTCGACGGTCCCGGGCCCGGCGAGCAGGCGGACGATTGCGACGACGAGGATGCAGGCCGAGATGGCGGCGCAAGCGCCATAGACGATGGGCGTTGCCGCATGCCGCCGCCCGAGGAACACGGCGAGGACGGAAACCGCCAGAAGCGCCGCTGTCCCGTAAAGGGCGAGAAGCGTCGGCATGGGCCTATCCCCGTGCGCCCTTCAGCCGGATGCCGCGCCCGCCGCTTGCCGATGTCGCGCCCTCGCCGATGAGCTCGATGCCGAGCGCGTCGAGCGCGCCGATCAGCTTGGTGAGGGAATCGACATTACCCCGGATGACGCCGTCGCTCGCCTCCATGCGCTGGATGGTCGGCGTCGACAGCCCGGCATGGTCGGCCAGGGTCTTCTGGTCGATGCCGAGGAGGGCGCGCGCCGCCTTGAGCTGGCCGGAGGTGATCAAGGATGGAAGATCGCAGATGATGGATTCGATATGCTAAATGATGCGTAGCATATCACATATGCGATTCTCAACCCATGTTTTAACGTTTCAGGCCGGACGGGCCGTTCAGGTTTGTGCCGGCGCGGTCGCAACTCCAACCGGCGTTCGGGCGCGGGTCACGCCATGGGGTTAATCCGGTACGACCTTGAAGTCGGCGCCTTCTGGCACCGTCTGGCCGCCGTCGACGATGATGGTGGTGCCGGTGATGTAGTCGGCGTCGTCGGAGGCGAGGAACAGGAAGGCGTTGGCGACGTCGCGCGGCGTGCCGAGGCGGCCGAGCGGGATCATGTCGGCCATCGACTGGATGAAGGCCTCGCTCCGGTGCTCCCTGACGCCCTCGGTCATGATGTTGCCGGGCTCGACGCCGTTGACGGTGATGTTGTAGGCGGCGAACTCGACGGAGGCCGCCTTGATGAAGCCGTTGATGCCGCCCTTCGACGCCGAGTAGTGGCCATGGCCTGGGCTGGAGACGCGCGGGCCGGTGATCGAGGAGGTGAAGATCATCCGCCCCGAGCGCTGCGCCTTCATCGGCTTGAGCGCCGCCTGGGCGAGGAGGAAGGTGCCCTTGAGGTTGACCGCCATCACCTTGTCCCACTCCTCGGGGGGCGTCGTCTCGATCATCCGCCAGGGGTAGATGCCGGCGTTCTGGATCGCGATGTCGAGCCGCCCGTGGCGCGACAGCGCCTCGGTGACGATCCACGTCGCATGCTCCTGCCGGGTGATGTCGGTGGTGACGAAGCCGGCGCCGAGGCGGGCGGCGGTCGCCCGTCCGGCCTCGACCTCCGTGTCGCCGATGACGATCTTCGCACCCTCCTCGACGAAGCGCTCCGCGATGCCCGCGCCGATGCCGCGGGCCGCACCGACGATGACGGCGACCTTGCCTTCGAGACGTCCTGCCAAAGTCTTCCCCCTTAGAGATATTTCTTGCGGATGGTGGTCTTGAACGTATCGAGCAGCACGGCGGCGAGCACCAGCCCGCCCTGGATCATCTGGGTATAGTGCGGCGGCATGCCCATCACGTTGATGCCGGTCTGGATCGAGGAGAGGAGCAGCACCCCGGCGAAGACGCCCGACAGCCGGCCGTAGCCGCCCTTGAGGCTGACGCCGCCGATCACCACCGCGGCGAAGGCCTGGAACAGCATGCCGATGCCGAGATTGGCGGTGGCGCCCGCGGTGCGCGAGGCAAGCAGCCAGCCGGCGAAGCCGGCGAGCGCGCCCGAGAGGATGAAGGTGACGAGCACCACGCCGCCGACCTTGATGCCGGCGCGGAAGGCCGCGGTGGCGTTGCCGCCGATCAGGAAGAGGTGCCGGCCGAAGGGCGTCTTGGTCAGGATCAGCGCGAAGACCAGGTAGGTGAGAATCAGCGCCCAGGCGAGAAGCGGGATGCCGAGGAAGCGCTCGACCGCCATCACCCGCATCGCGTCGGGCAGGCCGTAGACGGAGCGCCCGCCCGAGAGCGCCACCACCATGCCGCGGACGGCGATATAGGTGGCGAGCGTGACGATGAAGGCGTTGATGGCGAAGCGGACGACGAGGACGCCGTTGACGAGGCCGATGAAGATGCCTACGGCGAGCGCCATCGCGAGCGACACCGGGAACGACAGCCAGGCCGGCTCCAGCGCCAGGCCGCCGCCGGCGCCGCCGGTGCCGAAGGTGAGCGCCACCACCATCGCCGCGAGCGCCATCACCGATTCGATCGACAGGTCCATGTGGCCGGCGATCAGCGTCAGCGACAGGCCGACGGCGATGATGCCGACGAAGGTCGACTGCTCGAGGATGTTGAGGAAGATGCCGATCTGCAGGAAGTTCGGGATCGTCGCGGAGAAGAGCGCGGCGACGACGATGAGGATGAACCAGACGAGGTTGTCGAGCACGAACTCTATCGCCGCGCGGCGGCGGGTGGGCTCGGCCCGGGGTGGTCGCGCGTCGACGGTGTCGGTCATGGGGCGAGCAAACACAAACTGTCATCCCCGCGAAGGCGGGGACCCGGCAAACGATGCCGTGTGAGAAAGAGTCTCCGATTGTCGCATGTCGACTTCACGCGACAGCGGTTACTGGATTCCCGCTTTGGCGGGGACGACGCGGAGTGGGTGAGATGCACGTCGGTCTTCCTTGAAGCGCGCGGGGCGGCGTCCGCCCCGCGCCATGAAGCGAAGCCTACTCGACCGGCGTGATCGGGTCGGTCGGCGGCTTGAGGTTGCCCCAGAACTTGGGGTCGTCGACATTGTCCTTGGTGATCGCGGCGCCCGGGATCTTGATGTTCGGGCCCCAGGCCTCGATGGCCAGCACCGAGGGCAGGCCGGTCACATCATAGTTCCCCGCCTTGATCTCCTCCTTGTTCACCACCTTGTCGGCGAACATGGCGAGCGCCGCGGCCTGGGCGAACATCGGCTGCTCGACCTCGACCTGGAGCCAGCCCTTGCGGATCAGGTCGAGACCGACCGGCGCCCCGTTCGACGACATCATCATGATCTCGCCCGGCTTCTTGCCGGCCGCCTCGAGCACCGCGGCGACGGCGACCGAAAGATGGGCGGCGTGATTGAAGATGAGGTCGATGTCGGGGTTGGTGAGGATCTGGTCCTGCGCGATGTTGCCGGCGTTGGTCGCCTCCCATTGCATCGCCGCCTGGGTGATGATGGTGACGTCCGGGTAGGCGGCCATTTTCTCCTCGAAGCCCTTCTGGATGTCGAGGGTATAGGGGTCGCCGGGGTCGCCGAGGATCTGGAGCACCTTGCCCTTCACCGAACCGTGTTTCTCGTTGAGGAGGCGTGCGGCCTCCTCCGCCGCGACGTAGCCGATCTCGACCGTGCCGGCCACGGAGGTGAAGTCGGACGGCGTCGAGACGATCTGGCGGTCGAAGATCATCACCGGAATGCCGGCTTCACGCATCTTCTCGATGCCGGTCTTGGCGGCATCGAAGTCGACCGCGGCGAGGATCACCGCCGCCGGCTTGAGGTTGATGACGTCGTCGATCTGGTTGAGCTGGGTGTTCGACTGGTTCTGCCCGTCGAGCGAGATCACCTCGTAGCCGACATCCTTCATGAAGGCGGTGATGGCATCGATCGAGCCGGTCTGGAATTCGTCGAGCAGCGTCGGCACCAGGTAGTAGATCGTGCCCTTCATCTCCTGCGCCGCCGCGGCGCTCACCGCGAGCGCGGCGAGGGCGACGCCCGCGACCGCGCCCTTCATCGAACGCAACAATCTTCTCATGTCCCTGCTCCCGTTCCTGGTTGCTGTGCATTGCCCCGGGCGATGCGTCCGATGCCGCCGGTGATCAGGCGGACGACCTCGTCGGGGCTGGAGTCCTCGGTCCTGACGTTACCGGCGACAAGTCCGTGGCGGAGTACGACGATGCGGTCGGCGACCGCGAAGGCCTGCGCCATGACATGGGTGATGAGGATCACGCCGATGCCGCGGGCGCGGACCCGCTCGACCATTTCGAGGCCGCGCCGGGTCTGCTCGACGCCGAGCGCGGCGAAGGGCTCGTCGAGCAGCACCAGCTTGCCGCCCCAGTGGACGAAGCGGTTCAGTTCGATCGCCTGGCGCTGGCCGCCCGAGAGATGCTCGACATTGACCCGGAGCGACGGGATATGGGTGCCGCCGGCGGCAAGCGCCTTCGCGGTCTCGGCCTCCATCTCCTTCCGGCGGAGGATGGGGATGCCGAGCACCTTCCGCGTCAGCTCGCGGCCCATGAAGAAATTGGCGGTGACGTCGACATTGGTGCAGAGCGAGAGGTCCTGGTAGACGGTCTCGATGCCGGCGGCCTTGGCCTCGGACGGCGACGAGAAGACGTGGTCGCGGCCCTCGAAGACGAGGCGCCCGGTGGTCGGCTCGAGGCCGCCGGCGATGATCTTGACCAGGGTCGACTTGCCGGCGCCGTTGTCGCCGAGGAGCGCCACCACCTCGCCGCGGTCGACCGAGAAGCTGACGCCGCGGAGCGCCTCGATCGCGCCGTAGCGCTTGGTGATGCCGTCGAGGACGAGAAGCGGCTGGCGTTCGTTCATGCGGCGTGCACTCCGGTCCCTGCGATGAGCGGGTCGCGCGGCGGGCGCCGCGGCCCGTCGGCGAACATCATGCCGAAGCGCGGCGACAGCACGCCCGAGACGGCGAGCGCCGCGGCGCCGAGGAGCACCGCATCCTGCCCGACCGGGGACAGCGTCACCCGTGGTGCAATTCGGTCGCTCCGCGCAGCGACCGAATTGGGGAGGGGTGCGGCGGCGTCGACGAGCCGCCTTAGGAGCCGCTTCGGCGCGAGCCCGCCGACCACGATCGTCTCGGGATCGAACAGGTTCTCGATGGTGATGAGCGCGGCGCGGAACAGCGGCGCCACTTCCGCGATCCACGGCTCCTCGCCGATCACCTTCGCCCGCCGTTCCCAGGCTTCGAGCGACACGTAGCGCTCCAGGCAGCCGCGATTGCCGCAGGGACAGGGATCGCCATTGAGCACCACGGGCATATGGCCGATCTCGCCGGCATTGCCCCACGCGCCGCGGAGCGCCGCGCCGTCATGGACCATGCTGCCGCCGAGGCCAACGCTGAAATAGAGATAGTAGAAGTCGCGGAAGTCGCGGCCCGCGCCGTAGAGCCGCTCGCCATGGGCCGCGGCGGCGAGGTCGACCTCGATGAAGGCGGGGAGGCCGGTGGCGGTGGCGAGCGCCTGGCGCACCGGTACGCCTTTCCAGCCTTCGAGCGTGGTCGGGCCGACGAAGCTCATCGAGTCGACGCCGAACGGGCCGGGCATCGCCATGCCGACGCCGAGCATCCGGCCGCTCGGGCGGAGCGCGGAGAGCTCGCCGACCATCGCCTCGATCTCGCGGAACGCGGTGTCGGGGTCGACCCGCGGCAGGCCACGCCGCGCCCGGCCGATGACCTCGCCGGCGAGGTTGATCAGGCCGGCTTCGAGGCCGAGCGGGGTGACATGGATGCCGATGGCGAAGCCGCCCTCGGGATTGACCGCGAGCGTCGCCGCCGGATAGCCGCGCCCCCTCGGCTCGGCCCGGCTCGCGACGATGAAGCCCTGCTCCTCGATCTCGCGGACGATGTTGGCGACGGTCTGGGTGGTGAGGCCGACGCGGCGGGCGATGTCGGCGCGGGTGATGGGGGCGTGGAGACGGATCGTCTCGAGCACGATGCGCCGGTTGTAGGGCCGGCCGAATTCCTGGTTGGTGCCGCGCAGCGCCATCCTGACCCCTGTGGTGTCGGGGCCATTGTGCCGTCGCATTTTCAGAATGCAAATGGATTTCTTAAATCGC
>JALHRF010000224.1 GCA_022841545.1 Bauldia sp. | reverse complement strand
GGCCCGCCCGAGGACAGGCTCCGGCGCGAGGGAGGGGACCCAGTAAACGATGCCGAGACTCGTTCTGACTCGGCGGTGGTTACCGGGTCCCCGCTTTCGGGGGGATGACAGGCTTCGGCGGGTCGCTCGATGGCCCGGGCCGCGCTACCTCGTCCGCTGGGGGGCCGGTATCGCGCCGCCGTTTCGAACATTGTCGAGCGCCGCGGCGCCCGGACCGGCGAAGACCAGATAGAGGAAGAAGAAGCAGAACAGCACCGCCGATTCGCCGCCGTTCTGGAGCGGGAAGAAGCTCTGGCCGGCGTGGGCCATGAAATAGGCGACGGCCATCTGCCCGGACAGGATGAAGGCCACCGGCCGGGTGAACAGGCCGAGGACCAGGAGCAGCCCGCCGACGATTTCGAGAATGCCGGCAAGGCCGAAGAGCGAGAAGAGCGGCGGCTGGAAGTCGCTGGCCGGGAAGCCGAGCAGTTTCATGGTGCCGTGGGACATGAAGAGAAGCGCGGCGACGACGCGTAGAAGCGCAAGGAACCACGGCGCAAGCGATGTGAGGCGGCTTTCGAAGCTGTTCACTCTGTCGATCCTTTTCGATTGAACGGAAAATGCCCATCCACCACGAAGAACCGCGTCCCGTGCCGTATCGCCGCCCCGATGGTGCGTCGCACCATTGCCGCTGCCCCCAGCGAGCAGCAAGGGACGACGGCGTCACAATGCGGTGAGAGCGACGTGAGCCTGGAACGGCTCCACAGTGACGGTGCGCGCTACTCCGCCCGCTCGTAGAAGGTGCGGATCATATGGGCCAGCTCGGCCTTGCCGGGGCGGAGGGTGCCCCATGCGACGCCGCCCATGGCGCGGTCGAGCTCGAGCTGGCGGCGAAACAGCATCTCGACGAAGCGGTCGACCAGGCTGGAAGACATCCACAGGACATTGGCGAGCGCGGCCTTGTCGACCTCGAGCACCTCGACCTTGCCGACCGCGTTGACCGTTGCGTTCCTCGGGCTTCCGGTGAGGAGCGACATCTCGCCGACGATCGCGCCCTTGCCGAGGCGGGCGATCGGGTCCTTGTCACCGGAGGCGGTGACCTCGACCTCGCCATCGACGATGACGAACATCGAGTGGCCGGGCCGATCCTCGGCAATGAGGTTCTCTCCCGCCTCGAGCCTGTGGGTGCGTGCATGACCGGCGAGGATGGTCAGTTCCTGGTCGTCGAGCGCCTCGCGAAAGAATGGCACCGACTCAAGGATATCCCGCTCCGACATGACCTGCCTCCTGCCCGCTTCCCGAAGGCCGGGACTTTCCGGTGGCGGGGCCGCGGCGTCAAGGCTCAGGAAGCGAATTCGTCCGGATTGTCGCCGGGCTTCCGAATGTGCCAGTTTCCGCGGCCAGAATCCGGCAACAGGAAGGTCTCTCGCAATGATCCGCCACACCGTCGTCTTCCGCCTCAAACACCCGCCGGCCTCGGGAGAGGAACGGGACTTCCTCGAAGCCGCCAGAGCCCTTGCCGCCATTCCGGGAGTCGAGAAGTTCGAACGGCTTCGGCAGGTGAGCACGAAGAACGGCTATGCCTTCGGCTTCTCCATGGAGTTCGCCGACCAGGCCGCCTATGACCGCTACAACGATCATCCCGATCACATCGCCTTCGTCGAAGGGCGCTGGATGCCGGAGGTCGCCGAGTTCCTGGAGATCGACTACGCGCCGCTCTGACCGTCGCGGTGCTATGATGGAGCCGCCACAGGAGGCTCCGCCATGGCGCAGTCGACCCTCTATCATGACGGCAATCGCCGGCTTCAGGACGAATTCGGCAGCCGCCGCATCGCCGACCGGTTGGAACAGGTGACGACGCGGACGGCCTTCACCGCGTCGGACACGGCCTTCATCGGGAAAGCGATCCTCTTCTTCCTCGCCACCGCCGACGCCGAGGGCCGGCCGGACGTCAACCACAAGGGCGGCCCGCCCGGCTTCGTCCACGTCACCGGCCCGGCGGAGCTGGCCTTTCCCGACTACGACGGGAACGGCATGTTCAAGAGCCTCGGCAACATCGCCGTCAACCCGCATGTCGGGCTGCTGTTCATCGATTTCGAACGGCCGCGCCGGCTGAGGGTGAACGGCACGGCGAGGGTCAACCGGGACGACCCGCTGATGGCGTCGACGGTCGGAGCGCAGCTGATCGTACGGGTCACGGCGCGGGCGATCTTCCCCAACTGCCCGCGCTACATCCCGACGATGCGGCTCATGGAGCCGTCGATCTACACGCCGCGGCCGGGGGAAGCCCCGGTCGAGCCGGCGTGGAAATCTTCGCCGGAATTCTCCGACGCGGTGCATCCGAGGGCGGAGGCGTCGACGGGGGAGTGAGCGTCAGTCAACCGCCCCGAGTTCTTCCTCGAGCTCGGTGATCTTCTCGCCGCCGGCCATGAGGTTGAGCACCTCCTCGCGGGACTTCTCGCCCCGCGCAAACTCGGCGGCGACGCGGCCCTGGATCAGCACCGTATAGCGGTCGCCGACGGTCATGGCGTGGCGCGCATTGTGGGTGATGAAGACGATGCCGACGCCTTCCTCGCGCGCCTTCGTCATCAGACGCAGCACGATCGAGGCTTCCTTGACGCCGAGCGCCGAGGTCGGCTCGTCGAGGATCAGCACCCGCGCCCCGAAATACATGGCGCGGCCGATGGCGAGCACCTGGCGCTCGCCGCCCGACATGGTGCCAACCAGCTGGTCGCCGTTCGATATCCGTGTGATGCCGAAGCGGCGGATCTGCTCGATGGCGATGCGGTTGGCATTGGCGGTGTCCAGGTGGCGGAAGGGGCGGACCCCCTTGGTCAGCTCGGCGCCGAGGAAGAAGTTCCGGCCGATGCTCATCAGCGGAATGCTGCCGACGTCCTGATGGACGGTGGCGATGCCGCGCTTGCGTGCATCGCGCGGGCCGGCGTAGCGGATCTCCTCCCCGTCCAGGAGAATCCGGCCCGCCGTCGGCTGGTGGTAGCCGCTGAGCACCTTGATCAGCGTCGACTTGCCGGCGCCGTTGTCGCCGAGGAGACAGAGGATCTTGCCCGGCTCGACCGCCATCGACACGCCGTGCAGCGCGATAGTGCCGCCGAACGACTTGGTGACGTCGCGGAGTTCCAGGATTGGCGTCGGGGTCGCCATCGCCGGCCCTAGCGCGCGGTGAGCGCCATGCGGCGCACGTAGTTGTTGGCCAGCACCGCCGCGGCGAGCAGCACGCCGAGGAAGAGCTGGATCCAGTCCGTGCTCCAGCCGGTGTAGAAGATGCCGGTCGAGATCACGCCGAAGATCGCCGTGCCGAGAAAGATGCCGAAGATCGAGCCGTAGCCTCCGCCGAGCAGCACGCCGCCGATGACGGCGACGATCGGCGCCTGGAACACGTAGCCCTGGCCGTAGGTGGAGTTGCCGGAGTTCCACTGCACGCCCTGGAGCACGCCGACGAAGGCCGCGGCCACACCGGTCAAGACGAAGAGGACGACCTTCACCCGCTCGACCGGGACGCCGGCGCCCCTCGCCGCTGTGAGGTTGCCGCCGGTGGCGTAGATCCAGTTGCCAAACGTGGTCTTGCCTAGAATCCAGCCGCAGACGAGCGCGAAGCCGACCCACCACAGGATCGAGATGTTGGCCTGGCCCCACTTCGATGCGAACACCGCCCGCGCCGACTCCGACTGGACGATCGAACTGGAGGTGACGTTGGCGATCAGCCGCGAGAAGCCCATGGTCGCGCCCAGCACGACGAAATTGGTGGCGAGCGTGATGATGAAGGAAGGCAGGTTGGTCTTGACCACGGCAAGGCCGTTGACGAGGCCAACCGCGGCGCCGAGGACGAGCGCCAGCCCGATCATCGGCCAGATCGGCAGATCGAAATGGGTGGTGCCGAGCGCAACCACCATCGAGGCGGCGCCGACGGTCGAACCGATCGAGAGGTCGAACTCGCCGGCGATCATCAGCATGCCGACCGGAATCGCGACGATGCCGAGCTCGGCGGCGAGATTGAGCCACCCCGCCGTGCCGTTGATCGAGACGAAGCCCGCGCCGTGGGTGACGACCGCGAAGAAGACATAGGTGAGAACGAAGGCCGCGAGGGCGCCGAACTCGGGTCGCTTGACGAAGCTCATCATGGTGCGTGGTTCGGGATGATCGGGCGCATCGACCGCGCGGTCAAGAAGAGGCCGGCCGGGACGGTCCCGGCCGGCCGCGGAAGCGTGGCTCACGAGGCGCCGCGGACGCCCGAGTGAAGCTTGTTGACTTCGAGCGTACGGTCGACGTTCGAGGAGTCGATGACCAGCGGGCCGGTCTTGACGTGGCCGATCGGGTGGAGGCCGTAGTTGAGATACTGGAAGGCCGCCTGCACCGACATGAAGCCCTGGAGATAGGGCTGCTGGTCCATCGCGAAGGCGATGTCGCCGGCCTTGATCGCCTCAAGCACTTCATTCGACAGGTCCGCCGTGCCGATGACGATCTCACCCTTCCGGCCGACTTCCTCCACGGCGCGGAGGGCGCTGATCGCCGGCACGGCGTTGAGGGTGTAGATGCCGTCGATGTCCGGCGTCGCCTGGAGCGTGCCCTTGATCGCCTGCAGCATGGCCTGCGGATTGGTCGCGTCGCCGGTGCCGATGGTCTGGTAGACGGTTTCGAGCCCGGCCTTCTTCATCGCGTCGACATAGCCGGTGCAGCGCGCCTCGACCGTCGGGTTGCCCGGCACCTGGTTGAAGCAGAGCCCCTTCTTGACCCCCTTCTCGGCCTGGATCTCGCCGGCCTTGTAGCCCATCTGGTAGGGGTCCTCGCCGATGAAGCCGAGCGAGCCGTTGCCTTCCCACAGCGTCTGTCCGGAATTGTGGATGAGCACGGGGATGCCCGCGGCGGTCGCCTCCTTGATCAAGGGATCCATGCCGTCGGGGAAGAACTCGCCGACGAGCAGCATGCGCGGGTTGCGGCTGATCGCCTGCTGCAGGAGCCGCGGGTAGTCGCTGGTCATGTTCGCGGTGTCGGTGACCGCGACGTACTGGACGTCGAGGCCGAACAGCTTCGATGCGTCGTCGAACCCGGACTTGACCGCGGCAAAGAACGGCCACGACAGCGGCCCGCTCACCGCGATGATCGGTCCGTCGTTGTTCTGCGCGGCGGCCTCGGGCGGCGCCGCCACGGCAACGAGAGCCGCCGCCACTGCCAGCCCGCCGGCCAGGCGGCGCACTCCCCGGGCGAACGCCTCGCCACCTTCACTGAGCATTCCCATCGTCAATCTCCTCCCTCTGGTTTTTGACACTCGCCAGGCATTCGTCGGAACGCCGACCTTCCGGCCGGACGGCTTCAGACCAAGAAGTCCGGGTTCTCCTTCTCGAGCCGCTTCAGGTAGACCTCGGCGTAGCGGATGTGATCCGTCATGGCCTTGGCCGCCCCGCGCGGCCGGCGCGCCTCGATCTCGTCGACGATCACGCCGTGCTCGGCATGCGCCTCGGCGAGGCGGCCGGGCTGCGGCAGGCCGAGGCGCCGGATGCGCACGAGATTCAGCCGCGCGGTGGCGATCTGGTCCCAGACCCCCGCCATGCCCGTCGCGTTCATCAGGAAACGGTGGAACTCGTCATCGGCGACGTGGAAGCGGTCGACGTCGCCCGCGGCGACATGGCGGCCCTGCTCGGCGAGCCGGTCGCGAAGGTCGGCGACGAGCGCGCGGTTGGCGGCCGAGGCGAGCCGATGCACGACCGCGCTTTCGGCGGCGCTGCGGAGGAACGAGCTCTCGACCACCAGCTGCGGCGAGATGTGCGAGACGAAGGATCCGACCTGGGGAACGACGCTCGCAAGTCCCAGTGCCGCGAGCCGGTTGATCGCGTCGCCGACCGGGGTTCGCGAAACGCCGAGTTCGCGGGCGATCGCATCCTTGGCTAGCGCCGCGCCCGGCTTCAGGTCGACCTTGAGGATGGCGTCGAGCAGGACCTCGTAAATCGCGTCGCCACGCGTCCGCGGACCGCCGAAGGCGGTGCTCCTCTCTCGCAAACGCAGGCCTTCGACCATCTCGAACCGGTTCCTCTCCACGGCTGGAGAGTAGACAACTTCGCCGTCGCCTCCGCAAGCCGATTTTCGTCATGACACTTCATGAGATATAATAACATACTGAAATATATAAGTAAAAATATTTCTCTCTACCGTTCTAACATGTTACATACTAGATAGCCAGCGCCGGACAGGGGGACGCCCGCGAGCCGCCGCAAAGGGACAGGCGCTACAGGAACTGCCGGGAAAGGCGATGCAGTCAGACGCGGCCGCTCAAGTGGCGGGCCTTGCGGAGCTGCGGGAAGAGGAACATCCACGCCACCGCGACGCCGACCGTGCCTATCGCGCCGATGGCGACGGCCGGGACCACGCCGATGAGCGCCGCGACCGAGCCGGCGCGGAACTCGCCCAGTTCGTTCGACGCGCCGACGAAGACGGTGTTGACGGCGCTGACCCGGCCGCGCACCGCGTCGGGCGTCCAGAGCTGGATCAGCGTATGGCGGATATAGACGCTCACCATGTCGACGGCGCCGGCAAGCGCCAGCGCCAGCACCGACAGCCAGACGAGGCTGGAGAGTCCGAAGACCAGCGTGAACAGGCCGAACAGGATGACGCAGGCGAACATCACCAGGCCGGCATGGTCGCGCACGGGGTGGAAGGCCAGGTAGAGGGCGACCGCCATGGCGCCGATGCCCGGAGCCGCGCGCAGGAGGCCCAGCCCGAGCGGACCGGCGTCGAGGATGTCGCGGGCAAAGACCGGAAGGAGCGCTATCGCGCCGCCGAGGAGCACGGCGAAGAGGTCGAGCGAGATCGCGCCGAGCACGATCTTCTCATGCCAGACATAACGGAAGCCGGCGACCAGCGTCGACCAGGTGGCAGGCTCCGGCACCCGCTTCTGCGGCGGCTTCGGGATGAGGAAGGCGAGGAGGGTGGCAGTGGCGAAGAGCGCGGCGGCGACGCCATAGGGTATCGGCGCCCCGAGCCCGTAGAGCAGCCCGCCGGCGACCGGGCCGGTGATGACGGCGAACTGCCACGTGGAGGACGACAGCGCGATGGCCGAGGCGAGCGCTTCCGGAGGCACGAGATTGGGGACCAGCGACTGCTGGGCCGGATTGAGGAAGGCGCGAGCGATGCCGAAGCCGAAGAGCACGGCGAAGACAAAGCCGACGGCGAGGTCGCCGCGAAGCGTGAGAATGAGCAGCGCCGCCGCACAGGCCCCCTCGACGGCCAGACAGGCCGCGACGATGATCCGGCGGTTGAAACGGTCGGCCGCGGCCCCCGTGACGAGGACCAGGAGCAGCGCCGGGGCGAACTGGACGAGCCCGACCAGGCCGAGGTCGAAGGGGTCCCGCGTCAGGTCATAGACCTGCCAGCCGACCGCGACGCTGGTGATCTGCGTGGCGAAGGTTGCGACGAGCCGCGACAGCCACAGGAGTGCGAAGCCGCGATGACGAAGTGCGGCCCAGGCCGGCTGGGGCGATGCGGCGTCGTCGAGGGGCATGGCGGCGATTCGGGAAGGCCGGAAAGATCGCCTCGGTCTTAGGGCAAGTGACAGTCCTGAGAAAGGTTGCGACGCTCTTCCGCGCCGGTCAAACGACGAAGAAGTCCGCCTTGCTCAGGTCGACGCCATCGGGGAGGCTGGCGAACTTGACGACGCCGCCCTTCCTGTCGCCATTGCTGTCGTAGCTGAGGCTATCGTTCTTCGGGTTGTGGATGATGTAGTCATCCCCGTCCTTCGCCTTCTTGCCTTCGGTGAAGAACTTGCCCTTGAGCGGGCCCTCCTTCTTCAGCTTTTTGAAGATGGCATTGTCGAGAAGGATACGGTCGCCCTCGCCCGGCGAAAAGTCCGCGAGCACGTCGACATTGGTCTTCCTGTCGAGCGCCGCATCGAAGCGGAAGGAGTCAGCCCCCAGCCCGCCGGTCAGAACGTTCGAGGCGCCGTTTCCGGCGATCGTGTTGGCAAGGGCGTTGCCGGTGCCGTTGATCGCGCCGGCACCGGTCAAGGTCAGGTTCTCGACCGCCCCCTTGACGTGAACGGAGTCGGCCAGGCTGAAAGTGATCGAGGACCGGACCGTATCGATGCCGTTGGAGCCGCCGACGCCTTCGTCCACGACGTCGCCGGCATTGTCGACCACGTAGGTGTCGTTGCCGGGGCCACCGCGCATAGTGTCGGCGCCGGTCCCGCCATCGAGCGTGTCGTTGCCGGAACCGGCGCGCAGGTGATCGTTGCCACCCGCGCCGCGGATCACGTCG
>JALHRF010000223.1 GCA_022841545.1 Bauldia sp. | reverse complement strand
TCACCGATATCATAGCGGCTGAGAAGCCCGAGAGCGCCGATGCCCCCCTCGGAAGCAGGGCGCTCGAATGGATCAAGACGAATGCGCCCAAGGCGGCTGGCGGCGCCTGGAAGATCGGATCGGCCGTCCTCACCGACCTCATTAAAGAGGCGGCCATGAGGTACTACGGCTTCAAGTAGGTTGGCTTCCCAGCAGAGCAAAGCCGCCGCCCAGATGACCGGGCGGCGACGGAATTTGCCAAAACCTCTACGGTGCCTAATGGGCACCAATGGGAAACTTTCCCACTGGCGGGTTTTCTAACCTATTGTTATCGTTGGAAGGGCGGCTAACCCTAGGGAGCGCCATTTCCCCGCCTGGGGCGAATCGCGCCGCTCCCCTCACACCCCTGCCGTCTGCCCGCCGTCGACCGCGAGCACGGCGCCGGTGACGAACGAGGCCTCGGGGCTGGCGAGGAAGAGCGCGGCCGCCGCGATTTCCTCCGACCGTCCGAGCCGCCGGACCGGCAGGGTCTCGCCGAACGCCTTCCGCCCCGCTTCGTCAAGGAGGCCGCGGAGCATGGGCGTGTCGGTCGGTCCGGGAGCGATGCAGTTGACCCGGATGCCTTCGGCGGCGTGATCGACCGCAAGCGCCTTGGCGAGCATGGCCACTCCGCCCTTCGACGCGACATAGGCGACGGCGCCGGGCAGCGCGTCATGCGCGCCGGTCGACGACGAGATGACGACGATGCTGCCGCCGCCGCCCGCGCGCATCAGCGGGATCGCGGCGCGCGCCGCCAGGAACGTCCCGGTCAGGTTGATGTCGACGACGCGGCGCCAGGTCTCGAGTGGCGTGTCCTCCGCATTGCCGGCAAAGAAGAGACCCGCGGCGCAGACCAGCCCATCGAGGCGCCCGTCCATCGCCGTCACCATCGCCTCGACCGAGGCCGGGTCGGATACGTCGGCGGCGATCGCCTCCGCCTCGCCACCCGCCGCGCGGCAGGCCGCTGCGACCTCCCCTGCCCGCTCCGCCGACAGGTCGGCGACGAGCACGAACGCGCCCTCGCGCGCGAACGCCTCGGCAATGGCACGGCCGATCCCCGACCCGCCGCCGGTGACGATGACGCGCTTTCCCCGGAACCGCTCGCCCGCCACCTAGGCCCCCATCAGCGCGGCGCGGATGAAGGCGTTCGAGGCGCGTGCCGTGGCCTCGACATCGCCTTCCGGCGCGAGCACCGTCGAGGCGCTGCCCGAGAAGCGGCCTTTCTCCATCGCGGCGCGCACGCCCGCCCAGTCGAGCCGTCGGCCCTCGCGAACGCCCGGCGGCCAATGGTTCGGATCATAGAGGTGGATGTGCATGCCCAAGCCTTCGGCGGCGAGAAAGCCGTCTTCGATCGAATCCTCGACCTGGTCGAGCTGATAGGTGTCGAGCATGATCGAGAAGCCGGGGCTGGCCACGGCGCGCGCCGCATCGCGGGCCTCGGCGACGCGGAGGATCGCCGCAACGTAGCCGGGATCGGCCGGCTCGAGCATGACTACGGTCCCGGTAGCCGCGGCATGGGCGCCGATCTCGCCGAAGACGTCGCGCATCACCCCGTCGAGGTCGGGCTTGCCGACCGTGGTCTCGGAATCTCCCCGCGCCATGCCGAGCCCGACTCGCGCCCCGACGGCGCCGGCAAGGTCGATGTAGCGCCTGAACACGTCGATCGAGGTGCGCCGCTGCGCCGGATCGCGATGGAGAAGCGCATAGCCCTTCGGCCGAAGCCGCCCGCTATTGATCACGCCGATTCGCGCACCCGCCGCGTCTGCGGCCCGGCGGAGGTACCCGGCGTCGGGAATGGCGTGGGGGTTGGGCAGGAATTCGAGCCCGTCGAAGCCCAGCGCCACCGCCCGCGCAGCGAGCACATCGATGTCGGCAGCGAGCACCGGCACGACGAAATTGTCCGCCGCCACGTCGGGCGTCGATGAAAAGACCAGAAGCTCAGTCACCGGCCCCAAAGTACCCTCCCCCTATGCGGCCGCGCGCGAAGAACCGCCGGCTGGATTCGGCGAGGAGTATAGCCGGAAGGGCCGCCACGCACGCTCCGGGAAATATCGCGCGCCGAAGGCTTCACCGATTCAGCCGCCGGCGCCCGGTTCGGCCACGTCGACGATGCGGAGCGCAGGCTGCCGCCGCCCCTGCCACGAATCGACGCTGAGCATCCCCGCCACGTGCATCTGCCGCCCGCGGTTCGCGACGAGCGCCCGGCCGAGCTCGGTGTCGGCGGCCCGGAAGGCGGTGGCTTTCAGCGTGGTACCGTCGTGGCCGCGGAGCGTCGCCCGGACATGGCCGTTGCCGTTCGCCTCGACATAGGAAAGCTGGTGGGAGGGGAAGGCGAAGACCGGCTCGAGATTGCCCGCGCCGAACGGCCCGGCGCGGTCGACCATCTCGATCAGGTCGATGGTCGCGCCTTGCGCCGAGAGCGCCGCATCGACCGCAAGCCCGTCCGCCTCCTCCGATCCCGACACCGCGCGGCGGAGCGCCTCCTCGAGGAACGCCCGGAGTTCGCCGAGCCGCGCCTTCTCCACCGTCAGCCCCGCCGCCATGGCGTGGCCGCCGCCCTTCTGGAGGATGCCGCGTTCGACCGCGCGTCGGATCGCATGGCCGAGGTCGACCCCGGCCACGGAGCGGCCCGACCCGGTGCCGATGCCGTTCGGCTGCATGGCGATGGCGACCGCCGGCCGGTGGAAGCGGTCCTTGAGCCGCGAGGCGATCAGCCCGACCACGCCGGGATGCCAGCGCTCGCTCGCGGTGACCAGCACCGAGGGCCCCTCCCCGTCGCCGATCTCGGCGGCGGCTTCCGCCATCGCCTCCTCGAGCATCACCGTCTCGATCGCCTGGCGCTCGCGGTTGAGCCGGTCGAGTTCCGCCGCAAGCCGCTCGCATTCCACCGGGTCGTCGCTGGCCAGGAGCCGCGCGCCGAGCGCGGCGTCGCCGATCCGGCCGCCGGCATTGATCCGCGGGCCGAGCAGGAAGCCGAGATGATAGGGCGCGGCCGGACCGCCGAGCCGGGCCGCGTCAGCCAGCGCCGCAAGGCCGCGGTTCCCCCGGCGCGCCATGGCGAGCAGGCCCTTTGCCACGAAGGCGCGGTTCAACCCGACGAGCGGCACCACGTCGCACACCGTCCCGAGCGCCACCAGGTCGAGCCACTGCAGCAGTTCCGGCTCGGGCCGGGTCGCGAACCAGCCCCGCGCCCGGAGCACCCGGTTGACCGCGACCAGCGTCAGGAAGGTGACGCCGACCGCGGCGAGGTGGCCGAGGCCGGAGAGGTCGTCCTGCCGGTTCGGGTTGACCACCGCCACCGCCGGCGGAAGCTCCGCGCCGAGCTCGCCGCGGTCGACGACGACGATGTCGAGCCCCATCGCCTTGCCGTCGGCGAGCGCCTGGTGGCTGGTCGAGCCGCAGTCGACGCAGACGATCAGCCGGGCGCCGCGACTGGCGAGCGAGCGCAGCGCCTCCGTGTTCGGCCCGTAGCCCTCGAACAGCCGGTCAGGGATGTAGATCACCGGATCGGCGCCGACCGAGCGCATGTAGCGGGCGAACAGCGCCGACGAAGTCGCGCCGTCGACGTCGTAGTCGCCGAACACCGCCATCGGCTCGCCGGCAACGACGGCGTCCGCGATCCGCGCCGCGGCGATATCCATCGCCGTCAGCACCGAAGGGTCGGGCAGGAGCCGCTTCAGCGCCGGCTCGAGGAAGTCCGGGACGTCGTCCGGCGCGACGCCACGCCCGGCCAGCACCCGCGCCACGATGTCCGGCAGCGCGTGGCGCTGTGCGATGGTCACGGCATTTCGGGTCTCGCCCTCGTCGAGCCGCGAGACCCAGCGTCGTCCGGACAGCGACCGCTCCACACCGAGAAAGGCGCGGCCGGCGGCATCGGGACGGGCAAGGGTCATGAGCATTTGGGGACAGGGCCGGGGTGATTCGCGACACCGCTAGTCTACAGCGCAGGCAACACCTTGCCCGGCCTAGGCACGCGAACACGAGCCGTCATCCCCGGCGAGCGCCGAAGGCGCGAGGGAAGGGGACCCAGTAACCACGGACATCGACGCAATCGGCATGACGTCAAATTGCACAAGGTCACCCCTCGGCGGAGAAATCTTCGACGACATCGCGTACTGGGCCCCCTTCCCTCGCCCGGCTTAGCCGGGCTCGCCGGGGATGACAGCAGGGGTGGCCCGAAAGGAGTAGCAGCAGGCCGACCTCAAAGCGCGTCGGTGAATTTCTCCATGTCCTGGTGCTCGGCCTTGATCCACCGCACGGTGCCGGAGGACGAGCGCATGACCACGGTATGGGTGATGATCGCCCGCTTGCCGAACTTCACGCCGGAGAGGAGGTTGCCGTCGGTGACGCCGGTGGCGGCGAACAGCACGTCGCCGCGGGCCATCTCGCTGACATCGTATTTGTGGTCGACGTCGGAGACCCCCATGCGGATCGCCCGCTCGCGCTGCTCGCCGGAGTTGATGACGAGGCGCCCCTGCATCTGGCCGCCGATGCAGCGGAGCGCCGCCGCGGCGAGCACGCCCTCCGGCGCGCCGCCGATCCCCATGTAGATGTCGATGCCGGTTTCGTCCGGGCTCGTGGTGTGGATCACGCCCGCCACGTCGCCGTCGCCGATCAGCCGGATCGCGGCGCCGGTCGCCCGGATCTCCTCGATCATCCGCGCATGGCGCGGCCGGTCGAGGACGCAAGCCGTCACCTCGTTGACCGGCACGCCCTTGGCGCGGGCGATCGCCGCGATGTTCTCGGCCGCCGGACGGTCGAGGTCGACGAGGCCCGGCTCGTAGCCGGGGCCGATGGCGATCTTCGCCATGTAGACGTCGGGCGCGTTGAGGAGGCTCCCCTCCTCGGCGATGGCGATCACCGCCAGCGCATTCGGCAGGTTCTTGGCGGCGATGGTGGTGCCCTCGAGCGGGTCGAGCGCGATGTCGACCTTCGGGCCGGTCTTGGTCCCGACCTCCTCGCCGATATAGAGCATCGGCGCCTCGTCGCGCTCGCCCTCGCCGATCACCACCGTGCCATGGATCGGCAGCATGTTCAGTTCCCGCCGCATGGCGTCGACCGCCGCCTGGTCGGCCGCGATTTCGTCACCCCGGCCGCGAAGCCGCGCCGCCGCCACCGCCGCACGCTCGGTGACCCGGGCGAGTTCGAGGGTCAGGATGCGGTCGAGGGCGGGACCTTTGGGAAAGCGCATCTGCTGGTTCATCGGCGGCTCCGGGGCGTTAGCCCAACTGCTCGATTCTTATCATTTGCGGCTCTTCGGCGATATGGCCGTCGTTCCGGATCGTATCCAGGGCGTCGCGAATCGCCGCTTCCGTCGTCTCGTAGGTGATCATGATCACCGGCTGCGGCTCGACCGGGACAAGATGCTCGGGCGCAGCCGACTTCGGCGCGCGCCGGCGCTGGACGATCGATTCGAGCGAGATCCCCTTGTCGGCCATGCGCTTAGCGATCGCGGCGAAGGCGCCCGGCCGGTCATAGACCGCGAGCCGAACATAGTAGCCGCCCTCGTGCGTCTGCATGGCGGCCCGCCGGTACGGCTCGAGTTCCGACGCCGGCCGGCCGAACGTGCCGACGCGGTCGCCGCGGGCGATGTCGGCGATGTCGCTCATCACCGAGGAGGCGGTGGCCTCGCCGCCTGCCCCCGGCCCCGACAGCACGAGCTGGCCGACGAAATCCGCCTCGACCGCGACCGCGTTGGTCACACCGTCGATCCGCGCGATCGCCGAGGACTTCGGCACCATCGCCGGATGGACGCGCTGCTCGATGCCGGAATCGGTTCGGGATGCCACGCCCAGCAGCTTGATGCGGTAGCCGAGCTCGTCCGCCGCCTCGATATCGGCGGTGCGGATCGCAGCGATGCCCTCGACATAGATCGCCTCGGCGTCGATCTCGGTGCCGAAGGCGATGGCCGTGAGCAGCGCCAGCTTGTGCGCGGCGTCGTGCCCGCCGATGTCGAAGGTCGGGTCGGCCTCGGCATAGCCAAGCTTCTGCGCCGCCGCGAGGCAGTCCTCGAAGGAGAGGCCCTCCTGCTCCATCCGGGTCAGGATGTAGTTCGAGGTACCGTTGAGGATGCCGTAGATGCGGCTCACCGTATTGCCGGCAAGCGACTCGCGGAGCGTCTTGATGATCGGGATGCCGCCCGCCGCCGCCGCCTCGAAATTGAGGCTCACGCCCTTCTTCTCGGCCTGCCGGGCGAGTTCGACGCCGCGCGCGGCGAGAAGCGCCTTGTTGGCGGTGACGACATGCTTGCCGGCGTCGATCGCCGCCTCGACCGAAGCCGCCGCCGCGCCGTCCGCGCCGCCGATCAGTTCGACGAAGACGTCCGAGCCGGGATCGCGCGCCAGCGCTACCGGATCGCCGAACCAGGCGGCCCGCGACACGTCGATGCCGCGGTCGCGTTTGCGGTCGCGCGCCGCGACGCCGGCGATGGTGATCGGCCTGCCGGTGCGAACCGCGAGGTCGTTGCCGTGGCGGCCGATGAGGCGCACCAGCGCCGCGCCGACCGTACCGAGCCCGGCGACGCCGAGGCGAAGGGGAGCGTTCATCTCAGTTCCAACCACCACGCTTGCCCTTGAAAGGCTAAGACCGCGCTGCCGCCAGCGAGACGACGTTGTGCAACGTCTTGTCCGCAGTTTCAAGGAAGCGGCGGAGGTTGCGGGCGGCCTGCCGGATGCGCTGCTCGTTCTCGACCAGCGCGATGCGGACATATTCGTCGCCGTGCTCGCCGAAGCCGATGCCCGGCGCGACCGCCACGTCGGCCTTCTCGATCAGGAGCTTCGAGAATTCCAGCGAGCCAAGCGCCCTGAACTTCTCCGGCACCGGCGCCCAGGCGAACATCGACGCGGTCGGCGCAGGAATGTCCCACCCGGCGCGGCCGAAGCTGTCGACCAGCGCGTCGCGGCGGCGCTTGTACGTCATCCGCATCTCGTCGATGCAGTCCTCCGGGCCGTTGAGCGCGGCCGCCGCGGCGACCTGGATCGGCGTGAAGGCGCCGTAATCGAGATACGACTTCACCCGGCCGAGGGCGGCGATCAGGCGCTCGTTGCCGACGGCGAAGCCGATGCGCCAGCCGGCCATCGAGAAGGTCTTCGACATCGAGGTGAACTCGACGGCGACGTCCATCGCGCCCGGCACCTGGAGGATCGACGGCGGCGGCTCGCCCTCGAAATAGACCTCCGAATAGGCAAGGTCGGAGAGGACGATCAGCTCGTTCCGGCGGGCGAAGGAGACGAGGTCGCGATAGAAGTCGAGGTCGGCGACATGGGCCGTCGGGTTCGACGGGTAGCAGACCACGACCGCGAGCGGCTTCGGGATCGAGTGCATCACCGCCCGCTCAAGCGCGCGGAAATAACCGGCATCGGGAGCGGCGGGCAGCGAGCGGATGACGCCGCCGGCCATCAGGAAGCCGAAGGCGTGGATGGGATAGCTCGGGTTCGGGCAGAGCACCACGTCGCCCGGGGCGGTGATCGCCTGGGCCATGTTGGCGAAGCCTTCCTTCGAGCCGATGGTGGCGATCACCTGGGTGTTGGGGTCGAGCTTCACCCCGAAGCGGCGGCCGTAATAGGCGGCCTGGGCCTTCCGGAGCCCGGTGATGCCGCGCGAGGCGGAGTAGCCGTGGGTGTCGTCGCGACGGGCGGTGTCGGCGAGCTTGTCGACGATGTGCTTCGGCGTCGGCAGGTCGGGATTGCCCATGCCGAGGTCGATGATGTCGGCGCCGGCGGCCCGCGCGCTCGCCTTCAGCCGGTTGACCTGCTCGAAGACGTAGGGCGGCAGCCGCCGCACGCTGTGGAACTCGCTCATCGTATTCCTCTCGCCCGTCATGTGCCGGCCTAGCGGCCCGGCCTGGTCCTGCTTGTGGAGATCATCGCCAACCGCCTTCGCCGGACGTCCTCAGTCCACCGCGGCGCAATCCGGATTGTTCTCGAGTGCGCCTTCCTGGGAGCAGGCCTCGATCTGCTTGATCGCGGCCTGGCCATGGGTCTCGGCCTGATCGGCGAGATTGCCGCCGCCACCGCCGCCACCGCCGCCACCCGCTGTATCCTGCCCGGCGCGAAGCGCCTCGAGCTCGGCGATGATCCGTGCGCGCTCGGCCTCCGGCAGGAGGACGCCCGCCGGCTGGACCGGCGGCTTGTTGATGTTCGGGAATTCGCCACCGGTCGCCGGCGCGGTCGTTGGCAGCGGTTCGGGCGTCGCCGCGGCGGCAACGGGCTGCGGCGCGACCGGAGCCGGCGCCACGACGACCGGCGTCACGGCCGCCGGCGCCGATGTCGTC
>JALHRF010000222.1 GCA_022841545.1 Bauldia sp. | reverse complement strand
ACGGGCAGCCATGATTCATATCCAGTCATCGTTCGGTCTCCTTGCCGGAAGCGGCCATGCGCGGGTGTTCCCGGCGCTTCTTCGTCACTGTGTAGTCCCGACCTGTTCGATCTCGCCGTCGAACCCGAACCGGCGCCGCAGGACGGCGACACGGTCGAGCCGAACTCTGTGCCGACGTCGAAGGCTCCGTCGCCGCTGAGGCCGCCGGCGGCCTCCGCTTCGCTGTCGCTCGCGCCTACGGCGGGTTGACGACGACGTAGACGATCTGGGATCCGGAGTACCGTTGCTGGTACCAGATGTCGCCGCAGTGGTAGTAGCGAACGCCGGTGATGGTCTGGTATCGGCAAGCCGGCGGCAGCGCGTAGGCGATGGAGCCGATCGCTGCGGCGGTGACGACGGCCGCGGTTCCCACCGCGATGCCGGTCGCCACGGGATGGCGGTGGTGGACGTCGAGGTCGACGTCGATGTCCCGGTGGACCTTGCGGTTCACGTCGACATTGACGTTCTTTTTGACCTTCCGGTCGATGTTGACCTTGTGGTTGACGTTGACATGAGCGGCGTGGCGGGCCTTGCGGGCTTCGGCCATGCCGGATGCCGTGAGAAGGAGGCCGGCCGCGAGCGCAAGGACGGTGGCCAGCACAGTGAGTCCTCTGGTCCCGGTCATTGTGCGCTCTCCTCCGCTTCCGATGTCGCCGGGATGACCTCGATCTCGTAGGCGTCCGCCGGCGGGGTGAACGTGAAGTCCGAGTCCACGATCTTGGCCTCGAGGTTCCAGTCGAGGGTCGCCTCGTAGCGCGGGCGGCTCTCCTCGTCGGTCGTGGTGATGACGAGCTTGCAGGGCAGGGCTGCATCGCCGGATCGCACCCAGAGCTGCCAGTCGATCCCTTCCTGGCGGAAGACGAAGTGTTCGCAATCGTCGTCGCCGATCCGTGCCGGACCTACGGCGAACGCATCGAGGATCAGGCCGCTGTCGTCGTCCGCGGTCCCCCACAGGAACAGATCGGCCAATGGCAGATCCATTCCGTATCCGGCGTTCATGATCTCGAGGGTCTCACGGACCGTCGCGGCTCCGTCGATGCTCGCGTAGGCGCCGACCTGCGGCGCGAAGACGACCACCGTCTCGCCATCGTAGAAGAACTGGCGCTGGTTGCGGTCCGACGAGGCGTCGATTCGCAAGCGGTCGGGCAGCCGGGCGCGCATGTCGAGCCGCCCGCCGAACTCGATGTTCTCCCCGGTCTCGGCGACGTCGTCGCGGGTCGTCTCGGCCGTGACGGCGAAGCTCTCCAGCGTGCGGAGATATGCTCCCATCCGCTTCAGCGCATCCATCGCCTCGGGCTCCAGTACCGTCACCGCGGGCGCCTCATCCGCAGGCTGCGCCAAGGCCGGCATGCAGCCCGCAGCCGCAGCCAGGAGCCATGCTCCAGTATGTGCGGGTGCAAGTCTTCGGAACTGTCTCACGCGCGCTTCCCTGTTCATGGTTTGACCAGCGCCGGCGCATCCGGCCATCGGGGCTATTGCGTCACTCTTATCTGTTCGATCCTGCCGTCGAAGCCGAACGGCCGCCTGTCCTCGTAGGACAGCGACACGGTGGAGCCGAGGTCGACCCCGACGTCGAACGACTCGGTCGCCGTGAAGGCCGCCGGCACGGTCCGCTTGACGGTCGTCCTGGCTGCCTCCTCGCCGTCGATGGTGATGACGACGTCGGCGGGTCCGGCGGGCTTGGCGATCGTGGTATCGATGACGATCCGGTGCTTGCCGGCGGGAATCCTGTCGGTCCGCGCCTGGTAGTTCTCGATGATCATCATGTTGTATTCGTAGACGAGGTGGCCGTCGTCCATGTAGACGCTGAGCCCGCCGCCGGAGCCGCCGACGGCGTAGAGCACGCCGTTGGCGTTCTCGCCGAACTCGGCGTCGATCGTCACCTGCGTGCTCTGCCGGCCGACGCCGGGTGCGGTGAATTCCGGCATGCGGCGGACGTTCGGGCCAAAGGTCCATTCGTTGTAGGGGGAGGCCACGCGGTCCTCGGGATGGAGGCGCAGCCAGTTGCCGGCGCCGATCGGGAAATCTTTCCTCTCCTCGGCAACGTCAAGGAACAGCTTCTTCATCTCCTCCAGCTTCGCCGGGTTCTCCGCGGCGAGGTCCTTGGCCTGGGAGAAGTCCGTGCGGAGGTCGTAGAGCTCCCACGGGTCGCTCGCCGAATCCCAGGTGGCGAGGCGCTTGGCGGAGCCCGGCGTATCCCAGGGGATGAACGGCCCCTTGGTCGCGGCGAACCAGCCGTCGCTGTAGATGCCGCGGCTGCCGTTATTGTCGAAGAACTGCACGGACTTCTCCGTCGGCCCCTCCGGCCGGTCGAAGGTGTAGGCGAGGCTGACGCCGTCGATCGGCATCTGGGCGTGGCCGTTCACCACCGCGGGCGGCGTGATGCCAAGGATGTCGTAGAGGGTCGGCGCGATGTCGACGACATGGTGGAACTGCTCGCGCATCTTGCCGTCATGGGCGATGCGGCCGGGCCAGGAGATGACCATCGGGTTGCGGGTGCCGCCGAAATAGGACGCCATCAGCTTGGTGCCCTTGAACGGCGTCGAGCCGGCCCAGGCCCAGCCGGCATGGTACATGTTGTCGGTCCGCGACGAGCCGAGGACATCGAGCCCGCCGATCCGGTCGAGCGCCGCCATCTGCTCTTCGACGGTGTTGGCGATGTTGTTCTGCGCCAGCAGCTCGCTGATCGAGCCCTGCTGGCCCTCGGCGCTCGAGCCGTTGTCGCCGACGATGTAGATGATCAGCGTGTTGTCCCTGAGGCCGCGCGCCTCCAGTCCGTCGATCAGGCGCCCGATCTCCGCGTCGGTGTGCTCGACGAAGCCGGCGAAGAGCTCCATCAGCCGCTCCTGAAACGCGCGCTGGTCCTCCGGGATGCTGTCCCAAGACGCCATGGTCGGGTCGCGCGGCGTCAGCTCTGTGCCCGGCGGGATGACGCCCATTTCGACCTGGCGGTCGAACACGCGCTGTCGATAGGCGTCCCAGCCGTCGGCGAACTTGCCCTCGTACTTGTCCGCCCATTCCGGGAAGACGTGATGCGGTCCATGCACGCCGCCGGGCGCCCAGTACATGAAGAAGGGCTTGCCGGGATCGAAGGCACGGTAGTCGTCGAGCCACGCGAGCGCCTTGTCGGTCATGTCGACGGTGAGGTGGTAGTCCGGGTCTTCATGCGGCGGCTCGACCGCATCGTAGTTCTCGGTCAGCCGCGGCTCCCACTGCGAGGTCTCGCCGCCGAGGAAGCCGTAGAAGTATTCGAAGCCGTAGCCGTTCGGCCAGCGGTCCTTCGGCCCGATCGACGTCGTCTCGATCGCCGGGGTGTTGTGCCACTTGCCGAGCGCGGCCGTGTGGTAGCCGTAGTTCTTCAGCACTTCCGCGATCGTCGCGGCATTCTTCGGGATCACGCCGGTATAGCCGTCCCAGGCGACGGCGCGCTCGGCGATGGTGCCGTTGCCGATCCGGGTATGATCGCGGCCGGTGAGGAGCGAGGCACGCGTCGGCGAGCAGATCGAGGTGGTGTGGAACGTGTTGTAGCTGATGCCTTCGTCGGCGAGCCTCTGCAGCGTCGGCATATGCACCTCGCCGCCGAAGGCCTCGGCGACGCCGAAGCCGATATCGTCGAGGAGCACGATCAGGATGTTGGGGGCGTCCTCCGGAAGGCGCTGCGCTTCCTCCGGCCAGATCATGGTCGAGTCCTGGAGCCGCGGCGCCGCGACACCGGCCATCGGCGTCGGCGGGAACGGGAGCACCGAGCCGTCGGACGGGACGGGCGCGTCCTGCGCCAGGGCGGGGACGGTGAGGATGGCCGCAACGATCGCGACCGGGATCATACGCCTCATTACATTCCTCCAGCTTCGGTCCTGCGTGGAATCGTCTGTCGCCCGCCTCAACGGGTCGGGAACAGGAAGGTCACGCCGGTCATTACGCCCCATTCCGGAGCGCCCTCAGGCCTGACCACCGCGTAGGACGCCTGCGCCTTCCAGCTCATTGCCTGGGTGCCGATTTTGAACACCTTCGAGTAGCCGAGGTTGATCGGCACGTTCCACTTCTCGGTAGTCCAGTCGTATGTCGCCTCGGTGTTGAGGGAGATGCTCTGGCCGCGCGGCAAGGCGTGGGTCAGGAACGGCTGAAGGAAGGTGCGGTCGATGTCCTGGCGATCCTCGTCGCCAGCAAATGACCAGACGTGGTTGGCGAGCATGCCTGTGGTCCACTGGCCGCGCTGGACCAGGGCAACGAAGGTCGGTCCCGCGCCCCACTTCCTGCTGCCCAGAAGCTCGTTCGTGGCGGTCGGGTACTGGAAGACCGGGCCGACGCCCCAGATCAGGCCCCCGGCCGTCGGCTGCGCCGGCGAGAAGAAGAAACTCTGCAGCGTGTCGCTCAACCCCCAGACGCTGTCGTCGGTGGGAATGGTGTCCTCGGCGCCGACGACCGGCACGATGGTGCGCACGATCAGGTTCCAGTCGGGCGCGATCTCGATCGGAATGACCGGCTGAATGTTGAGGGTATAGATCGCGCCATCCTCGTCGGGACCGGACCCGAAGTCGGCATTGAACTGGAAGGGAACGCTGATGAGATCGGCGACGGGGTTGGCCAATTCCTTCGATAGTTGATCGGCGTCCTGCGCCTGCGCCGGAAAGAAGGCAAGCGTCGACAGCACCACTGCTGCGACCAGTGCCATACCGGGGAACTTCATGTTGTTGCCTCTTCGGTCAGAACGACAGTGCTGCCGTCAGCCAGTATACGTCGCTGGCGAGCCGGCGCTTGACGCCGAACTCGTGGAAGTACTTGCCCTGGAGGTTCAGGCCGACGTCGCCGAGCTTGGCCTGGTAGCCGAGCACAGGGCCGGCGCCGAACACGGTGGCCTGAAGGCTCTTGGCGCCCACCGCCGCCTGGAAGGCCTCGGCGCCAGAGCCGCTGTCGTTGGCGAGCTGGTGATAAGCGTAGCCGGCGGCGCCGACGAGCAGGCCGCTCTTGAAGTGCTGGCCGATCGCCGCCTCGACGTGCAGCTCCGGCGCGGTCTGGTAATCGGTCGCCTCGTTGATGGCGCTGAAGGTGATGCCGGCCGCACCGTTGATCTCGAGCCCGATGTTCGGGTTGAGCCAGGTCACGGCCATGGTCGGGTCGACCGCGAACTTGTTCTTGCCGATGCTGAGCACGTCGAACACGCCCTGGCGCGGCTTGACCACGGCGGTGCTGTACTTGCCGGTGGGCAGGAAGAAGGAGAGCGAGGCGCTGTAGTTCCAGTAGCCGTCGTGCCAGCCGATGGTCGGCGTGACGACGATGTCGCCGAAACCGTCCTCGCTGTCGTGCAGCGTCGCGCTCTGCGGGCCGCCCAGGAAACGGCCGCTGAAATCCATGTCCACCCCGACATAGGGGACGAGGACGCTGAGGGCCATCGTTCCCCCGAAGGCCGTGGCATCGGGCACGACGGTAGCGGTCGCGAGGTTGACCAGTGCCTCGATCGAGGGATCGGCGACGATCGCGCCGCCGATCGCGATGTCCTGCTTCGTCCGCGACTGCAGGTAGATGATGCTGTCGCTGATATAGACCCCCGGGCCGGGCACGAAACCGGCGGCGAGCCCGCGGGTGCCGAGGAGATAGGCGCCGGTGCCGCTTTCAACCGCCAGCGCGGACGCCGGCGCGAGGGTTGCCAGGACGAGACCGACCGCAAGCCGCTTCATGACCTCCCACCTCCACCGCAATGGGTATCGCGCGATGACATCCCGTCTCCCGCGCCGCGAATGGTAAGCGTTCAGCGCAAGGTCAATTGTCCTTGATTGAACAATCTCCGTACTTTTCGGGGTCGAAATGCTACGGAGGGATGATGATGCAGGACATCCTGAAAAAAAAGGGCTGGCTGTCAGCGACCCCGGACGGGTTTCAACGTACGGTCCTCGCGCGCGGCGATGTCCTCAGCCTCCGGACAGCGGAAAGCCTTTTTCACGCCGGCGACGATCCCGGCGGCATCTACGGATTGATCAAGGGCCATCTCGAGCTTCATCTGGCCGCCCGAGGACAGTCCCCGACACTCGCCCATATTGCCGGGCCGGGATTCTGGGCTGGCGACTTCGCAGCGATCCGCGGCGCGCCCCGGCGGTTCTCGATCCTGGCGCGGGGAGAGTGCACAGTCCTCAGGCTATCCCGGGCGGAAATGCAGCGCATCTGCCAGGAGGAGCCGCCATCCTGGCGATATCTGGCCGACCTCGCGGTCGCCAATCTCGGTCTGACCCTCGATTTCGCGGAAATGCTCAGACGTGTCGACAGTATCGCCCGCGTCGCAGCGGCGCTGGCCATCCTCGCGGAGGACGATGCGCAGGGCTCTCACATCGTCGATGCTTCCCAGGCTGACCTTGCCGCAATGACACGGCTCTCCCGCGGCGCGGTCAACGCCGCCCTTAACGCTCTCGAGAAGCGCGGGTGGATCGCGCGGCGCTATGGGGGCGTGAGCGTGACCAACCCTGCCGCGCTAACCGACTTCGTTCGGCACAACTGACACCCTGACATCGGCCCGGGCAACCCGCCGCGTCGGCCGCGTCGTCCCCTGGTCAGACGAAGCTGGCGCGGTCGGGGTTTTCGCGCAGCAGCGCATCGCGGAGCTTTTCGAGCGCCCGGGTCTCGATCTGGCGGACGCGTTCCTTCGAGATGCCGAGGCTTTCGCCGAGGGCCTCGAGCGTGGCGCCGTCGTCGCGAAGACGGCGCTGCTCGACGATGTGGAGCTCGCGCTCGTTGAGGACGTTGAGCGCCGAGCGGAGCCACGTGAGCCGCCGCTCGCCGTCGATCGCCTCGCCCACCGTCTCGTCGGGAAGCGGCACGTTGTCGACGAGGAAATCCTGCCGGTCGGCCTGGGTACCGCCCTCGCCCTCGTGGATCGGCGCGTTGAGCGACATGTCGGGACCGGAGAGGCGCGAGTCCATCACCTCGACGTCGGCTTTCGAGACGCCGATAGCGGTCGCGATCTCCGCATAGACGAGCTGGCGCGGACGCTGGTCGATGCTCTGAGCGAGCCTCGCGCGGAGTCGGCGGAGATTGAAGAACAGCGCCTTCTGGGCCGACGAGGTGCCGCCCCGGACGATCGACCAGTTGCGGAGGATGTAGTCCTGGATCGAGGCGCGGATCCACCATGTGGCATAGGTCGAGAAGCGGACCTCACGGTCCGGCTCGAAGCGCGCGGCGGCCTCGAGCAGGCCGACATGGCCTTCCTGGATCATGTCGCCCATCGGCAGTCCGAAGTTGCGGAAGCGGGCGGCGATGGCGATCACCAGCCGCATATGGGCCTGGGTCAGGCGGTGGAGGGCCGCCTGATCCTGTGCCTCGCGCCAGCGGACCGCCAGCGTGTGCTCCTCGTCGCGTTCGAGATAGGGCGCCTGCATGGCGGCCCTGACGAAATCGCGCGGGGTTCCTGCTGCTGCCCGTCCCATATCCTCGTCTTTCCGGCTCCGCATCGCCCGTGACCAGTCTACGTTGCGACCGGGGCATCGGATCACACAATGCTGTGAGGCAGCGCGTGATCGCGGGGTGATCAGAGCGGAAAGACGGAACGGGCGCAGATGGTTCCCCCCACCGGCGCCCGTCCGTGATCAAATCGAAGTCAGCGCGGTGTCAGGCGGCCTTGTCCTGGGCGGGCGCCGCCACGTCCTCGGGCTTCACCCCGCGGCGCGGGCTCTTGGCCAGGTTCTGCTCGATCTGGCGGATCGCCTCGGTCTCGGAGATGCGGTTGACCGAGGAAATCTCGCGCGACATCCGGTCGAGCGCCGCCTCGTAGAGCTGCCGCTCGCTGTAGGACTGTTCGGGCTGGTTCTCCGAGCGGAACAGGTCGCGTACCACCTCGGCGATCGAGATCAGGTCGCCGGAGTTGATTTTGGCCTCGTATTCCTGCGCCCGGCGGCTCCACATGGTCCGCTTGATGCGGGCGCGGCCGCGCACCGTCTCGAGCGCACGCTTCACGGTGTTGGCATCGGCGAGCTTGCGCATGCCGACGCTCGCCGCCTTCATCATCGGCACCCGGAGCGTCATCTTGTCCTTGAGGAAGCTGATGACGAAGAGGTCGAGCTTGTAGCCGGCCACTTCCTGGCTATCGATGCCGACGATGCGGCCGACGCCGTGGGCCGGGTAGACGATGAACTCGCCGGCCTTGAAATCGGCCTTCACGGCCGGCTTCTTCACCGGCACGGCGGCGGGCTCCGCCGGCTTGGCGGCCACGACCGGGGCGATCGGCTTCGCCGTCACCGCCGCGGGCTTCGGGACGGCGGCGGGCGCCGCCTTGGGCGCGGCCACGACGGGCT
>JALHRF010000221.1 GCA_022841545.1 Bauldia sp. | reverse complement strand
GGCCTCGGCCTGGTCGACGCGCGGGGCGTCGGCCGCAGGAGCCGGCGCGGGTGCGAGGGCGAGCGGCGGACGCTCACGCGGGGAGGTCGTCGCCATGGGCGGCCCCCTTTCCGTTCGTCGCGCCGACCGGCTCCCGCTCGGCGTCGCTGGTGCGCGGCGCGTCGAGGTACTGGACCGAGGCGGCGAGGATCTCGACCGCCTCTCGGCGGCCGCCGTCGTCGGTGCGCCACTCACGCCAGCCGAGGCGACCAGCGACGCCGATGCGACGCCCCTTCACCAGGTGCTCGGCGGCGGCCTCGCCGTGTCGGCCGAAGACCGCGACGTCGAAGAAGTTCGGTCGGTCCTCCCAGCCCTCGCCTGCGCGGGTACGGGTGGCGACCGCGAGGCGCAGTGAGCAGACCGCCTCCCCGGCGGCCGTGTAGCGCAGCTCCGGGTCGCGGGTCAGTCGGCCGACCAGGCCGACAATGTTGAGGTCAGCGGGCATCGGCGGCCCCGCTTCCCTGGCAGGGGCGGGCGGCGGTGCCCGCAAGCGCGGCGGCGCACCCGTTGGTACGGTCATAACGCATCCGAATAGTCCTTTCGGTTGCCACGGCCCGGGGCGTTCACAGCGCCGCCGGGCCACTATTGATTTGGTGTCACAAAGCTACAGGGCAAGAAGAATTTCGTCAAGCTCTTTTTATGGTTTGTGCGCCCATCTCTACGGCGATGCAACTGCGCCGCCGGGGTTCTTTGTGGCAGCGTCTCGTGAGCCCGTACGAGCGATCTGCGACACTGCAGGAGCCGTCATCGCGAGAGCCCGTGCCGTAGCGCCTACGCCTGTGCCGCCTGCCACCGCTGCTGCAATCGCGCCGTCGCGCCGCCTCTTGGCTACGAGGCTCGCCTCCTTGGCCTCGGCGAGTTTCCTTGCGGCTTCGGCGACCGATTCGAGAGCGGCGGCCGTGCCTCTGCGACGCGCATACGGACCACCGCGTCCCGTACGCGGTGGAAGTTCCCTTCGTGCGGCAAGCGATGCGGCCGCCCGAGTAATGCCTGCGGCCTCCGCGATCTCCGACAGGAGCGCACCTGCGCGGACGGCAGCAACGATCGACCGGTCGCGAGCATCGAGACGCTCGCGCTCATGACGGCGCGCGTCGCGGTGCATCTCGGTGGCGTCTACGGCCCACGAGAGCTTTGCGAGTCGCTGCCGTTCATTGGTCTTGTCGCCTAGCACGCAGGGAACGTATCGCCGCCCGGTGCCGCGGAGGAACCTCCGTCCTTACATGGTGACGAGTCCGGCCCACGCTCGACGCATCCTGCGCACCCTGGGCGCACAGTCCCGCGGTGACGACCAGAGGCATGTGGCCGGCACGCCCAACCGCGGTGAGCGGATGCCGCCGACCGAGTGTCCGGAGGCGGAGGTAGCCTGCAGACCCGATCACGCCACGTGCCCCGCACCCCTGGTGACGTGCCGAGACATTGAGGGAACCGAGCTCGAGCTGAAGCCCACCAAGGAGGTGACGGCAGAGGTGCGGTTGCAGATCGAGGAGTGGATTGCCGCGGATCCGAAGAGGGGCCGCGCGATATGGCACAACGACCCCCGGGGGCCCCTCGAATGGGCCTACGACGGTAAGCGCTATCGGCCGACGACGATCGTCCAGCAGATCCTCGCGGAGGCGGCCGACCTCCAGAGAAACCCGCGAGGCCCTCGATGGTGGCGCCTTCCCGACGGTCGCGATTTGCCCACTGTGGCGGGCGACGCAGACGGCGCGGCCTTCGACTGGACGGGCCTCCACAACATCTTGAGCCACGTGCCCAAGGGCCGATGGGCGACCTACGGCGACCTGGCCCAGGTCGTCGTCACTGCCGCGCAGCCGCTGGGCCAGCACATCACGCGCTGCTCGGACTGCCCGAATGCCCACCGGGTGCTCGGGTCTGACGGACGCCCACGCGACGGCTTCAAGTTCTCCGACGAGGCCGAGACGCGTGGCCAGAAAGAGGTGCTCGAAGGTGAGGAGGTCGGCTTCTCAAGCGCCGGGCGAGCAGAGGAGAGTCGGCGACTTTCGGGCGCCGAGTTGTCGAGCCTCCTGTCGGAAGGACAGCCCCCAGCTTCTCCAAGCGCGCACTGACCTAAGCGGCGAGCCCAGCCGCCGACGCCTGATCGGGTTGTCGCTTCCCTTCCAAAGCGGTCAGCGTCGCTGAGCGGGAGCAGGCGCCCAGAGCGAGCGAGCCGACGTACGGCCACGGAGCCGGCCAAGAGCCAGCGCAAGCCCCGTGCCCACTGGAGCGAAGCGCGGTCACGCGGCATGGCGGGCGTTCGGGCGGAAAACCGCCGGCTATGGGAGGCGAGCGTCCGGGCCCACGGCAATGGAGCCACACGCCGCGCTGCCTGAAACCCCTGGGGGCTCGACCGACCCGAGCGCCCTCGGCTTATTCCAGGGGCCCAGCGCAGGTCGCGGAGGCGCCGCCGGCACGCGCGCGTCTCGGCGCTGGGATCGATCCTGCGCTCGGCCGGGCTACTCATGCGTCGCTGCTGCGCGCCATCTTGGCTATGGCGCTGCGGATTGGCGGCGAGTCATCGGCCGCCGGGCAGTCGTGCTCGTGCAGAAAGGTGGGCTCCGCCCGATCGCCTGCCTGCACGCCGCCGGGGGTGGCGACCGCGCCACACCAGCAGCGCCCGCTGATCTGCGCGGCGTTGCGCCGGTGAATCGCGAGGCGCTCGCCCGGGGTGAGGTGGGGGAACGTCGGATCGAGCAAGACGCCGAGCGCCTTCCGCCCATCGTCGAGCGTCCAGGTGGCGGCCACGAAGCCGGGCTCGGGCATCTGGCGCACAACCTCGACCCCCTCGGGCCACGGCGAGCCGCTCGGCGAGGGGATCGCCTCGCGGCGGCCCTTGCCCAATTCGAGCCCCGTCAGAGCGGCTATCCAATGGATCGTGGCTGCCGGAACGGCCGGAGACCAGAGCCTCAGCGGCGCGGCCTCGAACGAAAGGGGCAGAGTGACCAGCTTGACTCCCGCAGCGCGAAGCTCGGCGAAGACCGCTGTCTCCCTGAGATCTGCGTCAACCAGTTGATCGTTATAGGCCGGCTGGAAGTGGTTTATGACCAGCGCCTCGTTGAGAGCGATTCGCAGCGCCCGGGGGAGCATCTCGCGGACGACGGGTGCCTCGTTCGGGTCATCGGCGGCGGTGATGACGTTGCACGTCAGGCCGGATCCCACTGTCAACATCAACAACCTCGGATCTCCCAGGTGGTCCTCGAGGATCTGCTGGTACTTCGTATGGCCCGCATCGATTCGGTCGAGTGCAGACCGCGGTTTCGCTTTCCCCGTGGCCCGGCCGACATAGAGGACTTCAAGCTCGATGGGAGCGCTCTCGGGTTGGAGCGCCTTTAGATCCTCGATGCTCGATTCGGTTCGACATATCGCATACAGAGCGAACGGTCCGTACTCCACCTGGAGGTCAGCGGCGTCGGCGCGGTGACGAACGGGAACGGCGAAGAGATCGTCCGGGCCGGTGATGACGATGCTTTCGTTGGCCAGTAGCTCCCAGGGCGGCAGCTCCGGAAAAGGGGAGTCAGCCGGGGGCGGCGGTAGCGGGTTCGTTAGGAAGTCGGGCCTTCCCAAGAAATGAGCGGCGAGCGACAGGTCGGTGGTCCTCAGGACCACGCTGCGGGGTTCCGCCAGGTTCTCTAGCGCCTTGTTCTTCTTTCGCTTGGGCCGCTTCGCCATCTTGTCCCTTGCTGTCTAAGGCGTTCCCAACAGAACGAGAGCGGAGAGCTGCCGGAAGGCCACCTCATTCCCGCGTCAGTTGTTGCCACCGAACGGTCGAGCGGGAGTCGTCGAGCGCGCCTTGCCGTTGGCATCACTCCAGCGCCAAGGGTTGCCGCGCGAGGGAGTGGTCCTAGTTCGCCAGCCGGTACCGGACGCCACGCCCTCGGGCTTGATCCACCGGCTCGATGTCGCCTCGCCGGCTGAGCTCGCTGAGCACCTGCGATGCGCGCACGGGACTGACCTGGAGGAGTTCCGCAGCGTCGTCTCGGCCGATGGCCGGCCGCGAGTCGAGGTAGGCGCGCACAAGCTGCCAGTGCTCCTCGATCGCCCGCCGCGGCTGGTAGGCGACCCTCGCACCCAGCTCGGCGCGCACATCCGGCGTGAGGGAGAAGGAACGCGCCCGGTTTGCCAGGCGAGCGACGACACCGACGCGCTCGAGGGCATCGAGGGCCTCGAGTGCCTCGGTCGTCGAGCACTGGGCCGCCTCGGCCAGCCGCTCGGGACGAAGCGGCGTCTCGGCGAGCAGCAGGCTGACGGCGATGGGGGTGCGCACGTCGTTCTGCAACTCCGGCTCGCGACCGAGGATGCGGTCGTAAAGATCGAGGATCGCGGGATCGGGGCGGCCACCGGCGAGCCGCACCGACACATCGCCGGCCGCCTCCTCGATCTCGGGGGCGGGGTGCCCTTCGCGGAGCATGGACCCGTACATGCGGTCGATGCCAATGCCCTCGCCCTCTCCGATGCCGAGGGCGCGCAGCGCCCCGGCAAGAGCGGGGTTGCGTGGGCGCGAGGGGGTCGCGATCAGGCGATCGACCGAGACGCCCGGTGGCAGGGTTCCCGGCGAGGTCACCTTCAGGATCCGGGTCGGCTCGCCGAGGGCGAGGATCACGGTGGCGCCGCGCACGAGGCGATAGTCACGGTGGGCGATCGCGTTGGCGAGCGCCTCGCGGATGGCCGTCATCGGAAGCGCCCGGATCCGCCGGCGCTGGGCACCGACGATCTCGGCGGCGGCGGGGAGGACGCGATCGAGTTCGGCCCAAGCGCGGTCGAAGGCGACGATGAGGGGAGCGTGCAGCTCGAGGCGCGTCCGGGAGGGCGCGCCCTCGCCGACCTTGACCTGCACATCGAGGCCGCCGCCATCGTCCCCGTATCTGCAGAGAAGGAGAGCACCGGCCCTACTCAGGACCGGGTCCTCGCCGTCGTCGGCGGCTACGCCGAGCCGACGCACGAGCGCGAGGTCTCCTTGGGCCTCAGCCCCGTGCTCGTCGCGGAAGTGTCTGCGGGCCGATGCCAGCGCCTCGGGCAAGGCGTCGGAGAGGTGCAGCCCCGAGGGCGCCGCGCTCCAGTCGTAGTTGCGTCTGCGCTCCAGGAACTCGCGCGCCCGATCGCCGGTGAGCTCGACGCAGTCGGTGCCGAGCCGCGCCCGCAGCTTCCCCTGGCAGCGGATCTCCTCCAGCGCCGGGGCGACGTTCACCAGGTAGATCCGGGCACCGGCGACCGTCAGCTCTTCCGGCTCGTCGACTGCGAGGCCGGGAACGGTGAGGGCGTAGATCCGCTGCCGCAACCACGCCGCGTCGAGGTGTGCCCCGACGAAGGCCCGCTCGCCTGCGGCTCGATCATCGACCCCCACGATCAGGACCCCTCCCTGATCGGAGTTGGCCAGGCAGGCAGCCTCCTCGGCGAGCGCGCGCGCCGCGCCCACGTCCCGAGCATCGATCGGCCGGCGGACGCCGTCACGGCCAACGGTCCCAGACTCCTCCTTGAAGTCGATGGACTCGCTCTCGATGCTTCGGGCCAGCCCGCCGCTGCGGACGCCCTCGATTGCCTCCAGGGCTGCCTGGCGCCGTGTGTGGGCGTTGGTCACGGCCGAAACGTATCACTGCCGCGTTGCGTTGTAGTCATTCTTTTCTCTGTGCCTGGCCGGGGAAAACGGCTTCGTGGAGAGGTTCTTTCTCAATCCGTCCTCCCAGGCGGCTAGCCTCGCGAGGTACCGCATCGTCAAGTCGTCGTCGCGAGGCTAGCCGCCTGGGACCTCGCCTTCGCTTCGAGTAAGGGGGCCGTCTCGACGCCGGACTGAATCTCGGACTTCTCACGGACTGCGTCCGTCTTTTCCTCGCGTGCTGCAGGTGATTCTTGGCGTGGCACATCGCACGGTCTGCCCGGGTCGCATCCCACGAACTGCCCAGCTCCATCGCACGGACCGCCTCGGTGCATCGCACCGACTGCGCCGCCGGGTTCCAAATGGGCCGGACCGCCGTTCTGATCGCATCGCCTGCCCCGGTCCATCGCGTCACCTGCCCCGCCTTGCCACGGACGCAAGGGGTGGTGTCCGTCGCTCGGCGATGAGCCGGTGTTCGCCGCGCCGCGCTCCCGGTTGGACGTCGACCAGCCGGTAGCGGTTCGCGGCACAGGTGATCTCGGCCGCCGCGCGCCGGAGGGTGGCGCGCTGGTGGTGCGGCCGGGCCGCGGTGATGCCGAGCGTCGCCAGCAGCGGATCGTCGACCGACCGGGTCCACCTCGTTCCGGTGAAGCGTTCGGCGTCCAGATAGACGAGGAGCCTCCGCGCCGTGGCGCTCCGCAGCGCCCGCATCTCAGCCCAGCTCACGTAGGTCACGTGGTCGCGGGTGAGTTGCTCGTGGAGCCAGTCGCCGAGGACGACGAACCCCGGTCGGGCCGGGCGGCCCGGCCGGCAGGGCTCGCCGCGCTCCCAGCGGTCGATGAGGCCGAAGGTGTCGACGCGCGTCTCCTTCAGACGGGCGTTGTAGACCCGGGCCCGGAACGTGGCTTGGCGCAACGCGTCGAGGACGGCGGCCAACTCGACGGAGGCGCCGCCCCCTTTTCGCCAGCCGAGGTCGGCGGCCAGAGCCTCGAGGGTGCAGGGCACGTGGCGCTCAGCGGAGCCGAGCTCACGCCAGCGCGAGCAGACCCACACGATTACATCGAAGGCGAGGGCACCCAACGGCGGGCCGGCGTCGATGCGCCGGACGGTGCCGAGCTGGTCGGTGGCGTCCAGCAGGCGGACCAGCTCGCCGCCGGCGCCGGCAGATGAGCGCCAGAGACCCTTGCGGGCGAGGTTCGACTCCACGCAGGCGCGGTCGGAGGCGAGGCCGAGCATCCTCGGCGCGGTGCGCTCAGGCGACTCCGCCGGCAGTGCGGCGTGGGCCAGCTTCGGCAGGATCAGCGCCTCGCGCTCGCGTGCCCTGGCCAGGCCCCGCTCGAGGAGCTCGCGTAGCCTCGGATCGCTCGCCGTGGGGGGAGCCGGCGCAGCACTCATCGGCCCGTCTGAGTGACAACAGGGTGACAACGAGACGAGCAGAGACGGCCCGAGAAGGCATCGCCCGCCGACCAGCGAGAAGCCCAAAGCCAAGCTCGTGCTCCGAGACAGTCCGAGAAGGCCCGAGACCGCTCAGACCTACTTTTAATCCCAAGGTCGTCGGTTCGAGCCCGACACGGCCCATCATCCCGATCCCCCGACCCGACGGGGTTGCCCTCGCGATCCCTCCGGCGACAGATCCCCCGCCCGTTGCCGCCGCTCTCCTCGGTCGTGGCGCGCGCCGCGGCAGCCGGGGTGTCTGACACGCTGTGGCATGCGCGTCGTGAGCGGGAGTGTGGCCGTCCTGCTGCTCCTGGTCGGCTGCGGCAACCTGGTGGAACCCACCGAGCAGGTCGGGAGGCTCGGCGCCGCCCGCGACGACTCGGGACGGCTGGAGGTGCTGGTGGCCGCCTGCCGCGAGGGCGTGGTCGTGGTCAGCATCGCGGAGGGCAGGACATCCGACATGGCCGACGACGAGCAGAACGCCGAGGTCGGTGCCTGGACGGCGGTCGAGGACGCGCCTCCACGCATCCTCCGGCCCGCCGATCCCGGCGCGGAGTGGGGCGGCGACGCCGCGGTCGGGCCCACCGGCGACACGGTCTGGATCATCGACGGCACGCTGGAGGGGCAGGACGGCACAGCCCTGCACGGACCGGCGGTCTCGGCGGACGACCTGCTGGCGCTGGGACGTGATCAGGTGCTGGTCCAGGGTGGGTCCGACGTTCCCATGCCCCGCAGCGAGTTCGACGGCGACTGCAGCTGACATCCGCGCGCGGCGCCGGCGCCGCGCACACGGGTCCCGGCGGGCTCAGAAGTCGTCCGGCCCCTCCGGGTCGAACAGGGTCGAGTTCTCCGGGAGCTGACCGGGGGCGTCGAACTCCCGCCCGAGGAAGTCCTGGTAGGCCAGCAGGCCGGGGAACTCCCGCTCGAAGACGACCTGGCCGCCGATGCGCACCCGCACCGAGCACCGGATGCTCCGGCCGTCCCTCTTGTCGACGATGAACTCCGTGTAGCCCATCTCGCCGCCGCCGACCTGGAAGTCGATGTGCTCCATCCGGAACTCGCCCGGCGGCGTGGCGAGGGCGAGGAGGCCCATGTCCTCCGTCGAGGCGAAGCGGTCTCCCCCCTCGGCGGCGCCGGTCCCCTTCTTCACGGGGTGGGCGTGCCGCAGCACGATCAGGCCCTCGGCCCGGATGGAGCGGAGCTCGATCGAGTTCGGCCCTCCCTGGACGACGTGGTAGACGCCCGTCCCGGGA